>CAZOTT010000040.1:0-22825 GCA_964582785.1 uncultured Acidobacteriota bacterium | reverse complement strand
GCCCGGGTCCCCAGGTCGCGGAGCAGGTCGAGCCGGCGCGGAAGCTGCCCGGGGGAGCCGGCCAGGTAGGGCACGTAGACCGCCCGGCGCCCGGTCCTCTCCGCTTCCCGCTCGACGGCCCGGGTCACCGCCCGCACCCGGTCCTCGAAACGGCAGGTCGCCTGGTCGAGGAGGCCCTGGTCGTCCTTGATCACGTCGATGCCCGCCCGGGCGAACACCGCGGCGAAACCGGCCAGCGCCTCCGCGGACAGACCCATCGGTTTCAGGGCAGCGGCGGTCAGGGCCCGGTCCGGGACGTTCGCGAGGGCCCGCAGCCCGGGGATGCCGTGACGCGGGCCGCCGAAGGTGCGCGCGGTCCCGGGAGGGATCTCCAGGTCCGCCAGCTCGATGCCGGGCTGGAGGGAGGTGTTGCCGAAGAGGACGCCCAGCAGGAGCAGGGGGTCGCCGTCGAAACAGGCGACGGGGTAGGCGATGCGGGCGACGTGGCCGCCCCCCGGGACGCCGCGCACCTCGAGGACCCGCCCGAGAAAGGCCCGCTCGACGAACGGGTCCGTCACCGCGGCGCGGGGCAGCTCGACGGTCTGCTCGAGGGCGATCGCCTCGGCGCGCGCGCGCGCTTCCGCGCCGCTGCCCGCGGGGAGACGGTACGTGGCGACCAGGGCGTCCACGGCCGGGGCTCCCGGGTCAGGCGCGGGTCCTGAAGTCCCTCCCCAGCCAGCCCTTGAGCAGGACGAGGAGGACCGGGGAAGCGATGGCGATCAGCCCGAACCAGAGCCACATCTGCTCCGGGTGCCGGGGACCGGTGGCGGGACAGAAGTGCTGCATGAACCAGCCGGAATAGAACGGGACCAGCATCTTCGTCAGGAACCAGGGGAACTGGGCGACCCCCATGTAGATCCCGGTCTTCCCCTCCGGGGCGATCTCGGCCGCGTACTGGAGGAACCGCGGCTGCCACATCGCCTCGCCGACCGTCATGACGACCAGGTAGGCGAACAGGGTCAGGGCGTTGGTGCCGAGGGCGAGGAAGAAGGCGGGGGCCGCCATCACCGCGGTCCCGAGGATCATCATGTTGTAGACCTTCGCCTTCTGGGTGAGCGCCGTGACCACCGGGACCAGGATGAAGATCAGCAGCGGGTTGAAGTTGGCGGCCACCTCGAACTTCTGCCCGATCCAGCCCTCGTAGGCGCGGTGGATGTACTGGGGCAGGATCAGCCAGTTGTAGGTGAACAGGGTCTGGACCGGGATCAGGGAGAAGATGAAGACGAAGAACTTGGCGTCGGAAAAGGGATGGTTCGCCAGCCACTGCCGGACCCGGGGCACGAAGAGGGTCCCGGCGAGAACCGCGGTGAACCCCGCCGCCCAGGGCCAGGGCAGGAACCAGAACGCCGCGGCGACCAGCACCAGCAGGGAGATCCACAGGTGCGGCGGAACCGCCACCCGGCCGACGTTCCGGTCGGCCAGGTTCTCCGGTTCCGGGCTGCCGGACTCCTCCCGCTCCCTCTTCTCCTCCGCCTCGATCGCGGCCGTTTCCCGCCGGGCCCGTTCGATCGCCTCCCGCACGACCCGCGGTGTCAGGATCACGGCGGTCGCGACGAGGGCCACCAGGGTCAGCCCGGCGTAGAACCAGTACGCCCCGTGGATCCCGAGGCCCAGGTACTCGTCGTCCCGGACGAGGAACATGAAGGTCGGCAGCCAACCGCCCAGGTTCATCAGGGCGTAGAGCATGGCGAATCCCATCGCCGCCGTCTTCGGGGTCGTGAACTGCCGCACCGCGGCGTAGGCGGACGGCTGGTACATGCCGTAGCCGACGATGACGAGGAAGAGCCCCAGCATCGTCGCCAGGTGGAGCGATCCCCAGAGGCCGGGTTTCAGCCCCAGGTCCGGCGCGCCCGCGATGATCACGCGGCCGACGAACAGGCAGGTGAACGCGAGCAGCAGGCCCCGGCGCACCCCGAACCGGTCCGGCACGAACCCGAGGAAGAACATCGAGATCGTGATGCCGGCGGTGAGGAACCCCACCATCGGGTGGGCCCACTCGTCCGCGTTCGGCACGCCCCGGAAGACGAAGTCCGAGAAGTACATCGCCAGGTAGCCGAGCATGCCGAAGTAGACGAAGCCCTCGAGGAGGTACCCGAGGTTCACGCCCCAGAGCGCCCGGGGGGCGTGCACCAGGTCGATGAACGGCTGGACGATTTCCCTGAGGGGGTTCCGGGGCGCGTCGGCTGCGGTTCCTGCCATCGGTTCTCCTCCGGTCGGGGCCGCCTCACGATAGGCAACCCGTCCCGGACGGGCAACCGGAACGGACGAAGGCGGGGGCGCGGCCCGCGCGCCCCCGCCCGGCGGATCCGGCGGCCGGCCGGCTCAGCCCCGGTTCTGCTTCCTCAGGTAGTTCAGGGCGGACCCGGCACGGAACCACTCCAGCTCCTCTTCCGTGTAGGAGTGGTTCGCCTGGAACCGTTCCTCGGAGCCGTCGGGATGGTGGACGACGACGGTCACCGGCTTTCCCGGCGCCAGGTCGGCGAGCCCGACGATCGAGACCCGGTCCTCCGGGCCGATCCGGTCGTAGTCGGCCGGGTCGGCGAAGGTGAGGGCGAGCACCCCCTGCTTCTTGAGGTTCGTCTCGTGGATCCGGGCGAACGAGCGGGCGATCACCGCCTTCGCTCCCAGGTAGCGGGGTTCCATCGCGGCGTGCTCCCGCGACGAGCCCTCGCCGTAGTTCTCGTCCCCGATCACGACCCAGCCGACGCCCGCCTCCCGGTAGGCGCGGGCCACCCGCGGGATCTCCGCCTTCTCCCCGGTCAGCACGTTGATCGCGGTGCCGGTCTCGCCGGTGAAGGCGTTGTTGGCGCCGAGGAACATGTTGTTCGAGATCCGGTCGAGGTGCCCCCGGTAGCGGAGCCAGGGGCCGGCGGGAGAGATGTGATCGGTGGTGCACTTCCCCTTCGCCTTGAGCAGGACCGGCAGCCGTTCGAAGTCCTTCCCGTCCCACTCGGGGAACGGGGAGAGAAGCTGGAGCCGCTCGCTGTCCTCCCGGACGATCACCTGGACCGCGCCGCCGTCTTCCCGCGGCGGAACGTACCCCTCGCGGCGTTCCTCGAAGCCCTTCTCGGGCAGCTCGGACGCCACCGGAGGCTCCAGCCTGACCCCCTGGATCTCCCCGTGGACCGGGTCCGCGTCGAGGGACCCGGCGAGGGCGAGGGCGATGACGATCTCGGGGCTGGCGATGAAGGCGTGGGTCCCCGGGTTGCCGTCGTTCCGCCGGGGGAAGTTCCGGTTGAAGGACGTGACGATCGAGTTGGGCTGGCCGTCCTCGATGTCGTGCCGCTTCCACTGGCCGATGCAGGGGCCGCAGGCGAAGGCCAGGATCTTCGCCCCGAGCTGCTCGAGGGGCTCGAGCAGCCCGTCCCGCTTCGCGGTGGCGTAGACCTGCTCGGAGCCGGGACTGATCCAGAGGGACGCCTGCGGCCGGATGCCCGCGGCAAGGGCCTGGCGGGCGACGTGGGCGGCCCGGCCGAGGTCCTCGTAGGAGGAATTCGTGCAGGAGCCGACGAGCGCCGCGGTCACCTCGAGGGGCCACCCGTTCTTCCGCGCCTCCTCGCCCAGCCGGCTCACCGGCCGCCCGAGGTCCGGGGTGTGGGGCCCGACGATGTGCGGCTCGAGCTCGTCCAGGTCGATCTCGATCACCCGGTCGTAGAACTTCTCCGGGTCGGACCAGGCCTCCGGGTCGGCGGAAAGGTCCGCCGCGTGGGCCTCGGCGAGCCGCGCGATCTCCTCCCGCCCGGTCATCTCGAGGTAGCGGACGGTGCGGGAGTCGAACGGGAAGAGGGAGCAGGTGGCGCCGATCTCCGCCCCCATGTTCGTCACCGTCGCCCGGCCGGTCAGGGAGAGGGAGGCGACGCCCTCGCCGAAGTACTCGACGATGTGCCCGGTGCCGCCCTTCACGGTCAGGATCTCGGCCACCCGCAGGATGATGTCCTTGGGCGCCGTCCAGCCGGAGAGCTTCCCCTTCAGGTGAACACCGATCAGCCTCGGCCAGCGCAGGGACCAGGGCAGGCCGGCCATCACGTCCGCCGCGTCCGCCCCGCCGACGCCGATCGCGACCATCCCCATGCCGCCCGCGTTCGGGGTGTGGGAGTCGGTCCCGATCATCATGCCGCCGGGAAACGCGTAGTTCTCCAGCACGATCTGGTGGATGATCCCGGCGCCCGGCTTCCAGAAACCGATGCCGTACTTCTCGGACGCCGACCGGAGGAAGTCGTAGACCTCCCGGTTCTCGTCCAGGGCCCGCGGCAGGTCCCGGTCCACCCCCTCCTCGGCCCGGACCAGGTGGTCGCAGTGGACCGTCGAGGGAGCGGCGACCCGGTCGCGGCCGGAGAGCATGAACTGGAGGATCGCCATCTGGGCGGTGGCGTCCTGCATCGCGACCCGGTCCGGCCGGAACTTGACGTACGTTTCTCCCCGCGCGGGAGCCGAGTGGAGCCCCTCCGCGTGGGAGAACAGGATCTTCTCCGCCAGGGTCAGCGGGCGCCCCAGCAGGCGGCGGGCCTCGGCGACCCGCTCCGCCATCCTCTCGTAGGCGGCGCGGATCATCGGGACCTGTTCGGCGATCAGCTTGGCGGCCATGGATCCTCCTCGCGGGCACCCCGGGCCGCAGGTGCCGGCGGGGCCCCGGGTCTTGCCGGACGGACGTGTCCTGGACGAGCGGGTGGGGGGGCCATCCTACCCCGCCCCCCCGGGCCGCTCCACCGGCCGGGGCGGGGTCCGTCGCCCGGACGCGGGGGGCGCCGGCTCCCGGGGGGTGGGCGGCGGTCAGGCGTCCCGGGGGGAGGCGAGCTGCCGGAGGCGGGCCCGCAGCGCCCGGCGGTCCTCCTCGAGGCGCCGCCGGCCGGCCCGGGCCCAGCGGTGGAGGTAGACCTGGAGGACGACGTAGAACGACCCGGCGCCGAGGAGGAAGATGCCGAAGCCGGTGGCGGGATCGATGCTCTCCTGGCCGAAGGCGAAGAAGGCGGCGGCGAGGATCCCGACCGCCAGCATCGGGCGCATCACCCGCCACCCCATCCGGCGGAACCAGGCGGACTCGGCCCGGGCCAGCGCTTCCCGCCGTTCCTCCTCGGCCAGGGCCCGGCCCGCCGGGACCAGGTCCGCCGCGTCCGCGGCGTCCGCCAGCGCTTCCAGGAACTCGCCGAGGGAGGGGGGATCGCCGCTCCCGAGCCGGGCCCGGAGACGCTCCACCGGCGGCCTCGTCACTTCCGGCGTCCGCCCCGGCGCCGCTTCCGGTCCGGCACCAGCACCTTCCAGAAGCAGAAGGCGGTCAGGCCGAGGACGCCGGCCCACGTCAGCCCCATGAAGATCACCGCGCCGACCGTCATGCGGCACCTCCTTCCGCCTCGCGGGCGCGCCGGCGCCAGATCGCCCAGGTCATCAGGCCGAAGGTGAACAGGAAGGCGAGCATCGTGACCCGGGTGATCCAGATCGCGGTCTTCCGGTAGCGGCCCTCGAAGGCGATCGTCACCTGGAGGGAGTGGGGAGGCTCCCCCGGGGGAGGCTCCCAGGCGAGGTGCTGCAGCTCGAGCCAGTGCCGCAGGTCGTCCGGCCGGATCCGCTGGAGCAGGGCGGGATCCCCCGCGAAGCCGGCGACGGCCAGCGGGGCGGAGGGATGGATCGTCACCTGGAGCCATCCCCGCAGGTCGTGCCCGGTCTCGTCGACGGCGCGCTGGAGCCGCTCGACCACCTGCCGGAACGCGGCGTACTCCGGGTCGCCGGGGGCGGGAGCGTGGTGGGAGAAGCTGCCCCGGATCTCCGCGCGGCCCTCGATGCCGAAGTGGAGGCTGGGGCGGGGCACCAGGCTGTCGGAGAGGATCGCGCCCATGAACCAGGTCACGAAGATGACGACCAGCAGCGGGGGAGTGACCCACTTCATGATCGGCCGGAAGAAGCCGGGGACGGTGATCTCCGCCCCCCGGTGCAGCTCCTTCCAGCCGCGGTCGATGCCCCAGATCCAGGCGAAGATGATGATCTCGAAGATCGCGAAGACGACCAGCCCGATCGTCCCGGACCAGAAGTCCATCTCGTCGAGGGCCCCGTACTTGTAGAGAAAGATGACGGGGAAGGCGCCGAGGAGCCAGAACGCCCCGACGATCCCCGCCGACGAGGCGCGGGAGAGCCGGGCCTCGTCCTGGAGGAACGACATCACCACCTGGCCGATCGCCACCGAGGAAGTGAACGCCGCGAAGAACAGGAGGAGGAACCAGAGGGAGCCGAACAGGTGCACCCCGCCGATGCCCCGGAGGATCTCCGGCATCGAGACCATCCCGATCGCGTACGTCCCGGCGGAGGCGATCTCCGGCACCCGCTCCACCCCGAAGTACACGGCCGCGGCCGGGATCGCGATCATGCTGCCGAAGATCACCTCGACGAACTCGTTGACCGAGGCGGTGGTCAGGCCGGTGAGGGCGATGTCGTCGTGCTCGTCGAGGTACGACCCGAACACCTCGAGGGAGCCGAACCCGATCGAGAGGGTGAAGAAGATCTGCCCGGCCGCCGCCAGCCAGACGTCGAAGTTCAGCAGGGCCTTGAAATCCGGGTTCCAGAGGAAGTTCAGCCCGTCGAGGACCGAGGACTTGATCGTCCCGAGGGTCAGCACGCGGACCCCGAGAACGAGGCAGAAGAGAAGCAGCAGGGGAATCGCGATCTTGGCCAGCAGCTCGATGCCCCCGGAAACGCCCCGGTAGAGGATCCAGACGTTGAGCGCCAGGGTGATGAGAAAGAACAGCAGGGCCACCCCCACGCCGGAGAAGTAGTTGTGGGTCGGGGCCATCCCGAGGAACTCATCGAGGAAGACGGCGAGGTCGACGACGTGCCTGCCGTCGCCCACGTAGGTTCCGCGCAGGGAAAACCAGGAGTAGGCCAGGCACCAGGCCTCGATGTAGGCGTAGTAGATGATGAACACCATCGGCAGGGCCACGCCGATGACACCCGCGTACCTGGCCCAGGCCCTGCCGCCGGTCATCCGGTCGAAGATCCCGGGGATCGTCCCGTGCCCCCAGCGCCCGCCGAGGCGGCCCACCGTCCAGGCGACCCACATCATCGGCAGTCCGAACAGGAGAAGCGAAACGACGTAGGGGATCATGAACGCGCCGCCGCCGTGGGTGGCGGCCTGGCCGGGGAAGCGGAGCAGGTTCCCGATGCCGACGGCGTTGCCGGCCGCCGCGAAGATCAGGCCGATCCTGGTGCCCCAGCTCTCCCGTGTTGCGGGGGTCTCGCCCATCGCTCCCTCCGTGCCCGGTGGCGGCCCGGGGCGCCGGTCCGCACCGATCGGGGCAGGGTAGGGAGAAGGACGGAAATCTGTCAACCGAGCCCGGACGGGATTGACCGGCAGGGAGAAATGTAGGAGAAAGATGACGGGAGATGACGGCATGGATCGGGGGACCGCGGCAAGAAAACGGCTTTCCCGGGGCGAGCGGGCCCCGGTAAAGGTCTTGCCGGCGCGGCCGGGCGAGGGGGAGGCGGTGCGCCGCCGCCCTCCTGCGCGTCATGAGGGAAGCGGCAGAAGGAACACCGTGGACCGCCGTCCCGGGGATGGCGGAACCACGTCACGGATTGCGTGGAAGGATCCACGCGACCAGGAGGTTGAAAGCGATGAACATGCGTGCGGTACGGCAGGGGGGCCGCCGTCCATTCCGGTGGAGGGCGGTCGGCGGAATGATTCTCCTCGCGGCGTTCCCGTTCCTGATCGGCGCGGCCGGACGGGGGGAAGACCACGGCGGACCGCCCCCGGTGCGGCCCGGTCAGACCCCCCTGACGCCGGGGGTGGACGGGGTGACGGAGCCGGAGCTGATCCCCGGGACGAAGGTCCTGCCGGTCTACCCGGAAGCGGCCCGGAAGGTGGGGGCCCCGGGGAAGGTGACCCTCCGGGCGGTGATCCGCCGGGACGGGACGGTGGGTGACATCAAGGTGCTGGAGGAGCCGCCCGGGGGGTTCGGGTTCGGCCGGGCGGCGATCGAGGCGGTGCGGCAGTGGCGGTACCGCCCGGCGACGAAGGATGGCCGGCCGGTCGACGTGTATCTCACGATCGTCGTCAACTTCCAGTTGGCGAGCGCCGCAAAGCCGCGCGGGGAGTCCGCACCGCCGCCGGTGGGAGAGGCCCGGGGCGGGAAGGTCCTGGCTCCGGGGGTGGACGGGGTGACGGAGCCGGAGCTGATCCCCGGGACGAAGGTCAGGCCGGTCTACCCGAAAGCGGCCCAGGCGGCGGGGGTCTCGGGGAAGGTGACCCTCCGGGCGGTGATCCACCGGGACGGGACGGTGGGTGACATCAAGGTGTTGAGGGAGTCGCCCGGGGGGTTCGGGTTCGGCCGGGCGGCGATCGACGCGGTGCAGCAGTGGCGGTACCGTCCGGCGATGAAGGACGGCTGCCCGGTCGACGTGTATTTCAGGGTCGTCGTCAACTTCCAGTTGGCGGGAACCGCAGGCTCGGGCGGGGAGGTCGTACCGCTGCCGGTGGGAGAGGCCCGCGGCGGGAAGGTCCTGACGCCGGGGGTGGACGGGGTGACGAAGCCGGAGCTGATCCCCGGGACGAGGGTCAGGCCGGTCTACCCGGAAGCCGCCCGGAAGCTGAAGGCTGAGGGGTACGTGATTCTCCGGGCGGTGATCCGTCGGGACGGGACGGTGGGTGACCTCAAGGTGTTGAAGGAGGAGCCCGGGGGGTTCGGGTTCGGCCGGGCGGCGATCAGGGCGGTGCGGAAGTGGCGGTACCGCGCCGCGACGAAGGACGGCCGCCCCGTCGACGTGCTTGCCGCGATCATTGTCAGCTTCGACGTGCCGGGCACCGCAGGCCCGGTCTCCCGGCCTCGATCGCTGCGGGTGAGAGGGCGGCAACGCCGGAAGGTCCTGACGCCGGGGGAGGATGGAGTGACGGAGCCGGAACTGATTCCCGGGACGAAGGTACGGCCGGTCTCCCCGGAGGCGGCCCGGGCGGCGGGGGTCTCGGGGACGGTGATCCTCCGGGCGGTGATCCGCCGGGACGGGACGGTGGGTGACCTCGAGGTGCTGGAGGAGGTGCCCGGCGGGTTCGGGTTCGGCCGGGCCGCGATCGAGGCGGTGCGGCAGTGGCGGTACCGCCCGGCGACCAGGGACGGTGAGCCGATCGACGTCTATTTCACGATCATCGTCCTCTTCGACTAGGGTTCCGACGGAAGGTGACGGATGCCCCGGGCGGGCGGGGATGCGCCCGCCCGGGGAATGCGTCACGGGAGCAGGGCGTCGAAGCGGCCCATCGCCACGAGCATTTCCCGGACGGCGCCCTCGATGCCGAGCAGGGTCGCCCGGGCCACGATGCTGTGGCCGATGTTCAGCTCCTCGACCTCCGGGATGTCGGCGATCGGGCGGACGTTCCGCGCCGTGAGCCCGTGGCCGGCGGCGACGACGAGGCCCAGTTCCCCGGCCCGCGCCGCGGCGGCGACGAGGGCGTCGTAGGCCCGGCGCGCCGCCCGCCCGGTGCGGGCGACCGCCCAGGCGTTCGTGTTCAGCTCGATCGTGCCCACCCCGAGTTCCGCCGCGGCTTCCACCTGGCCGAGGTCGGGATCGAGAAAGATCGAGACCCCGATGCGGGCGCGCCGGAGGGCCCCCACGTGTTCCCGCAGGCGCTTCCGGTGCCGGCGCACGTCGAGACCGCCCGTCGTGGTCAGCTCACCCGGCTTCTCCGGCACCAGCGTCACCAGGTGGGGCCGGACCCGGCGGGCCGCCTCCAGCATCGCCTTCGTGGCGGCCATCTCCACGTTGAGCCGGCCGCGCACCACCGCGCGCAGGCGCCGGAGGTCCTCGTCCTGGATGTGGCGGCGGTCTCCCCGGAGGTGGCAGGTGATCCCGTCGGCCCCGGCCAGCTCCGCCAGGACGGCGGCCGCGACCGGGTCGGGTTCGTCGGCGCGGCGGGCCTGCCGCACGGTGGCGACGTGATCGACGTTGACCGACAGCTTGACCATCACGGACCCTCCCTGCGGGAACGGGCCGGCGCTCAGGCGCCGAGCTCCCGCTCGAAGACGGCGCAGATCGAGGCCACCAGGCGCTCCACCTGGCCGGCGTCGACCCCCTCGATCATCACCCGCGCCTTCGGCTCGGTGCCGGAGTAGCGGACCACCACCCTCCCGTCGTCGCCGAGTTCCTCCTCGGCCTCCCGGATCGCCGCGACCAGGGCCGGCACCGCGTCGATCGGCCGCTTCTCCCGCACCCGCACGTTGCGGAGGACCTGGGGATAGCGCGGGATCTCGGCGAGGGCCTCGTCCAGGTCGCCCGCGCCGGACCGCCACAGGCGCGCCAGGGTCAGGGCGGTCAGGATGCCGTCCCCCGTGGGGGCGTAGTCGAGGAAGATCACGTGCCCGGACTGCTCCCCCCCGAGGGCGTACCCGCCCTCGCGCATCGCCTGGAGGACGTAGCGGTCTCCCACCGGCGCCCGGAGCATCCCGATGCCGCGGGACGCCAGCGCCTTCTCGAGGCCCAGGTTGCTCATCACCGTGGCGACGACGGTGGCCCCGGGCAGACGCCCCGCGGCATGGAAGGCCCGCCCCGCGTACCACAGGGCGAAGTCCCCGTCGAGGATGGCGCCCCGGGCGGAGGCCCCGATGCAACGGTCGGCGTCACCGTCGAACGAGAACCCGAGGTCCGCCCCGTGGTCCCGGACCGCGGCGGCCATGACCTCGGGGTGGAGCGAGCCCACCCCGTCGTTGATGTTCCGCCCGTTCGGCGCGACGGAGAGGGGAATCACCCTGGCCCCCGCCGCCCGGAACGCCTCGGGCGCCAGCTCGAAGGCCGCCCCGTGGCCCGCGTCCAGGACCACGGTCAGGCCGTCCAGCCGCACCCCCTCGAGGCACCGCAGGAGGAAGTCCAGGTACCGGGCGTGGAGGGAGGGGTCCGGCGCCAGGCGGGTTTCCTCCGGGGGCCCCGGCGGGAACGGCTCCCCGTCGAGCCGGGCCTCGATCCGGGCCTCGACCTCGTCCGGCAGCTTGCTGCCGCCGTGGTCGAACAGCTTGACCCCGTTGTCCTGCCACGGGTTGTGGGAGGCCGAGATCATCGCCCCGGCGGCGAAGTCTCCCTCCCGGACCAGGAGGGCGAGCCCGGGGGTCGGGAGCACGCCGGCGCTGGTCACCTCCCCGCCCGCGGAACGGATCCCCTGGGCCAGGGTGGAGGCGATCCAGCGGCAGGACTCCCGGGTGTCCTGGCCGATGCAGATCGCCGGCGTCTCGATGTTCCGCTCTTCCCGCAGGGTCGCCACGAGGGCGCGTCCGAGGCGGTAGAGGGTGGCCGGGTCCAGCGGCTCCTCGCCGGCCACTCCGCGCATCCCGTCGGTGCCGAAGCGTCGTCGCATGGGAGAACCTCTTCCTCAGGGGTGGCGCTGGCGCCGCACCCGCACCCGCGGCGGATCGAGGGCGAGCACCTCCACCCGGGAGCGCGAGAACGGGTCCAGGCCGTCGAGGGGGAGCCGGACGGGGACCCGGTGGACCCGTCCGTCCGCCGGCAGGTCGTCGGTGACGACGACGGCCCGCAGCCGGTCGGCGATCCGGTCGGCCAGGTCGGGCGTGATCTTCAGCCGGGCGGTCACGACGCCCGGTTCCACGTTCCAGCCGGTGGTCGTCGGCGTCACCGGGACCTCGAACTCCATCTCCTGCCGCACCTGGTCGATCTCGATCCGGACGTCGACCGCCGCCGGGTTGACGGAGACCTTCTGGGAGCTCACCCCCTCCGGCAGGACGATGGGCACGCCCCGGAAGACGCGGGTCGCGTCCAGCCCGTCGATCTCGGGGCCGTCCGTTCCGAGGTGATCGAGGGGCTCGAGCAGGGACCGGGGACCCGAGACGGTGGCCTTCGGGGGCGTCACCACGGTGCGGACGACCTCGTACCCGGCGGCCGGCTTCCCCCGGGTCCCGGCGGTCACCGGAAGGGACCGGACGAGCCTCTTCTCGAGCACGGCCTGCACGAGGCCGTCGAGAACCATGACCCGCACCCCGCGGGGAACCTCCTGGACGTCGCGCGGGAGGATCTGCTGCTCGACCCGGGCGGGCCTGCCGGCCGGGGCCGAGGGGGGTCGGAGGTGAACCCGGACGAAGACCTCTCCGGCCTGGATGCCCCGCACCGTGGTCGGGTCCCCCTCCACCCGGACCTGGACGGAGCTGGGCCGGAACTCCAGGACGATCCAGTCGCGAGAGGGAGGATCCACCTGGACCGGGGCGGAGAACTGCCGGATCGCCGGCCCCTGGCCGACCGCCCAGGCCCAGAGCATGTAGGCGAGGACCAGGGAGGCGAGCTTGAGGGCGAGGTTCCGGCGCAGGAGGTCGCGGATCATGCCGCCTCCTCCCGGGCCCGGTCGCCCCGGCGCCAGAGCCGCTGCCAGAACGACAACACCTCGCCCCTGTCCCCCAGGTAGTGCTCCTCGAGGAACGCCACGAGGGAGCGGGTATCGAGGTCGGTGTGGAGGCCGCCCTCCATGGCGACGGAGATGATCCCCCGCTCCTCGGAGACCACGATCGCGATGGCGTCCGATTCCTCCGAGATGCCGATCGCCGCCCGGTGGCGGGTCCCGTACTCGTGGGAGATGCCGGGCTGGGTGGAGAGGGGCAGGAAGCAGCTCGCCGCCTTGATACGGCCGCTGCTGATGATGACGGCGCCGTCGTGGAGGGGTGTCTTCGGCGTGAAGATGTTCATCAGGAGGTCGTAGGAGACGATCGCGTCCATCTCGATGCCGGTCTCGATCAGCGTGCGCAGGCCCTGGGTCCGCTCGAGGACGACGAGGGCGCCGATCCTCCGGGAGGCGAGGGCCGAGGCGGCGAGGGCGACCTCCTTGATCACCCGCTGCCCGCTCTCCTCCGGCGTGCGGAAGCGGGCGAAGGGGTTCCGGCCGAAGCGGGCCAGGGCCTGCCGGATCGGGCCCTGGAAGATCACGATGACGGCGAACCCGCCGTAGTAGAGCAGCTGGCCGAGGACCCAGTGGACCGCCTTGAGCGGCAGGAGCCCCGTCGGCAGGGTCGCGAACCAGAGCCCGACGACGACCAGCAACCCCCAGGCCATCTGCACCGCCCGCGTCTTCCGCAGGAGCTGCAGGAGCTGGTAGATCGCGAGCCAGAGAATGCCGATGTCGAGGAGGGAGAGGGGATCCCGGAGTTCCCGGAGCCGGAGCAGGTCGATGAAGGAGTCGATCACGGCCGGTCCCCCCCCCGGGCCCGGGGAGCGAGGGCGTCGGCGACCGCCAGCGCCTGCCGGGTCGCGGCCACGTCGTGCACCCGGAGGATGTCCGCCCCGCGCCAGGCGGCGGCGATCCCCGCCGCGAGGCTCGCGGGTACCCGGCCGGCGGGCGCGGAAACCCCCGTCCGGGCCCCGAGGAACCGCTTTCTCGACACGCCGACCACCAGGGGCGCTCCCAGGACCCTGAGGCCCTGCAGCAGGCGAAGGATCTCCTCGTTTCCGGCGAACGACTTCCCGAACCCGATGCCGGGATCGAGCAGGATTCTATCACCGGCGATCCCGGCGGCGAGGGCCCGGTCACGCCGTTCCGCCAGGTGGGCGGCGATCTCCCCGAGGAGGTCCTCGTAGGAGGTGTCCTCCTGCATCCGGTCCGGGGTCCCCCGCATGTGCATCAGGACCACGGGAGCCTCCCCCCGGGCCACGACCTTCGCCATCGCCGGGTCTCCCAGGGCGGAAACGTCGTTCACCAGGTCTGCTCCCTCCCCGAGGGCGGCCGCCGCCACCGCCGCCCGCCGGGTGTCCACCGAGATGCGGGCGCGGGGAAACTCCCGCCGGATCGCCCGGATCACCGGCACCACGCGCCGGCGTTCCTCCGCCGGGTCCACCGGGGCGGCCCCGGGGCGGGTGGACTCCCCGCCCACGTCGAGGAGGTCCGCCCCCTCTGCCAGCATTTCCGCCGCCCGGGCGAGGGCGCGGTCAGGGTCGTTCCACAGGCCGCCGTCCGAGAAGGAGTCCGGGGTGACGTTCAGGATCCCCATGACCCGGGTCCGCCCCCCCGGGCTCCAGGTCTCCCCGTCGGCGAACCGGATCCCCGCTCCCGGGCGGTCCAGCCGGTCGAGAAGACCCCGCAGCTCCGGGGAGACCGCGGCCCCCAGGGCCCGGGCCGGCCCGGCGAGGACGACGCCTCCCGGCCCCTCGAGACGCACGACTCCGCCCGGCGGGGATTCCGGCACGGGGGACCCCGGCGGCAGGCGCAGCAGGCGGCAGGGCAGGGGCAGCCGGGCGGCGTGCTCCCCCAGGCCCGCGGGCGAGAGGAACAGCGCCGCCTCGCCGGGGGCGGCCGCGTCCAGGGCGAGGGGGTAGCGGACCGCCATCGGCAGGATCAGCTCGGCTGGGGAGCGGGATCGCCCGGGAGCGCACCGGGCTCTTCGTCCTCCCGGGCCGCGTCCGCCGGCGCTTCCTCCGCCCGGGCCACCGCCCCGAGGCCGCCGCCCGGGCTGTCCTCCACCTCGGGCAGGGTTCCTCCCTCCACCAGGATCCGGATCTGCTCGGCGTCCAGGACTTCCCGTTCCAGGAGGGCCTCGGCCAGGCGGACGAGGGCGTCCCGGTTTTCCTCGAGGAGGTTCCGGGCCCGCTCGTAGGCCTCGGTGACGATCCGCCGCACCTCCCGGTCGATCTCGATGGCGGTGGCTTCCGAGTAGTCCCGGTGCCGGGCGATCTCCCGGCCGAGGAAGATCTGCTCGTCCCGCTTGCCGAAGGTGAGGGGACCGATCTTCTCCGACATGCCCCACTCGCAGACCATCTTGCGGGCCACCTCCGTCGCCCGCTCGATGTCGTTGCCGGCGCCGGTGGTCTGGTGACCCATGAACAGCTCCTCGGCGGCCCGACCGCCCATCATCACCGAGAGGGTCGCGAGGAGGTATTCCTTCGTGTAGGTGTGCTTGTCGTCCTCGGGGAGCTGCTGGGTGACGCCGAGAGCCATCCCCCGGGGGATGATCGTCACCTTGTGCAGGGGGTCCGCGTGGGGCTCGAGGAAGGCGACGAGGGCGTGTCCCGCCTCGTGGTAGGCGGTGTTCCGCTTCTCCTCCTCGGAGATGATCAGGCTGCGGCGTTCCACCCCCATCATGACCTTGTCCTTGGCGACGTCGAAGTCCTCCGCCTCGACCTTCTTCTTCCCCCGGCGGGCCGCCAGCAGGGCGGCCTCGTTGACCAGGTTGGCGAGGTCCGCCCCCGAGAAGCCCGGCGTGCCCCGGGCGATCACGGAAAGGTCGACGTCCTCCCCGAGGGCGATCCGCTTCGCGTGGACCCGGAGGATTTCCTCCCTTCCCCGGACGTCGGGGCGGCCGACGACGACCCGCCGGTCGAAGCGGCCCGGGCGCAGGAGCGCCGGGTCGAGCACGTCGGGCCGGTTGGTCGCCGCAATCAGGATGACGCCGTCGTTCGACTCGAAACCGTCCATCTCGACGAGGAGCTGGTTCAGGGTCTGCTCCCGCTCGTCGTGACCCCCGCCCAGGCCCGCTCCCCGGTGCCGGCCGACCGCGTCGATCTCGTCGATGAAGATGATGCAGGGCGCGTTCTTCTTCCCCTGCTCGAAGAGGTCCCGCACGCGGGAGGCCCCGACGCCGACGAACATCTCGACGAAGTCGGAGCCGGAGATGGAAAAGAAGGGCACGTTCGCCTCGCCGGCGATCGCCCGGGCGAGGAGCGTCTTCCCGGTGCCGGGGGGACCCATCAGCAGGACGCCCTTCGGGATCTTGCCGCCGAGTCGCTGGAACCGCTGGGGGTCCTTGAGGAACTCGATGATCTCCTGCAGCTCTTCCTTGGCCTCCTCGCAGCCCGCCACGTCGGCGAAGGTGACCTTCTTGCCCGAGGGGGTGAGGAGCTTGGCCCGGGACTTGCCGAAGGAGAGCGCCTTGTTGCCCCCGGACTGCATCTGGCGCATGAAGAAGATCCACACGCCGATGAACAGCAGCATCGGGGCCCAGGAAAGGAGGCTGACGAGGAACGTCCCGTCCCGGGGGCGCTCCGCCCGGATCGAGACCCCCTTCTCCCGCATGCGGGCCAGGAGCTTCTCGTCCTTGACCGTGTAGGTGGTGAAGGCGGTGCCGTCCTTCAGCTTCCCCTCGATCTGGTAGCCGAACTCGTCGCCGGTGATCGTCACCTCGGCCACCTGGCCGTCGTCCAGCCGGCCGTAGAACTCGGTCTGGGTCAGGGTGGACTGGGCCCGGGCGCCCTGGGAGAAGAACCGGATGACCACCACCAGGGCCACCAGGATGACCACCCAGACCAGGATCGTCTTGACATGCTGGTTCACGAAGACCTCCGGGCGAGCGCGGGGCCGCGATCGCCGTTGCCTCCTTATTACAGTAACTTGGAACCGCCCCGCGCGCCCGTCCGGGCGTTTTCCGGGCCCGCCGCGGTCAGGACGCCTCCTCGACGTACCCGATGTAGGGCAGGTTGCGGTACGTCTCGTCGTCGTCGAGGCCGTAGCCGACCACCCACCTGTCGGGGATCTCGAAGCCCACGTAGTCGACGTCCACCTCCACCGTCCGGCGGGGCTTCTTGTCCAGGAGGATCGCGGTCCGCAGGCGGGCGGGCCGCCGGGCCCGGAGCCGGGACAGGAGGTGGCTGAGGGTCACCCCCGTGTCCAGGATGTCCTCGATCAGCAGCAGGTCGCTCCCCTCGATGCGGAACGGGTGGGTGAACGCGAAGTCGGCCGTGCCCGGCCGGGACGGCACCTTGTGGGTCTCGAGGAAACCGATCCGCACCCGCCGGGGGATCCCGCGCAGCAGGTCCGCCGCGAAGACGAACGCCCCCTTGAGCACGACGAGGGCCGCGATCTCGGTGTCTTCGGGGGTGTCGCGGGTGATCTCCTCCGCCATCTCCCGGACGCGGCGGGCGAGGGCGTCCTCCGTGATCAGGATCTCGGGAGCCAGGGTCCTCATCGCGCTTTCTCCAGGACGAGCCGCCCGCCCTCCCGGCGGGCCGTCCACCCCGCGGGCAGGTCGAGCCGCGTTCCCGGGCCCTCCGCCCGGGCGAGCCGCAGCAGCGCCTCCAGGTGCGCCGCCCCGGGCCGGACGGGACCCGCCGGGTCACCCTCGAGGCACCCCCGGAGGATGCGCCGGCCCAGGGCGGGAGGCAAGGCCCCGAGGGCCCGGCGATCGAGGACCGCGATCCCGTCCCCGGCCGCCAGCACCACGTCCCCCGCCCGTTCCACCGCCAGCGCGGCGAGAACGTCCTCGTCATCCGCCGCGAGGCGGGCCGCCCGCGCCAGCGCCGGGACGGCGCCCGGGCCCAGGACCCGCTCGAAGGCCGGCAGCAGCTCCGCGCGCACCCGGTTCCGGAGCAGGCCGGTGTCCGCGTTCGTCTCGTCCTCCCGCCACCGGATCCCCGCGCCGGACAGCAGTTCCCGCAGGGCGGCCCGGCGCACGCCGAGGAGGGGTCGCCAGAGGGGCGGGCTCCAGCGGCGCATCCCCCCGAGGCCCCGGGTCCCGGCGCCCCGCCCGAGCCGCCCGAGGACGGTTTCCGCCTGGTCGTCCATCGTGTGCCCGAGGGCGATGAACCGGGCCCCGGCCTCCCGCGCCACGTCGGCCAGGAACCCGAGGCGGACCCGGCGGGCGGCCTCCTCCGGGGATTCCCCGGGAGCCGGGCGGGCGTCCCGGCGGGCCCCCCGGCAGGGCAGCCGGAGTTCCCGGGCCCGCTCCTCGACGAACCGGCGGTCGGCGGCCCCCGCCTCCCCCCGCAGGCCGTGGTCCAGGGTCGCGACCAGGAGTTCCCAGCCCCTCCCGGGCGCCAGGGCCGCCAGCAGGTGGAGCAGGGCCAGGGAGTCGGCCCCGCCGGACACCGCGACCACCACCCGCTCCCCCCGGCCCGGCGCCGGGGGCCGGGTGGCCTCCTCGAGGAGAGAGGGGGGGACATCGCGCAGGGAGATCGGCATGGGAGGGATGGTAGCGGTGCCCGGATTCGAACCGGGGACTCCGCGGTTATGAGCCGCGTGCTCTACCGCTGAGCTACACCGCCACCCGTTGCCGCAGCCGGCGCGGCCCAACCGCGCCGACGGGCCCCGATGCTACGGACGCCCCCCGGGACCGTCAAGTTGGCGGGGGCCGCCTACCCCGTCCCCCTCCCCCCGGGGGATACTGGTGCCATGGATGCCGGCAGGACCGTTCTCGTCACGGGGGCGACCGGGCTCGTCGGCCGCGCCGTCGTCGCCCGGTTCCGGGAGTCCGGGTGGCGGGTCCGGGCGCTGTCCCGGGACCCGGCGCGGGCCGGCCGCCTCCTGCCGGGGGTCGAGCGGGTGGGGCGGTGGGACCCGTCCCGGGGGTTCCTGGAGGCGGACGTTCTCGCCGGGGCGGCCGCGGTGGTCCACCTGGCCGGTGCGCCGGTGGCCCGGCGATGGACGGCCCGCGTCCGGGAGCAGATCCGGGCGAGCCGGGTCGAGGGCACCCGGCTCCTCGCCTCCCGCTTGGCGGACGTTTCCCCCCGCCCGGGCGCCCTGGTCTCCGCTTCCGCGATCGGCTGGTACGGGGACCGGGGGGACGAGGAACTGGCGGAGGACGCCCCGCCGGGGCGGGGGTTCCTGGCCGACGTCTGCCGGGACTGGGAGGCCGCCGCCGGGATCGCCGCCGCCGCCGGCATCCGGACGGTGGTCCTCCGGATCGGGATCGTGCTGGCCCGGGAGGGAGGGGCGCTGCCCCGGATGCTCCCGGCGGCCCGCCTCGGGCTGGGGGGACCGCTGGGCAGCGGCCGCCAGTTCTGGTCGTGGGTCCACGTCGGGGACGTGGCCCGCCTCGCCCTGTGGGCCGCGGAGAACGCCGGGGTCGAGGGCCCGGTCAACGCCACGGCCCCCGGCCCGGTCCGGCAGGCGGCCTTCGCCCGGGAGCTGGGGCGGGCGCTGCACCGGCCGGCGTTCCTGCGGACGCCGGGCTTCGTGCTGCGGCTGGTCCTCGGCGGCTTCGCCCGGGAGCTCCTGGCCAGCGCCCGGGTCGTTCCCGCCCGGGCCGTCCGGGAAGGGTTCCGGTTCCGGTACCCGGGGCTCGGCGCCGCCCTCCGGGACCTGCTCGCTCCCCGATGATCGTCTCCGCCAGCCGCCGGACCGACATCCCGGCGTTCTACATGGAGTGGTTCCTGGGGCGGCTGGCCGCCGGCCGGGTCCGGGTGGCGAACCCTTTCCGGCCCCGGCAGCAGCGGGTGATCTCCCTCGCCCCGGAAGAGGTGGACGCCATCGTCTTCTGGACCCGGAACCCGGGGGCGCTGGCCCGGGCGGCGGACCGGCTCGAGGAGCTCGGCCACCGGCGCGCGGTCGCCCTCGTCACGATCACCGGCCTGGCGGGCACGGACCGGGGCGCCGTGCTCGAACCGGGGGTGGTGCCGACGGACCGGGCGGTGGCCGGCTTCCTGCGCCTCGCCGAGCGCTGGGGCGACCCGCGGAGGCTCGCCTGGCGGTACGACCCGGTGATCCTCGGTCCCCGGGACACCCCGGCCGAGCACCTCGACCGCTTCGCCGGGCTCGCCCGGCGGCTGGCGGGGGCGACGGACCGGGCGATCGTTTCCTTCCTCGATCTCTACCGGAAGACCCGCCGCCGCCTGGCCGCCGCGGGGTACCCGGTGGAGATGCCCGCCCCCGGGTCACCGGTCCTGCGGGAGCTGGCCGCCGGGCTCGCCGCGCTCGCCCGGGAGCACGGAATGGCCCTCGAGCTGTGCGCGGAGCCGCCGGTCTACGGGGGGACGGGGGCCCGTCCCGGCCGCTGCATCGACCCGGTCCGCCTGGCGGCCCTCTGGCCGGACCGTGCCTTCCCGCGGCGGAAGGACCCGGGCCAGCGCCCGGACTGCGGCTGCTGCCCCGCGGTGGACGTGGGCCTGCCGGACACCTGCCTTGCCGGCTGCGCCTACTGCTACGCGGTCCGGTCCCCGGACCTGGCCCGCCGCAACCGGGCCCGGCACGACCCGGCCGGGGACGCGCTGCTTCCCCTGCCCCCGCCCGGGTCCTGACCCGGGGGTCGCGGGCGCGGGAGGCGAGCGGCCGGTGACCGCCCGGCTCCCGCAACGGGGCCGCCGCCCCGTGGCGCCGGCGCCCGGGGCGGGGTCCCGTCCGGCCGTCGGTTCCGGCGACCGGTCCGGACGGCGAGGGGGCGGCGGCCCGCGGGGGCCCCGGTCCCGCCCCGGGTTGCGGGCGCGCGGGAGGCGGACGACCTTGGTCCGCGGAGGTCCTCGATGGAAACCACCCGCATCGACCGCCGGCTGGTCTGCCGCACCTGCGGCGCGACGTCCGACGACACGCGCCTGTACGCCTGCCCGTTCTGCCACCAGCGGGTCTGCCTCGACCACGCCTACCGCCTGGGGGGGAAGCTCTTCTGCTGCCGGGGCTGCGCCGAGGAGTTCTACTACTCGGAGGACCACTGGGAAGACGACGACTGAGCGCGCCGGGCCGGCTTCCCGGTTGACCCCGCCCGCCCGGGGGCCGTCGGTCCCGGCTGCCCGGGGCGGACGAGGGAACGCGACCGGTTCCCCGTTGACACCGCCCCCGCCCCGCTGGTACGACGGACGGGAACCGGAAGGGAGGTCCCGGTGGGCGTGCCCCGCAGGTGCGGTCTGCTCGTCGTCGCGGCGCTCGTCGCCGCCGTCTTTCCCGCCCGCGGGGCGGGCTTCCGCAAGGGTCCCTGGCTCGTCTACCGGGGTGACCCTTCCCGGATGACGGTCCTCTGGCAGACCGACGGCACCCCGGGGAAGGTCCGCCTCGACTGGGGGCCCACGGCCGCCTGTCGGCGGCGGGCGCCTGTGCCCGCCGCCGGCACCCGCGGGCATCTCTTCCGGGTGACCCTGGCGGACCTCGCCCCGGGAACGCTCTACCACTACCGGGTGACGGTGGACGGGACGGTCCGGGAGGGAACGTTCCGGGCGGCCCCCGGCGCCGGGGCGCGGGGAGTGACGTTCTACGGGCTCGGGGACACCCGGAGCCGGCCGGACGTGCTGAACGCGGTCGTCTCCCGCCTCCTCGCCGACGTGGCCGGGGACCCGGCGCACCGGCAGACCTTCTGCCTGCACGCGGGGGACTGGGTCACCCGGCCCGACGAGTCCTCGTGGGACCGGGAGTTCTTCGCCGCCGGCTTCCCCGCCACCCGGGAGTTCCTCTCCCGGGTCCCGGTGATGGGCTGCCGGGGGAACCACGAGGGGGACGGCCGGTTGCTGCGGCAGACCTGGCCCTACCCGTACCCGGACCCGGCGGGCTGCTGGTACTCGTTCGACTACGGGCCGGTGCACGTGACCGTCCTCGACGACCAGGCCGACCTGTCCCCCGGCAGTCCCCAGGACGCCTGGCTCCGGCGGGACCTCGCCTCCACCGGCCGGCCGTGGAAGCTGGTCCTGCACCACGTGCCGGCCTGGAGCGCCGGGGGCCACGGCGTCAACCGGGAGGTCCGGGCCCGCCTCGCCCCCCTGTTCCTCCGGCACGGGGTCCTCCTCGTAGTCGCCGGCCACAACCACTACTACGCCCGCTGTCGGGCGGAGGGGATCACCTGGCTGACCCTCGGCGGCGGAGGCGCTCCCCTCGTGGCTCCCGACCCGTCGGCCCCCGGCGTGGTCCGGGCCGCCCTGACCCACCACCTGGCCCGCTTCGAGGTGGACGGCGACACGATGACCGTGACCGTTCTCCGCCCCGACGGGTCGCAGGTCGACCGGTTCGTCCTCGTCCGGGTGGTGGTCGACAGCCCCGCCATCCCGGCGGGCGCTCCGGCCGGGGCGGGCGCGGGGGGGCGCCGGTGAGCGACTCTCCCCGGCCCGTGCTCGGAGGCGAGGCGTTCCGGGTCCCGGTCCCCCGGGGCGGGGGGCGCCGATGAGCCGCTCTCCCCGGCGGCACGAGCGGAATCGCCCCGGTCATCCCGGGAACGGGGGGTGCCGGTGAGCGGCTCTTCCCGGCCCGTGCTCGGGGGCGAGACGTTCCGGGTCCCGGTCCCCGGGGGCGGGGAGATCGCGGGGGAGGCGGCCGGGGAGGGGCTCCCCGCCCTCGTCCTGGTCCATGGGTGGTGCTGTTCCCGGCGGCACTGGGAACGGGTGTTCCCCTCGCTGGCTTCCCGGTCCCGGGTGATCGCCCTCGACCTGCCGGGGCACGGGGAGTCCCCGCCGGTTCCTCCGCCGACCGGATGGACGGTCCCGGGCCTCGGCGCAGCCGTCGCCGCCGCCGCGGGCCGGGTCGGCGGCGGCCCCATGGTCCTGGTCGGCCATTCGCTGGGCGGACCGGTCTGCCTCGAGGCGGCCTCCCGCCTCGGCCCGGATCGCTGCCGCGGGGTCGTCGCGGTGGACACCCTGCACGACGCGGGGCGGCCGGTGCGGGACCGGGCCCGGGAGAAACTGCTGGCCGCCTACCGGGAGGACTTCGCGGAGACGGCCCGGCGGATGATCCCGACGATCTTCCCCCGGGGAACCGACCCCGCGCTGGTACGGCGGGTCGTCGAGGAGGCGGCTTCCTGCGACCCGGCGATCGCCATCCCCCTGGTCGAGGCCTCGTTCGACCACGACCAGGGAGAGGCGCTGCGGAGGGTGGCGACCCTCGGGATCCCGGTGCGCGCGATCCAGGGAACCCTCCTGCCGACGAACCTCGCCGGCAACCGCGCCTTCCACCCGGGGTTCGAGGCGGTCATCCTCGAGGGGAGGGGACACTTCCCCCACCTGGAGGCCCCCGGGGAGTTCGTCGCCGCACTGGAACGGTTGACCGGCGGGGGGTAGGCCGACCGGGGGCGGCCTCCGCGGTGCTCGGTCCGGGGGCGTGGGCCGCCGGGGGCGGCCTCCGGCCGTCTCACCGGCTCGGTCGGCTCCGCGCGGCGCCGGGTCCGGGGGCGCGGGCCGCCGGGGGCGGCCTCCGGCCGTCTCACCGGCTCGACCA
>CAZOTT010000039.1:0-23002 GCA_964582785.1 uncultured Acidobacteriota bacterium | reverse complement strand
GGTCGCCACGACCACGGCCCGGGCGTCACCCCGGCCCGTCCGCGGCGAGGAGCGAGCGAACCCTTCCGCCCCGGAACACGACCCGTACCCACGCCGCGGGCAGCCGCCCCCCTGGCACCGGGCAGGCGCGACGGTAGATCTCGAGCCCGTCGCTGCGCCGCCGCCAGGAGCCCGGCAGGCGGGCCGTCTCCCGGACGCGACGGTAGCCGAGGACCCGGAGGGCCGCGGCCAGGTCCCCCGGATCGAGAACCATTCCGTCCGCGAGGACGGGCGGGGCGGAGAGCACCCGCACCGGGGCGAGTCGCGGCGGCCGGCGCAGCTCCCGGATGGCCCGCTCCCCGCGCACGGCCAGGCCGAGGAATCCCCACGCCCCCAGGGCCAGGACCAGGGCGACACCTCCCGCCCACCACCGCGCCCGGCCACCCCCCCGGCGCCGGGAGGTTCGCCGGGACCGCCGCCCGGTGCTGCCGGATGTCCGCCGGGTTCGCGCCACGAGACCCCTCCGCGGGCGCCATGATCGCACCGCGGCCCCCCGGCCCGCCATGGGCGGGGACAGCGGGCCGTGGCAGACTGGATCGCCCGCTCACGGAGGTGAGACCGATGTCCCGTCCCCGGCCGATCGTCCCCGCACTTCTCCTCGTCGTGCTCCTGGCGCTGCCGTCCACCCTCGCCCAGGAGACGCCGCGACCCTCGTGCGAACCCGGCACCGGACCCTCCGTCGACCGGGAAGACGTGCTCGCCCTGGTCCGCGGGGGACACCCGGTGCAGGTTCCCGCGGGCGCCACCGTCCTCGCCAGCCTGGACCGGGGAACCCTCTGCCCGGATCTCCCCGAGGGGATCCCCTGCGTGGTTCCGGGCCCGGTCCAGCTCGCCTGCGCCCGGGTGGCCGGTGACGTCGACCTCGCGGGAATCGTCGTGCGGGGAGACCTCGTCCTCGACGGGGCGCAGGTGGACGGTTCCCTCCGGCTCGCGGATGTCCAGGTGCTGGGATCGATCCGGTTCGCGGGCGCGGAGATCTCCGGGAGCGTCGACCTCGACGATGTCCTCGCCTCGGGCGGGATCACGGGCGACGACGCGGGGGTGCGGGAGGGCCTGTCCTTCCGGCGCCTGCGGGTGGTGGGCGACTTCTCCGTTTCCGGCGCCGAGACCGGCGGCCCGCTGGCCCTCGCGGACAGCCTGGTCACGGGGGAGGCGGACCTCTCCCTCGACCGGGGCCCCTCCATCAGGGTGACCGACGCGGCCGTGCTCGCGGACCTGGTACTCGAATCGACCCGGATCGACGGGGACGTCCACCTGGAACGGATCGGGGTCGGCGGATCGATCGACACGGACGAGCTCGACGTGCGGGGCGAGATCGCGGTCCTCGGCGCCCGCGTGGGCGAGGACGTCTCGTTCACGGGACAGGTCCGGGGAGGGGTCCGGCTGGCCGACACCTCCCTCGGGGGAGACCTGGAGTTCATGGAGGCCACCGTGAAGGAACCGGTGGACGTCAGCGACGCGCGGATCGAGGGCGAGATCTACCTGGACGAGGCCCGGCTGGCCCGGGGCCTGCGGGTTTCCGACTCTTCCATCGAGGAAGGGGTCGACCTGGGGGAAAGCCGGATCGGGGGCGAGGTGGTCTTTACCGGGACCCGGTTCGGGGCCCCCGTCGACGCCTCCGGGGCGAAGCTCGACGCCGCGCCCCGCGCCGTGGCCTGCACCCCGCCCGATCCCCTGGCGGCGGACTCCGGGGGCGACTGAACGGCGGCGAACTGCCGCAACCGTGGCCGCTTGCGCCACGCTCCCGGGGGAACCAGCGTCTTGCCGGGGAGGTCCCGCGCCGGGTCACATCCGGGACCCGCAAGGAGCAGCACGCCATGACGAGAACCCCTGCCCGGATCGCCATCCTTCCGTCCATGCTGGCCCTCCTCGCCCTGGCCATGCCGGCCCCCGCGGCGGATCTCGCCGGCACGACCTGGGACCTCGGCGGCAGCCTCCACGGCAAGATCAGGAAGGTCGACCAGATGTCCCTCGACCTCTCCACGGCCGAGGTGCTCCTCGAGTTCCACGAGGACGGAACCTGCCTCCTGACGATCGATTTCCCCGACCGGTCGGCCCTGTCCCTCGCCACCGGAAGACGGCCCCTGGGCGCCACCACCTGCCCGGCGGATCTCTGCGTTGCCGGCCGCTGGCACGCGGGGAAGAAGACCCGGTTCACGGTGGACTTCAACGAGGCGGACCTGGTGGCCCTCCTCCAGCCCCTCGCCCTGATGATCTATCGCACGACCGCCGACGTCCCGGACGTCCGGATCCGGGCCGACCGGGCGAAGGGGAAGGTCGCGAAGGACGGGTCGTCCCTCCGGCTCAAGGTGAAGGTGAAGGCCCGGGTACGGGCGGTGGAGGACCCGAAGGCGCGGAAGTTCGTCACGAAGATCATGCTGACCGGGCATCCTGCCGGGGCCCGCTGACCGGCCGCCGGGAACGGGGGCCGTTCGCCGCGGCCCCCGTTGCCGGCGCATCCTTCACAGGGTGACCTTCTGGACCCGGCTGCCCGGGACCACCTCCCGCCTCCCGTCGGCATGCCGCACCTGGGCCTTGTGCCCCCCGTCGTAGTCGCGCGCCCAGACCTCGATCGTCACCCGCCGGCCCTCGTAGCGGCCGGGACGCGAGGAGGGGCGGTCGAGTCCCCGCCAGACCCGCACGAAGGGGTTCCGTTCCAGCTCGTGGCCGACGGTCGTCGTCTCCCCGTGTCCCGGGTAGAGGACCGTCCCGGGAGGCAGGGAGAGAACCTTCTCGAGAACCGTGCGCTGCAGTTCCTCGAACGTTCCGTGCCCCGGGTGCACCGTGCTGCCCACGCTGCCGCGGAACAGGCTGTCCCCGCACCAGAACCCGACTCCCGGCACGTGGACCCCCACCTGGCCCCGGGTGTGGCCCGGCAGGTGGACCACCTCCGCCGTCCAGGCGGCGAACTCGAACCGGTGACCCTCCCGGACCACGTCCGTCACCCCCGGGACCCGCGCTCTCTCGAGGGGATGGGCAAGCACCGGCGCGTCCAGGTTCCGCGCGAGGAACTCGTTGCCCGCCGCGTGGTCGTAGTGCCCGTGGCTGCAGAGGATCGCCACCACCTCCACCCCGTGGCGGCGAACCATCTCCAGGATCGCCGGGGGGTCGGCACCCGTGTCGAGGAGAAGGCCCCGGCCTTCTTCCCGCCCGGCGATCAGCCAGCTGTTCACCTTCCAGCCGGCGTGCTGGATGCGGTCGATGATCACGCGACGCTCCCGCGGATCCTCCGCGTTGACCGCGTTCAGCATACCCGATCCGGTCCCCCCGCCGGAAGGGGTCCCGGCCGGGCCGGTCAGCCTCCCTGGAGCCGCCGCCAGAACCGCTCCAGGTCCCGCCGGATCGCCTCGTCGTCCGGGGCGAGATCCCGGGCCTTCTCCAGCAGGTCGATCGCCTCCCGCACCCGGCCCCGGTCGGCCAGCAGGCTGGCCAGCGCCTTGCGCGGATCGACCGCCAGGGGATCGACCTCGATCGCCCGGCGGTAGGCCGCTTCCGCCCCGGAGAGATCACCGAGGTTGTCCCGGACCTGCCCCAGCCGGTACCAGCCCAGCCCGAACGCCGGGTCGATGGCGACCAGCCGCTCGTACACCCGGCGCGCCGCGGGAAGCCGGTGCGCCAGGATCAGGGCCTGGCCCCACTGGAGGAACAGGGACGGGTTCCGCGGGTCCCGGCGGGACAGTTCCTCGAACAGCCGGATCGCGTCGTCCACCTTTCCCCGGCCGAGGAGGGCCATCGCCTCGTCGTAGCGGGCCAGGAAATCCGTCCGGTCCTTCGGGTCCGGCCGGGAGGGATCCACCAGCCGCCCCCCCCTGTCCCGCCGTCCGCTCGCCGCGTACCCCAGGCTGCGGAGCTCGTCCAGGTCACGCGTCGAGACCTCGCGCTCGGCCCCGCTCGCCGGGGTGGAAGCCCGGGCGCGCCGCAGCAGGTCCGCGAGGAGTTCCCGGGCCGTGCCGACGATGGCCGGCCGGGTCCGGGCCAGGTTCCGCGTCTCGCCGGGGTCCGCCGACAGGTCGTACAGCTCCTGCCGGGGGGCGTCGATGAAGCGCCAGTGATCGAACACGACGGCACGAAGCCCGGACCATCCGAACTCCAGGCGCGGCTCGTGGCTCTCCACGAGGGCCGCGACCCGCGGCTTCTCCCCCGTCTCTCCCCGCAGGCGGGACGCCCAGCTCTCCCCGTCGGCCCCCGGCAGGGGGGGCATGCCCAGCAGTTCGAGGAGGGTCGGGGCCAGGTCCGCGGTGGAGGCCGGCTCCCCGATGACCGCCGGGCGCACCCGGCAGGCGGGCCCCCAGACGATCATCGGGACCCGGGTCGTCGCCCCGTACACGAAGATCCCGTGGGTGGATTCCCCGTGCTCGCCCAGGCTCTCCCCGTGGTCCGCGACCACCGCGACCAGCAGCTTCGTCCCGGGCCGCAGGGAACGCACGCCGTCGACCAGGCGCCCCACCGCGGCGTCCGCCGTCGCCACCTCGCCCTGGTACGGGTCGTCCGGGTGCCGGTCCCGGAACGGGGGAGGAGGGACGTAGGGGTAGTGCGGTTCCCACAGGTGGACCCAGAGGAAGGCCGGCCCGCTGCGCGTGGCCAGCCAGGCGAGGGCCCGGTCGACGGTGACGCGACCCGGCCGTTCCCCGTAGTGGACCACGAGCCCCGCCCGGGCGGCGGGCCGGGGAACCCGGTCGTCGTACACGGCGAACCCCTGGTCGAGACCGTACCGGCGGGCAAGCACCTGGGAAGACACGAACGCCCCCGTGTCCCACCCGGCCGCCCGCAGGACCTCGGCGATCGTTTCCACGGCGGCCGGGAGGGAGTAGGTCCCGTTGTTCCGGACGCCGTGGGCCGGCACGGTCCGCCCGGACAGGATGGACGCGTGGGAGGGCAGGGTCAGGGGGGCGGTCGCCACCGCCAGGTCGAAGCGCGCCCCTTCCCCCGCCAGGCGGTCCAGGTTCGGGGTGTCGGCGTCCGCACGGCCGTAGCAGCCGAGCCGGTCGGCGCGCAGGGTGTCGATCGTGACCAGGACGGCGGTGGGGGCCGCGGGGGCGGGCGGCGCCTCCCGGGGGCCACAGCCGGAACCCGGAAAGAGAACCGCTCCGAGAAACAGGAGGGCCACCGCGAGGCGCGGGCGGCGCAACGGCAGCGGGGACCGGCGCCGGCGCACGCCGCCGGGAAGCGGGCCGGGCACCCGCCGGCCGGTCCGGCGCCCGTCGCCCCGGCGTCCCTGCGCCGGCAGCGCTTCCGGGGGGAACCGGCCCCCGTTCCGGGCGCACCACCCACGGGCCGGGGAAACAGCGGGATCGCGAGGGGACATCGATCGGACCTCCCTGGTGTCGCCCCGAGTATAGGCCGCCCCGGTGATAGCATCTGCGGGCACCGCACTGGAGGTCGGCCGTTGACCGTGGAACCAGGATCCCGCGGGAGCCTGTTCTCCCGCGCCCAGTCCCCTGCCCTCGCCGCGGCGGCGATGGGCCTCGGCGTGCTGGCCGGCGTCCTGCTCCGCCACGCGCCGCCCGCCCTTGCCGGCGGAATCCTGGCCGCCTGCGACGTGGTCGCGGACGACCTGTTCCTCCGCCTGCTGAAGATGGTCGTCGTGCCCCTCGTCCTGTTCTCGATCATGGCCGGCGTGGCGGGGGTCGCCGATCCCTCCCGCCTGGGGCGCCTCGGCCTGCGGACCTTCGCCTACTACGTGGCCACCAGCCTGCTGGCGATCCTGACCGGCCTCCTGCTCGTCAACCTGCTCCGGCCGGGAGCGGGGGCGGGACTTCCCCTTTCGTCTCCCGCCGAGCTGCCCACCGCGCCCCCGGGGGGCGCGGGCGGCCTGGTCGCCCGGGTGATCCCCGACAACGTCTTCGCCGCGCTGGTCCGGGCCGACATGCTCCAGGTCATCTTCTTCGCCCTGCTGGCCGGGGCCGCCCTCGCCACCCTCCCGGAACGCTGGCGCCGCCCCCTCGGGGACGTGGTCGAGGGGGGGTTCCAGCTGATGACCCGGGTCGCCCAGGCGGTGCTCGTGCTCCTCCCGGTGGCGATCGTCGCCCTGCTCGCCCGGGTGGTCGCCCGGAGCGATCCCGCGGCTTTCCGGGCCCTCGGTCTCTACGTGCTGACCGTCGTGCTCGCCCTGGCGGTCCACGCCCTCGTCACCCTGCCCCTGGTCGCCCGCTTTCTCGCGGGCGTGTCTCCCGCCCGCTGGGCCCGGGCCGTCGCTCCCGCCCTCTTCACCGCGTTCTCCACGTCCAGCTCGAGCGCCACCCTCCCGGTCACCCTCGACTCGGTCGAGGAGCGCGGTGGAGTGTCCAACGAGGTCAGCTCCTTCGTGCTGCCCCTCGGCGCCACGATCAACATGGACGGGACCGCCCTGTACGAGTGCGTCGCCGTGATCTTCCTCGCCCAGCACTACGCCGGCGCGGCCGGTTACGACCTGACGCCGGGACGCCAGGCGATCGTGGTCGGCACCGCCCTGCTCGCCTCGATCGGCGCGGCGGGAATTCCTTCGGCGGGGCTGGTCATGATGACGATCATCCTGAAGGCCCTGGACCTGCCCCTCGAGGGCGCCCTGCTGCTGCTCGCCGTCGACCGTCCCCTCGACATGCTGCGCACGGCCACGAACGTCTGGTCGGACACCATCGGTGCGGCCGTGGTCGCGCGGCTGGAGGGGTCACCCGCGCGTCCCCTCCCCGGGGACTGACCCCCGCGCCCGCCGGGCGTGGGCCAGCAGGATCGCCGCGACCGACTTCGCGTCGCGGATCTCCCCCGCGAGGACCATCCCCACCGCCTGCTCGAACGGAACCTCGAGCACCTCGATGACCTCGTCCGGGTCCAGGTGCCGCCCCCCCGCGACGAGCCCGTGGGCCTCGAACAGCCAGATCACCTCGTCGGTGAAGCCGGGGGTCGTGAGGATCGAGCCGAGGGGCAGGAGGCGCCCTGCGCGCCAGCCGGTCTCTTCTTCCACCTCCCGCAGGGCGCATGCCTCCGGCGCCTCGCCGGGATCGAGCTTGCCCGCGGGAACCTCGAGGATGAATCCGCCGGCGGCGTGTCGATACTGCCGGATGAGCACGACCTGCTCCCCCGGGAGAAAGGGGAGCACCGCCGCCGCCCCGGGATGGCGGATCGTCTCGAGGATCGCCCGCTTCCCCCCCGGCAGCAGCACCTCTTCCCGGTCCACCCGGAGCAGCTTCCCCGAGAAAACGCGCTCCGACGTCACGACCCGGCCCCGCTCCTCCGCGCTCATCGGTCGCTCTCCCTGCCGCGGCACCCCCGGGCGCCGGGAAGGAGGGGCAGGATGGCGGTCAGCGGTCCCGACTCGATGACGACGTCCGCCGCCGCCCGCACCCGCTCGTCCTTGGGGTGAAACGCGATCGCCGTCCCGGCCCGCGCGAAGGCGGCCAGGTCGTTCCAGTGGTCACCGACGAAGGCACACCACCGGGGAGGAAACCCCATCTCCGCCGCGATCATCTCCACCGCCTCCCCCTTTCCTTCCACGTCCCAGGGGGTCGCCCGCCAGCCGGTGATCCGCCCGTCCGGTCCGAACTCGACCCGGTTCGTCAGCACCCGGTCGAAGGGCAGGCCCGGGAGGAGCGTCTCGATCACCAGGTCGAGGGTGCCCGAGATCACCGCGAGCCGGTACCCCCGCCGGTGGAGTTCCAGGATCGCCTCCCGCGCGCCGGGTGCCGGGGCGAGTTCCGCCCGGATCACCCGGACGATGTCCCGCCGCCGGACCCCCCGCTCGATCCAGTCTCCCACGTCGAGGGCAACCCAGTCGGCATACGAGAGGTCCCCCGCGAGGAAGCGCCGGAACCGTTCCTCGTTCCGGGCGTCGTCCCCGAGAAAGGCCCGGTTCAGGACCTGCCACACCGTCTCGCCGCGCGGGTGGTGGACCAGCGTCCCGTCCACGTCGAAGAAGACCGCGCAGGCCTCGATGGTTCGCCCCGCCATTCCGCCTCCCCGGACTCCCTTCGGACCGTGGTTCCGGCCGCCAGATTGTGTCATGGCCGGCACCCGGGCGCCCCCTCCGTTGACCCCCGGGGGATCCGTCTGGTATCGTCCGGATCCGGAGGGCGTTCATGCCGTCCCTGGTCCTGGAAAGCGCTTCCTCCCACCGCGGCGCCCCGTCCCGCGTCTCCGCCGTGGCGCCGGCCGTTCCCCACCGATCCGGGAGACCCTGGAGGGTACCGTGAGCATCGTCGTCGCCCTGGCCAACCAGAAGGGAGGCTGCGGGAAGACCACCTCGGCGATCCACCTGGCGGCGGCCTTCGCCCGGCGCGGGGTCCGGGTCCTGCTCGTCGACCTGGACGCGCAGGGCCACGCCACGCTGGGGCTCGGGGTGCGCGTGCCCCCCGACCGCCCATCCCTTTCCACCATCCTGTCCCACACCCCGCTGACGGGCATCGGACCCGGGATCGAGCAGGCGATCGTCGCGGCCCGCCCCGGGCTCGACCTCGTCCCGGCCAACCTCGGCCTGGCGGGCCTCGAGACCAGGCTGGCGGCGGTTCCCGGCAAGGAGGAACGGCTCTCCGAGCACCTGGCGCAGGTCCGGCGCGGCTGGGACCTGGTCCTCGTGGACTGCCCGCCCAACCTGGGGTTGCTGACCCTCAACGCGATCACCGCGTCCCACGAGGTCCTGGTTCCCTTCGACGCCACTCCCTTCGGCCTGCACGGGGTCGAGCGGGTGCTCGCCACCCTCGAGGTCGTCGCCCGGCACACCCGGCACCGGGCCCGACCCCGGGCGTTCGCCACCCTCTGGAACGCCCGGGACTGGCACGCCCGCGTCCTCGTCGAACGGTTCCGGGAAGAGCACCCCGGTCTCCTGCTGGAAGCGACGATCCGGAGAAGCGTGCTCTTCCCGCGGGCGGCGGCCCGGGGACGCACGGTGGCGGAGGAGAGCCCCCGGGCCGCCGGCTGGAAGGACTACCTGGCCCTGGCGGAGACCCTCGCCGAAGCGTGGGGGGACCGGCTCGGGACGAGGGAACCGGCCTTCACCGGCCTGCGCGTGGTTCCCGGCGGTGTCGCCTTCGGGCACCCGGACCTGCCGCCGGAGCGGATCCGGATCGCGGGCGACTTCAACGACTGGCAGCCGGACGGGGGCGTGGAGCTTCGCCGGGCGGCGGACGGGGCCTGGGAGAAGTTCCTGCCCGTTTCCCCCGGAACCTACGAGTACAAGTTCATCCTCGACGGGGAATGGATCCCGGACCCGGCCAACCCCCGGGTCCGGGTGAGCCGCCTCGGCACCCAGAACTCCCTCGTCGAGGTTCCGCCGCCGCCCGCGGCCCCGCCCGTCGCTGCCGGGCCGGAATCCCGGCCCGGGCACCCGTGAAGCTTTCCGCCCGGGACCGCCGCGACCTCGAGGAACTGGCGGGGATCTTCCTGTCTCCCCGGGACGGGGCGCTTCCCGCGCGGGGCGAACCCCCGCCCGAAACCCGTCCTTCCCTCCCGCTCTCCCTGCTCGTTTCCCTGGACGACGCCGGGATGCCGCCCCCTCCCCTGGTCCGCGCGGCGGAACGCGCGGCGCGGGTCCTCTCCCTGCCCCGGCCGCGGCCGGGCGCGGTCCATCCCCTCCTGCGGGGCGGGCCCGCCGGCCGGAAGGAGATCCTTCCCGGTCCCGGCGTGGTGCCGGTGCCCTCCCGCGACGGACCCGCGCTCCGGTGGGGTCTCGCCGCCACCTCCCGGGTGCTGGCCTGGGTCCCCGCGTGCCCGGGTCTCCTCGGTCGGCTCGGGGACCTCCTGCTCGTCCTCCGCGAGGGGTGCCCGGCCCCGGAAATCGGCTGGATCGGGGCCCCCGACGTCCCGCCCGCCCCGGTGGAGGCGGCCCTCGCCGCCTGGCGGGCCCGGGTGCCGGGAGCCCGGACGCCATCCCTCGGCACGTGGCGGCCCGGGGACGATCTCCCCCCCGCGGCCCGGGAGTTCCTGGGGACGGCTCCTCCCGCCCGGCTGTTCCCTCCCCCCGGGCCCTCCCCTCACACGCCGCGCCAGACCAGGTAGGCCCAGTCCAGGGCCAGCATCACCACGACGAGGAGCACGGCGGTCCACCGGGCCCGGGCACCCGCGAAGCCGATCCGCCACCGGGGCAGCCGGAACAGCCACTGGGCGGCGGCGACCGGCGTCCAGGCGAGGAAGGCGATCGTGAAACCCGCCACCAGCGGGTTCCACGCGAGGGCCGCGGCGATCCTGCCCCGGGCCAGCGCGAGGAGCACCCGGGTCGTCCCGCAGGTGAGGCAGGGGCGGCCGGTCAGGCGGTGAAACGTGCAGGGGGGCAGGACCCGGGCCAGGGCGTCGAGGGGCAGCAGGATCGCCCCGACGATGCCGAGGAGCCCCACCACGGCGACGACCAGTTCCAGGTCGCCGGAGGGATCGTCCGGGGACAGGGTCCGCAGGACCAGCGGCCCGAGGCGCCGGACCTTCCGTTCCTTCCCCCGCCCCGGCTCGTCAGTCGTCCCGCCCATCGGCGAGCCCGTCGAGCAGGCCCTTGAGCCCCGCCCTGCCGCCCAGCTTCTTCTCCAGCTTCCTGCGCAGCTTCCGCTCGAGTTCCTTCTTCGGGCCCCGGCCGAGGGCCTTTCCCGTGTCCGGCAGGATCGACGGGGACAGGAGGGGGCCCCGGACCCGCAGGGGAACGACCAGGGGACCGCCCCGCTCCTTGAGCGGTTTCAGCCACGGCCATTTCGCCACCATCTGCCGGGCCCGGTCCCGGGCCACGCGCAGGGAAAGGTCCAGGTCGATCTTTCCGGCCAGCGGCTCGAGCGTCCCCTTCCCGCTCGCCGCCAGGTCACCCGCCACCAGTTCGAAGTCGGGAACCTTCCAGCGGGTGCCGCCCAGGGCAAGGCGCAGGGAGGCCCGGTCCACGACCACCCGGGTGGCGCCGGCCTCCGCGACGCTCCCGCCGCCCCCGGAACCCGGGGTCTCCGGGGCGCGGCCGCCGGCCAGGCGGGAGAGAAGGCTTTCTTCCAGGTTCCACCCCGGCAGCCCCCAGCCCCGGCCCGAGACCGTGATGCCTCCGCGCAGGGCGGCCAGGTCCAGGGTTTCCCGGGAAAGGTCGAGCCCGAGGTCCACGTCCACGGTCCCCTTTCCCGAGATCCCCCGCGCGGCGGCCGGCGAGGCGAGGGCCGCGACCCGGGCCAGGTCCACGCCGGCCGCCCGGCCCTTCACCGTCAGGAGGCCCGGGGGAGCCACCGGGTCCAGGGTGACCCGGCCCCGGAAGTTCCCCCCGGCCACCCGGGCGACGAGCGGGTCGATCCGCAGCACCCCGCCCCGCACGCGGAAGGGCGCCTCGACGTCCTCGAAGGGTGGGACGAGATCGTGGACACGGACCCGGCCGGCGGTCGCCCGGCCCTCGGCGGACCAGGCCGGGGTGCCCCCCTCCGGCCGCCGGATCGTCACTCCCAGGCGGACGACACCGGGCGGCTCGACGGAGATCGGCAGCGGGAACGCGGCCCGCGCCACCCGCAGGGTATCCGCCAGGGGCACGTCCAGGGCCTCGAGGCCCACGTCCATCGCCGGCAGCAGGGGCCCCGTCCCCCGGAGCACGAACTCGCCCGCGGCCACCCGGACCCGGTTCAGCACGACGGCATCCCCCGCCGCCGCGACCTCGAATGCCACGTCCACCTCGTCCAGCGGGGTTTCCCCGGCCAGCAGCAGGATCCCCCGGCCGTGGACCGTTCCCCGGACCACCGGCCCCGGGGCCACCGTCACCTCGCCGGAAAGCTTCCCGCCGCCGCGGACCAGGTCCGGGCCGAGAAGGGGGTGCAGCGCCTCGGTGGCGACGTCCTTGAGGTCCAGGGTGACCTCCCCCCCGAGGGTCCCCAGCCAGTCCACCCGGCCCCGGCCACCCCCGAGCAGGGCCGTGCCCCACAGCCTGCCGGTCCCCGGCGTGACCACGGCCGAGACCTCCTCGAGTCGCAGCACCTCCCGGCTCCCTTCCCGCACGGCAACCGACCCGCCCCGGACCCGGACCTCCTCCACCTGGATGTCGTACCCCGGCCCTTCCGCGGACACCGGGCCGGGCGGGGATTTTTCCCCGGCGGCCAGGGCCGGCAGGACGAACCCGTCCTCGGCCCGCGCCAGGGTGACCACCGGGCGCAGGATGTCGATCTCCCGCACCACGAGCCTGCCGCGGAGCAGGGGGAGGAAGTCGGCGCGGGCGGCGACCTGCTCGATCTCGAGGCGGGTCCGGTCCCGTGGATCGTGGACGACCACCGGCCCCAGGACGACGGCGGGACCGCCCCACAGCGTGACCCCGATCCGCCCCAGTTCCACCGGCCAGCCCAGCCTGTCCCGGGCCAGTTTCTCCAGGCGGGGCCGGTACCGCTCCACGTCCAGGAGCCGGGGGAGCACGATCGCCCCGGCCACGACGAGGACCAACAGGACGGCCAGGATGCCGAGCAGGATCTTCCGTCCGCGTTTCATGGCGCCTCCCGGAGCGGCCCGGTGGACCCCTCCCGCTTCCATGATAGGACGGCCTCGATAGGACGGCCTCCGGCAGATGCCCCCCGCCCGCCGAACGCCGGGCGGCCGGGATGCGCTCCCGGCGGCCTTCCCTTAGAATGCGCCGCGCGTGCAGCCGTAGCTCAGCTGGCAAGAGCGCCTGACTGTGGATCAGGAGGTCCTGGGTTCAAATCCCAGCGGCTGTACCAGTTCTTCCGTCCACCACCGCCACGAGGCGGGGCGGGCCGGGCGGCGCGGCACCCGCGGTCGCCCCGGCACGCCCGGCCCCCCCACGGGGGTTCCATGGCCGGCCGACGTACGAAACCCCGGGTTCTCAAGGGATTCCGCGACATCTTCGGGGCGACCCTCGCCCGGCGGCGCCGGATGATCGAGACGATCCTCGGCGTCTACGAGCGGCACGGGTTCGCCCCCCTCGAGACCCCGACCATCGAGTACGCCGACGTGCTGGGCAAGTACCTGCCGGACGCGGACCTGCCCGAGGGAGGGATCTTCGCCTTCCGGGACGAGAAGGGCGAGTGGGTCGCCCTGCGGTACGACCTGACGGCGCCCCTTTCCCGGGTCGTGGCGATGTATCCCGACCTGCCCCTTCCCTACCGCCGTTACCAGGTCGGGCTGGTCTTCCGGCAGGAAAAACCGGGCCCGGGACGCTTCCGGGAGTTCACCCAGTGCGACATCGACACCGTGGGAACCCCCGAGATGGTCGCCGACGCCGAGATCCTCGAGGTCCTCTGCGAGGTCTTCGAGGCCCTCGGGATCCGCCGCGGTGACTACCTGCTCCGGGTCAGCAACCGGAAGCTCCTGAACGGCGTGCTGGAAAGGGCAGGGATCGACCTCGCCGGGGGGGAGCGGTGGTTCACCGTGGTCCGCGCCATCGACAAGCTCGACCGGGTCGGGATGGACGGCGTCCGGGACCTCCTGGGCGAGGGCCGCAGGGATCCTTCCGGCGACTTCACCCCCGGGGCCCGGCTGTCTCCTGCCCAGGTGGACGCGGTCCTCCGCTTCCTCGCCGTCTCCCGGGACGACCGGGCGGCGACACTCGGCGAGCTGGAGCCGCTGGTCGCCGGCTCGAGGGTCGGCGAGGAGGGGCTCGCGGAGCTGGCCGAGATCGACCGGCTGCTGGCCGCCGTCGACGCCGGGAGCGACCGGGTGGTGGTCGACCCGACGGTCGTCCGGGGGCTCGGGTACTACACCGGGCCGGTCTTCGAGGCGGAACTGACCTTCGAGATCACGGACGGGAAGGGCCGGCTCCGCCGCTTCGGGTCCGTCGCGGGGGGCGGCCGGTACGACGACCTGGTGGAGCGGTTCCTGGGCCGCCGCGTCCCGGCGACCGGCGCGGCCCTCGGCGTGGATCGCCTCCTGGCCGCCCTCGAGGAACTGGAACGGGGCCGGGAGAAACCGTGGGAGGGCCCGGTCCTCGTCACGGTGATGGACCGGGACCGGCTGCCGGAATACGTCCGGCTCGCCCGTGAGCTTCGCGCGGCGGGGATCGCGGCCGAGGTCTACACGGGCCGGAAGGGGGTCGGACAGCAGCTCCGGTACGCGGACCGGCGGCGGCTGCCGGCCGTCGTGATCGCCGGGGAGGACGAGTTCGCCGCGGGGACCGTCTCGATCAAGGACCTGGCCCGGGGCCGGCAGCTCGCCGGGCAGGTGGAGGACCGGGACACCTGGCGGCGGGAACGGCCCGCCCAGGTGACGGTGCCCCGGGAACGGATGGTGGCGACGATCCGGGAGATCCTCGGCGCCGGCTGAGGCGCTCCGGCCGTCACCTCGCGGCCGGCCGCAGGGCCCCCGCGCGCGCCTCGATCTCCGCGGCCCGGGTTCGCACCTGCGGGTCCAGGTCGCCGCGCGCCAGCAGCAGGCGCGCCGCGGCCCCGGAAATGGCGGGGTCGAGGTCCAGGGCCTCCTCCGCGATCCGGAGGGCGAGCCCCTCGGGCATCCCGGTGCCTCCCGCGAGGAACGCGGCCCGGAGCGCCTCCGCGGCCTCCCCCCCGTGCCCCCGGTTTGCCAGCTCCCGGGCCAGGTGGAGGAACCCCCCCGCCCCCAGCCGGGCCGCGGGCACGGTTTCCCGGAGTTCCCGCCACTGTTCGATCGCCTCGTCGGCGGCCCCGGCCCGGAGGCGACCCTCGATCCAGCGGGCCACGAAGGGGGCGGCCTCCTCCGCCCGGCCGGCCTCGAGGGCCACCTGCCACAGGGCCGGCGGCACGTCCGGGTCGCCGGGATGACGCCGGGCCGCTTCCAGCAGCAGGGCGCAGGCCTCCCCCGCCCTCCCGGCCTCCCGGGCGGCGAAGGCCCGCTCGAGAATCTCGGCGGAGGCGGCCCGGGTCGTGATCTTCGCCTCGATCCGGGGCTGGATGAACCGTTCCTCCACCCGGAACCGCCGGACGCCCCAGGCGAACGCCGCGCCGAAGACGAATCCTCCGACGTGGGCCCAGTGGGCGGTGCCGGCGGTGATCCCGGCGGCGCGGGCCGCCACCCCCGCGAGGGTCTCCATCGCCAGCCAGAGGGAGAGCATCAGCCAGGAGGGGGCCTCGAAGGTGCCCCGGACCAGGAAGCCGATCATGTAGAAGAACCGCATCCGGGTTCGCCAGTACCGCACGAGGAAGGCGCCCATCACCCCCGCGATCGCCCCCGAGGCCCCGATCACCGGGATCCCGGACGCCGGGTGCAGGGCCACGTGGGCCGCCGCGGCGAACAGCCCGGCGCCGGTGTAGAACGCGGCGTACAGGGGACGCCCCCAGGCGTCCTCGATGAACGGGCCGACGAGGAACAGCACGAGCAGGTTCCCCAGCAGGTGGAAGAGCCCGGCGTGCACGAACATGTGCGTGGCGAAGGCGAGGAGACGCGGATGCCGTGGAACGAGCCCGTACCGGTGCCAGGGGTGGCCCTCGACGGCGGCCCGCAGGGCGCCGGCGCGGCGGGCGAACTCCTCCCGGGGATCGATGCCGGTGCCATCGTCCGGCGGGACCGCCTTCCGGGCCCCGGGGAACAGGAGCGTCGGGTTCCCGGTCCCCACCGTCCCCTCGAGGAAGTCGACCAGCCAGGGGTCGGGAGCCAGTCCCGGGTGGGCCCGCCACCACTCCATCGTCCGCGCGAACTCGCCCGCCAGGCGGGCGTGGGCCGTTTCCACCCGGGGAAGGAGGGCCAGCCAGGCCAGCACGCAGGCGGCCATGGTCACGAAGGTCACCCACGGCAGGCGACGAACCGTCTGGCTGTCATGTCCGATCGGCAGCAGGATCACGACCCCTCCCGGGCCCTCCCCGGCGCAATGTAGGACCGCGCCGGGTCGGGTACCATGGGCGGACCCCGGGGTCGGACGCCGCTCCGGGAGGACGATAACCGTCCGGCCGCCCGTCCCGGGCCGGGGCGGCGGTGCCCGGTTTCGTCGTCCCGCCGGGGACGCGGCGGTCCGCCCGGGTTGCCGGCTCGACCGCGGAAGCGGGGCGGGAGGAAACGACGTGAAGGAAGCCGGTTTCCGGGGGATGCGGGTGGCGGTCCTCGGCGCGGGCCGGCAGGGGGTGGCCGCCGCCTGGGACGCCCTCTCCCACGGCGGGGCGGCGGGGGTTCTCCTCGTCGACACGGACCCGGAACGTCTCGCCCGGGCGGCGGCGCGCCTCGCCGCGCTGGTGCCGGGAGCGCCGGTCGAGACCCGCCGGCTGGACGCCTCGGATCCCGCGGCCCTGGCGCCCGCCCTGGCCGGGACGGGGGGCGCGGTCTCGGCCCTGCCCTACCGGCTGGGCCCGGTGGCCGCCCGGGCGGCCCTCGCGGCGCGGACCCACCTGGTGGACCTGGGAGGGAACACGGCCATTTCCCGGGAGATCCTCGCCCTGGATCGGGAAGCGCGGGACGCGGGTGTCGCCCTCGTCCCGGATACCGGCCTCGCCCCGGGGCTGGTCGTCACCCTGATCCTGGCCGGCATGGAGCGCCTGGACGAGCCCCGCGCCGCCCGGGCGTGGTGCGGCGGGCTGCCGGAACGTCCCGTCGGTCCCCTCGGGTACCGGGCGGTCTTCAGCCTGGAAGGGCTGCTGAACGAGTACTCCGGCACCGCGACCTGGCTCCGCGACGGCCGGCCGGTGGAGGTGCCCGCCCTGGCCGGGGAGGAAACGGTCGAGTTCCCGCCCCTCGGGACGCTCGAGGCGTTCTGCACCTCGGGCGGCCTGGGAACCGCACCGGAAACCCTCGCCGGGCGGCTCGCGGTCCTCGAGTACCGCACGCTGCGCTGGCCGGGACACCTGGCGAAGATCCGTTCCTTCGCCGAGCTGGGCCTCCTCGAGGAGAGACCCGTCCCGGACGGCCGGGGAGGCACGGTCCGGCCCCGGGACCTCCTGCTGCGGCTCCTCGCTCCCCTCCTGGACCACCCGGAAGTGCCGGACCTGGTGCTCCTCCGGGTCGAGGTCGCGGGGACCCGGGGCGGGCGCCCGGCCCGCGTCGTCCTCGAACTCCACGACCGGGAAGACCCGGCGACCGGTTTCACGGCGATGGAACGGTGCACGGCCTGCCCGGCGACCACGGTCCTCGAGATGGCCGCGGCCGGCGAGATCGCCCCGGGGGCCCGTCCCCTCGAGGAAGCAGCACCACCGGGGCCCTTCCTGTCCCGGTTCGCCCGGCGCCACCTGCCCCTCCGGGTCCGCGAGGACCCGCCGGGCGGCACCACGGAGGCACGACCATGAACCCGACCGAGGGACGTTCTCCGGCCGCCAGCCGGACCGTGATGACCGAGCTCGTCCTGCCCGCGGACACGAACAACTACGGGCACATCTTCGGGGGGCGCCTGCTGGCGCTGGCGGACAAGTGCGCCGGCATGGCGGCGATGCGCCACGCCCACCTGCCCGTCGTGACCGCTTCCTTCGACCGGGTGGATTTCCTCCGGCCGGTCCGGGCGGGCATGATCGTCATCCTCACCGGGATCGTCAACGCCGCGTTCCGCACCTCCATGGAGGTCGGGGTCACGGTGGAGGCGGAGGACCCGGTGACCGGGTCGCGGGTGACGACCTGCCGGGCCCTGGTCACGGTGGTCGCCATCGATCACACCGGGCGGCCGGCCCCGGTTCCGCCGCTGGTCCCCGGGACGGAGGAAGAGCGCGCCCGGATGGAACGGGCGGCCGAGCGGCGGCGCCGGCGGCTCGCGACACGGGAGCAGTACTGACCGCTCTCAGGCCCGCTCGTGGCGGGTCACCGCCTCGTCCCCTTCCCGGTACGAGAGGAGCGCGGGGTCCGGCAAGCCGGAGTCCTCCCCGTGGGCGAGGACGATGTCCCGGGCCTCCGCCAGGACCGCGGGGGGGGCGGCGATCCGGAAGCGGGCCCCCGGCGCGGACCGGGCGAGGACCCGCAGGCGCCGCAGCAGCCGGCGGGCCCGCGCCGCGGGCGCCGGCACGATCGCCCGGCCGCAGCAGCGGCAGGTTTCGCCGAGCAGCCGCTCCAGGGGTGGGCGCCGCCGCTGGCGGCTGATCCGCACCAGCGTGAACTCCCCCGGGGGCGCCCACCGGATCTTCGCCCTGTCCCGGGCGAAGACCGCGGCGAGCCGGTCGGCCAGGGCCCGGCGGGAGGTCCCCCGCCGCATGTCGATGAAGTCGGCGACGACCAGCCCCCCGAGCTCCCGGAGGCGGAGCTGGCGACCGAGTTCCTCCGCCGCCTCCAGGTTCGTCCGCAGGGCGGTCTCCTCGAGGCTGTCGCCGGAAACGTCCCGTCCCGAGTCGACATCGACGGCCACCATCGCCTCGGTGGCCTGGATGACCAGCCGGCCTCCCCCCGGCAGGGGCACGACGGGGGAGAAGACCTCCTCGAGGGCCCGGTCCAAGCCGAACGCCTCGACGGCCGGCAGGGGCCCCCGGTGGAGCCGCACGGAGGCCCGGCCGCCCTCCCCGGGGAGAGACGCGAGGAGATCCTCGTCCCCGGGCTCGACGACGACCTCCTCCACCTCCCGCCCCCCCTGGTCCCGGACGAAGGCCCGGGCCGGGTCCTCCTCCTCGTGGAGGAGGAGCGGGGCCCGTGCCGCGGTCGCCCGGGAGCGGATCGCCTCCCAGCGCTCCAGCAGTTCCCCCAGCTCGCCGCGCAGTTCCTCCTCCGCCGCCCCCGCCGCCGCGGTGCGGGCGATCACCCCCACGCCGGCGGGAACGATCCGGTCCAGCAGCGCCCGCAGCCGCTCCCGCTCCACCTCGTCCCCGATCTTCCGGCTGACGCCGCGGTGGGTGACCCGCGGTGCCAGCACGAGGCGCCAGCCGGGGAGGGTGACTTCCCGGGTCACCCGGGGGCCCTTGCCGCCGTCCGCCTCCCGCGTGACCTGGACCAGCAGGTCCTCCCCGGTCCGGGGCGGGTCACCCTCCGGCACGGGCAGGAAGGCATCCCTCCCGGTCCCGATGTCGACGAACGCGCCCGCGACTCCCGGGACCGGCCGGACCACCCGCCCGAGGAAGATCGCCCCCAGCAGGCGTCCCGACGCCAGGGGCCGGACGACCAGCTCGGTGACCCGGCCCGCCTCGACCAGGGCGAGCCAGCGCTCCCCGAGATCCCGGGCGACGACGATCCGGGTGGCGGTGTCGGGCATGGGGGCTCCTCGGTGCGGGGGGCGGCCGGATGATGGACCGCGCCCACCCCCGGGGCAACCGGCGGGGTTCAGGACCCGGGGCGACGGTCGATACGCCGGAGGGGGAGGAAAGGCGCGGAGCCTCGAACATGGATTCGGACGCCGGCCGGCGGCAACCGGGGATCGATCCCGCGGAACCGGTGGAGATCGCCCCCCGCACCTGGTGGGTGGGCTACCACCACCCGGGGGACCCTTTCCAGTGCCACACCTACCTGGTCGAGCAGGGAGACCGGTCGGTGCTGATCGACCCCGGCTCCCGGCTCACCTTCCGGCACACCCTGGCGAAGATCGAGCGGATCGTTCCCTTCTCCTCGATCCGCTGGTTCGTCTGCCACCACCAGGACCCGGACATCACCGGGGCCCTGCCCGTGATCGACGAACTGGTGTCCCGGGACGACGCCCGGATCGTCACCCACGGGCGCACCCGGGCGCTCCTCGTGCACCTCGCGCCCCGGATGCCGTTCTGGCTGGTGGACGAGCACGGGTGGCGGCTGCCCCTCGCGGACCGGGAGCTCGAGTTCGTCTTCACCCCGTACGCCCACTTCGCGGGGGCCTTCTGCTCGTTCGACCCGTCCACCGGCGTCCTCTTCTCCAGCGACCTGTTCGGCGGCTTCACCGAGGGCTTCTCCCTCTTCGCCGAGGACGAGGGCTACTTCGACGCGATGCGCCCGTTCCACGAGCACTACATCCCGTCCCGGGAGATCCTGGCCCACGCCGTGGAGCGCCTCCGGGAGCTGCCGGTGCGGACCATCGCCCCCCAGCACGGTTCCATCGTTCCCGGCCCCCTGGTCGCCCCCCTGATGACCCGCCTCGCGGGCCTGGACTGCGGCCTCTACCTCCTGGCCCGGGACGACAGTCACCTCGACCATCTGCTGCGCCTGCAGCGGGTCCTCGCGGGCATCACCCGGGCGATCACGACCTACCGGGAGTTCCGGGAGGTGGTGCGGGCGGTCCGCGACCTGGTGGGGGAGATTCTCCCCCTCCGGGGCATCGAGTTCTGGTCCCGGGCCGGCGAGGGTGACCGGGTCCTCCACCTCGCCCCGGACGACCGCTACCGGGGCCGCTTCGAGGACCCCCCCGGGGAGATCCGCCGCCTGCTCGGCGCCGACGAACGAACCTGGAACGACCTCAACCCGGGGGGATTCGACCTGGTCCGCGGCCCGGGGGGAACGGTCCGGATCGTCCTCCCCCTCTTCCCCCCCGACCGGGACATCGCCGTGGGAGTGGCCCTCTTCGAGGCGGCCGGGGAGCGGGTTCCCCGGGCGGAGCTCGCCTCGATCCTCGCGCCCCTGCGGCCGGCGCTCCAGGCGGCGGTCGAACGCGAGGCCTTCTTCCGGGCCCTCGACCTGGAACGGGAACGGATCTACGAGCGCTCCATCCGGGACCCGCTGACCGGCCTCTACACCAGGGTCTACATGAAGGAGGCGGTGGCCCGGCTGATGCGGCTGCAGGACCGGGAGGAAACCGGCCTGGCCCTGGTGATGGTCGACATCGACCACTTCAAGTCGGTCAACGACACGTACGGCCATCTCGCGGGAGACCGGGTCCTCGCGGCGGTCGCGGGGATCGTCCGGGACACGGTGCGCGCCTCCGACATCCCGGTCCGCTTCGGCGGCGAGGAGTTCGCCGTCTTCCTCGTGGGCCGCGGGGACGGGCGGGAGGTGGCCGAGCGGTTGCGCGCCCGGGTCGAGGCGCTCGACCTGGATGGACCGCTGGCCGGCCGGCGGGTGACCGTCAGCCTGGGGGTGGCCCGCCGGCTTCCGGGAGAAACCCTCGACTCCTGGATCGGCCGCGCCGACGCCGCCCTCTACCGGGCCAAGGAAACGGGACGCAACCGCGTCGTCTCCGCCGACGGGGAACCGGTCCCCGCCTGACCGGTTTCAGCGGCGGCGCAGCGCCTCGATCGGGTCGAGCCGCGAGGCCCGCACGGCCGGGTAGAGTCCGAACACGACTCCCACCAGGGTACAGACGGCCATCGCCGCCACCGGGACCGTCCAGGACCAGGCCAGGGGCCACCCGGACCAGGCGGAGATTCCCCATGCCAGGACGAAGCCGAGGCCGATCCCGAGGACTCCCCCGGCGAGGGAGATCCCCAGGGCCTCGGCGAGGAACTGGCCCCGGATGTCGGAACGCCGAGCCCCCACCGCCCGGCGGATCCCGACCTCCGGCGTCCGCTCCAGCACGTTCGCCAGCATGATGTTCATGATGCCGATCCCCCCGACCAGGAGGGAGATGCCGGCGATCGCCGCCATCACGACGTCGAAGATGCGGCGCGTCTGCCGGTGCCGCGCCAGGAGTTCCTCCGGCAGCACGATCTTCCAGTCGGCCACGTCCCGGTGCCGCTGGCGCAGGAGGCGCGCGAGGGCGCGGGCCGCCGGGCGCACGGGACCCTCGCCGCCGATCTCGACGCGGAAGACGTCGATCTCCTCCTCGAGGGGCTGGAAACGGAACACCCCCCGGGCCGTCGCCAGGGGCACGTAGACGCGCCGGACGGGACTCTCGATCGGGACGCCCTCGAATTCCCGCCGGCCGAGGTCCCGGTCCGCGAGGACGCCGACGACCCGGAACCACTGGTGGTTCACCCGGAGGGGCCGGCCGAGCGGGTCCCCGTCGCCGTAGAGGTCCCGCGCCACCCCGGAACCGAGGACCGCCACCGCCCGGCGTTCCCGCTCGTCCCCCTCCCGGAGGAGCCGGCCCCGGGCCGCCGCCAGGTGTCCCATCGGGAACCATCCCGGGGTGACGCCCAGGACCTCCGCCTCGGCATCGCGCCCGTCCGCGTGCAGGGCCCAGACGCTGATCCGCCTGGCGGCGGCGCTCCCGGTCGCCCGGGGCAGCACCTCGAGGGCCACCGCCAGGTCGTGCAGGTTGAGACCGATCGAGTCCTTGCGGATCTCGCGCAGCCGGTCCTCCGGCTGGGGAACCGCCTCCACCCGGATGGTGCGCAGGCCCAGGGTCTCGATCGCCCGCAGGGCCTCCCGCCGCGCGCCCGCCCCCACCGCCAGCATGCTGACCACCGCCCCGACCCCGAAGATCATCCCGAGGAGGGTCAGGAACGTCCGCAGGCGGTGGTGGCGGAACTCCTCGATCGCCTCCCGCGCGCCGGTGCGCCAGTCCATCACGGCCCCTCCCCCGGCCCGGCCAGGGCGATCGTCTCCCCCTCCCGGAGCCCCTCGAGGATCACCGTGCGGGCCAGGCTGCTCCTGCCGGTGCGAACCTCCCGCGACACGAAGTTCCCGCCCGGCCCGCGCACCCGCACGAACGCCTTCCCCTCCCGGACGAACAGCGCCGGCACCGGCACCGCGATGACGTTCTCTTCCCGCGCCGCGTGGATCACCGCCCGCACCGTGCCGCCGAGCGGCAGGGCCGCCGGGTCCCCTCCCTCGATGTCGAGCATGACCTCGAACCAGCGGACCGGGGATTCCCGGTTCCGGGGAACCGCGACCGTGCCGACGGAGCGGACCCGGGCCGGGAAGGAACGCCCGGGCGCGGCGCCGGGGAAGACTTCCGCCGGCTGCCCCGCCGCGAGCCCCCCCGCCTCGGACTCGAGCACGTGGATCCGCGCCCGGAACCCGCCCTCGCGCGCGACCCGGCCGATCTCCTCCCCCGTCCAGGCCGTCTCCCCGGCCCGGATGCGGCCGTGCCTGCCCTCCGCCCGCAGGAACCGCCCCGCGTGCGGGGCGCGCAGCACCAGGGCCTCCCGCGCCCGCTCCAGCTGCTCGAGCCGGGTCCGGTGGTTCCTTTCCCTGAGGCGGAGGATCTCGAGGTCCTTCCGCGCCCGCTTCTCGAAACGGGCCAGGCGCGCGGCCAGGTGGCGGCGCTTCGCCCGGACCAGGTCGAGGTCGATCCGGGCGGCGAGGATCTCCTGCCGGGAGAAGATCCGCGGGTCCGCGGGCGCGTACCGGAGCGTGATCTCCTCCTCCCGGTCCAGCAGCGCGATCCGGGACGAGATCGATTCCCGCT
>CAZOTT010000038.1:0-23417 GCA_964582785.1 uncultured Acidobacteriota bacterium | reverse complement strand
CAGACGTGCCCGAGGACGATGCACGTGCGGTAGGGATGGGGGTAGGGCAGCGGGGGATCGAACCCGTACCGGCGCTGGGTCTCCTCGTCGAACACGAGGGTGGAGATCATCAGGAGCGAGTAGAACCAGCCGCGGGTCTGATCGATCGCCTCCGAGATGAAATCGGCGGGGAACGAACGGAGGAACTCCTCCCGCCCCCGGTGGGGGAAGCCGAACTGAGCGAACGGCATGCAGCCGGAATCGAACCAGCAGTCGATCACCTCCGGCACGCGGCGCATTTCGCCGCCGCACCCGGGGCAGGGGAAGGTGACCCGGTCCACCCAGGGCTTGTGGACCACGAGGTGCTCGCTGAGCGCCGGGTCGCGGAGGACCGCCTCCTCCCAGTGGTCGAGGGCGCGCGGGTTGTGCGCCAGGGCCGCGTCCAGGCGGTCCAGGGCCACCTCCCGCCCGCACCCCGCGCAGGTCCAGATCGGGAGCGGCGTTCCCCAGTACCTTTCCCGCGAGAGGGCCCAGTCCACGTTGTTCCGCAGGAAGTCGCCGAAGCGCCCCTCGCGGATGTTCTCCGGGAGCCAGTTGACGGCCCGGTTGTTCTCGATCGCCCGGTCGATGAGCCCGGTCGTCCGGATGAACCAGGCGGGGCGGGCGAACTGGATCAGGGGGTCGTCCTTCGCCCGCCAGCAGAAGGGGTAGTCGTGGCGGCAGGTTCCTTCCCGGAAGACCAGCCCCCGGGCCCGGAGCAGCCGGACGATGTCCCGGTCGGCTTCCTTGCAGTAGCGGCCGGCGAAGTCCGTCACCTCCTCCGGGAAGGTGCCGTCGTCGCGCAGGAGCTGGAGAAACCCGAACCCGTTCTCCCGCGCGGCGCGGAAATCGTCCTCGCCGAAGGCCGGCGCCACGTGCACGATCCCGGTGCCCTGGTCGGCCCCGACGAAGTCGGCGGCCAGGATCTCCCAGGCCCTTCCGCCGCGGGGCGCGGCGTAACGGAACGGGGGCTCGTACGCTTCTCCGACCAGGGCCCGGCCGGGGAACCGTTCCAGTTCCCGCCACTCGCGCCCGGCGAAGACCCGCCCCGCCAGCGGGGCCGCCACGATCGCCCGTTCCCTTTCCCCGGAGCCGTCATCCACCTCGGCGAGGACGTACTCCATGTCGGGCCGGACGGCGAGGGCCACGTTGCTCGGCAGGGTCCAGGGGGTCGTCGTCCAGGCCAGGTAACTGGTGCCGGGACGGGAGCGGCTGCGGAACCGGACGATCACCTCGGGATCGTCGACCTCGCGGTAGCCGAGCCCGACCTCGGCGGCGGACAGGGCGGTGCCGCCGCGGGGCCACCACCAGACCACCTTGTGGCCGCGGTACAGCAGCCCCTTGCGGTGCAGCTCCGAAAGGGCCCACCAGACGGACTCCACGTAGGAGCGATGGAACGTGACGTAGGCGTCGGACAGGTCGATCCAGAACCCGATGCGGCGGGTCAGCCGTTCCCACTCCTCCGTGTAGCGGAAAACCGACTCGATGCACCGCCTCGTGAACGGTTCCACCCCGTACCGCTCGATCTCCTCCTTGCCGTGGATCCCCAGCTCCTTCTCCACCTCCACCTCGACCGGGAGGCCGTGGGTATCCCAGCCGGCCTTGCGGGGCACGTCGTACCCGCGCATGGCCCGGTAGCGGGGGAAGAGGTCCTTGATCACCCGGGTCAGGACGTGGCCGTTGTGGGGCAGGCCGTTGGCCGTGGGCGGCCCCTCGTAGAAGACGAACCGCGGTCCCCCCTCCCGCCGCGCCAGGGAGCGGCGGAAGACGTCCCGTTCCTGCCAGAAGTCGAGGATGCGGCGCTCGGTTGCGGCGAAGCGGTGCTCCCCGCGCGGTCGGGCGTACGGCATGGTTCCCCTCCCGGAACGGCCGGGTGCGTCCCGGCCCGGGCGACCCGGGATTCTGCCACGACCGGGACACCCGGCGCACCCGGGCGGGTGCCGCGCCCGGGCCCGCCGGCCTTCAGTCCTGGAGGATTCCCTTGCGTTTCAGGTAGTCCTCCGCGATGCGCGCCTCGTCCGACCCGGGCCAGGTCTCGATCAGCTCCTGGAGCTCGATGGCCCCCTCGGTGGTGCGGCGTCCCTCGAACAGGGCGAGCCCCTTCTTGAGGTGGGCCGCCCGCAGGTGGTCCGAACGGGGCCACGCGGAGATCAGGTGGTCGAAGGCCGCCGCCGCCTCGGGGTACTTCTGCATCGTGTAGTAGGTCTCGCCGATCCAGTACTGGGCGTCATCCGCCAGGGGACCGTTGGGATCGAGCTGGAGGACCCGCTGGAAGCCCGCGAGGGCGAGCTCGTAGTGCCCCTGGGAAAAGTCGGCGTAGGCCCGGTTGAACAGGTCGACGGGGCTCTCGGCGGGCGCCGGCGCGGTCCCGGGGGCGGTGCCCGTGCCCGGGGAAGCCTCCCCCTTGGACGCTTCCGCGGGTGCTTCCGCGGGTGCCGGCGGGCCGTTCGGCGTGGCGGTCGCTTCCGCGGCGGAACCCGGTCCCGGTTCGGGAGGGGGGACCGGGGCGGGGGGGGCCCAGCCGGCCGGGGCGGCCCGGCGGAGGGCGCGAACCTCGCTGAACAGCTCGTCGAGGCGCCGCTGGGCGGCGAGGAGCTGCTCCTCGAGGGCCCGGACCTCCGTCGCCAGGTCGTCCACCTTGCTGGCGGCCTCCGCGCACGCGGGGGCCGCCTGGTCCCCGGACGATTTCTCGGCGAGGGCCTCGACCCGGTCGAGGATCCGGGCGGAGTCCTTCTGCAGCTTGAACAGCTGGTCCCGGACCTGTGCCGAGTCCGCGGCGGGGGCGGCGCCGGGGACGGTGCTGGCGCAGCCGGCGAAGAGGATCGCGAGGCAGGCCGCGGCGAGCGGGACGGCGGGGGACGGGGAACGCATCGTTCGACTCCTTCTCACCGGCCGTCCGGGCGGATCAGCGCGAATTCCGCCCGGCGGTTCTTCGACCAGGCCGCCTCGTCGTGGCCCGGATCGACGGGCCGTTCCTCCCCGTAGGAAATCGTCTCGATCCGCTCGGCGGAGATCCCGAGCCGGACCAGCTGCTCCTTGACGCGACGCGCCCGGCGCGCCCCGAGGGCCAGGTTGTACTCGGACGTACCGCGCTCGTCGCAGTGACCCTCCACCCGGACCTTCCAGTCCGGGTGCTGCCGCAGCCAGGCCGCGTTCCGTTCCAGGGTCCGCAGGGCGGTCTCGGAGAGGGCGGAGGAATCGAAGGAGAAGTAGATCGGCTGGAGGATCCGGCGCAGGGAATTGTCGTCCAGGGTGGCGAGCCGCGCCTCCTCGCTGCCCAGTTCCTCGGCGGCGAGCGGGGCCTCCGCGAAGCCCTCCGCCGCCAGGTGCTCCCCCTGCTCCCCGCCGGTTTCCGCGGCGGGAGGGGTGGCCGGGGGAGTGGCCGTTTCTTCCGTGCCGCCGGGAGGTTCCGCCGGCGGGATGGTCGTCTCGACGATCGCCGGCCGGGAGGCGCAGCCGGCCAGCAGCAGGCCGGCGAACAGCAGGACGGCGGGCGGCAGCGGGCGGGAAAGGCGCTGGAAATCGGGCATCGGTGTCCTCCGGGGATTCGGTCCGCGACCGACATTCTACCCGCCGGCGCGGACCGGTGCGGGGGTCAGCGGCGCAGGGGGGACCAGTCCGGGGTCTGGGCGGCCAGTCCCCGGGTGAGCCGGCGGACGTCCGTGCCGTCGTCCCGGATCGTGTAGATGTCCCAGGTGCCCGACCCGTCGCAGGCGTAGACCAGGTGGCGCCCGTCCGGGGCCCAGCGGGGGTTCTCCTTGTTGCCCGGACCGGACGTGATGATGGTTTCCCGGCCGGTCGCCAGGTCGTGGACGACGATCTCGAACCTGCCGGCGATGCGGCTGACGAAGGCGATCCGTCCCCCGTCCGGGGACCAGGCGGCCGACTCGTTGTAGCGCCCCTCCCAGGTGAGACGGCGCACGTGGGTCCCGTCCGCCGACATGATCCACACCTGGGGCGAACCGGTCCGGTCCGAGGTGAAGGCGATTTCCCGACCGGAGGGAGACCAGGCCGGGTTGGCGTCGATCGCCGGGTTGCGCGTCAACCGGGTTTCCCGGCCGGTCGCGAGGTCGTAGAGGTAGATCTCCACGTTCCCGTCCCGGTCGGAAGAGAAGGCGAGGGTTCTTCCGTCGGGGGAAAAGTCGGGGGCCGAGTTGAGGTCGCCTCCCCGCGGGTGCAGCGTCACGACCCGGCTCTTCTCGTCGAGGATGTAGATCGAGGGGCGGCGGCCGAGGAAGGAGAGGAAGGCGAGGCGCCGCCCGTCCGGGGACCAGGCCGGGGAGAGGTTGATCGCGCCGGTGTTCGTCAGCCGGCGGACCCGGGCCCCGTCGTAGTCCATCAGGTAGATCTCCTTCGCCTCCCCGACCCGGGCGACGAAGGCGATCCGGGTGCGCGCGATTCCCGGGCGCCCGGTGAGGGCCTCGGTGACCGCGTCGGCGGCGGCGTGGGCGAGGCGCCGGAGATCGGCGGGGTAGCGACCGCCCCAGGTCCTGCCCAGCAGGAGGGATCCCCGGCCGGTCTCGAGCAGCCTGGCCGAGAAGCGGGCCCGGTCGCCCGAGACCTCCAGGCTGCTGGTCACCAGGTAGGCCGCACCGACCGCCTTCCAGGCGGCGGGATCGCCGAGCCTGTCCGGGGGGATCCGGCCCTCGCCCCGGGGATCGAGCAGGCCGAACCAGCCGGAAAAGTCCAGGTCCGCCCGCAGCACGTCCCCGGCCTCCGCGGCGGCGGCCAGGGGGGTGTCCCCGGCGGCGACCGCCGGGGGCACCGCCAGGGAGAGCCGGGAACTGGCCCGGGCGGAGATGACCCCGGTCAGCTCGTCGGGCTCGGCCGCGGGCGCCGGCCCGGCGGCGAACGCGAGGAGAAGGAGGACCGCCACGGCCCCCGGGGGAACGGGGAGCGGGCCCCGGGCAGGCCGTTCACGGTTCGGGGGGCAGCAGCTCGAACACGAAGCGCGCACCGAGTCGCTCCTTTCCGTAGGAACGGGGGAGGGGGGGCAGCCGCCCGAGGGAGGCGACCGCCCGGAGAGCCGACGTGTCGAGGGGGGTGTAACCGGAGGGGATCTCCACCCGCACCGCGTCCACCCGCCCGTCCCGGTGAATGGTGAACCCGACGACGACCCGGCGCGGCGGCGACCCGCGCGGGAGGACCGGCCGGTCGCGCCAGGCCTCCCGGAGCCGGGCCACCACGAGGCCGACGTACCAGTCCGCGGCCAGGGGTTCGTCGGTCTCGAGGCCCGCCACCCCGCCGGCGATCGGTCCCTCCCCGGGCGCGGCCCGGGGCTTCGCCTTCGCCTTCGCTTCCCCCGTTTCCGTCCCGGTGGGCGGCGCCGGCGAAGGCGGGGCCGCCTCCTCCCGGGGGAGGTGCCGGGGGCGCGCCGCCGGGCCCGACTCCGGCCGGGTCTCGACCCGGCGGGGCGCCCCGGCCCGGGTCCGCCGGCGGGGTTTCCGGGACCGCCGGGCCGGCGCGCGGGGAGCCGGGGAGGCCGCCTTCCGGCGGCGCGTTGCGGCGGGCCGTGCCGGGGCGGCGGGGCGTGGAGCCCCGGCCAGCCGGACGGACAGCACCTTCCGGGCGGGCCCGGCGGGAGCCCGCCCCGCCGTGAAGGTGACGAGCGCCGCCAGCAGGAGGACGTGGCCGGCGAGGGAGACCCCCAGGGCGACCGCCTCCTCCCGTCCCGGGAGGTGGACGCGGACCCGCACGAGGGGGCGGGACATGGCTCAGGACCCCCCGGCCGATTCCGGGAGGGGCTCGGTGACGAGGGCCACCCGCTCGATTCCGGCCCGGCGGAGGGCGTCCATCGCGGCGAGCACCCGGCCGTACGCCACCCCGGCGTCCCCCTCGAGATACACCGCCACGTCCGGGCGTCCCCCGCCGGCCTGGCGCACCTCGTCGACCAGCATCGCGTCGACGACGGGACGCCCCTCCACGAGGAACTGGCCGTCCCGCCGGACCGTCACCGTGACCCGGTCCTCCTCGATGACATCGGCGGAAGCTGCCCGGGGCAGGCGGACATCGATCCCCCGGGTCAGCATCGGCGCGGAGACCATGAAGATGATCAGCAGCACGAGCATCACGTCCACGAGGGGCGTGACGTTGATTTCCGCCAGGGCCCCGCGGCCCGCCTGCCGGCGCCCCGGGGGCATCGTCAGCCGACCCTCCGGCGCCGCTTCTGCAGCAGGTGGACGAAGTCGTACTGGAACTCCTCCATCTCGATCCCCATGATGCGCACCTGCCGCAGGAAGGAGTTGTAGGCGACCGCCGCCGGGATCGCGGCGAAGAGTCCCGCCGCCGTCGCGATCAGCGCCTCCGCGATGCCGGGGGCGTAGGTCTCGAGGGAGGCCGCGCCGGTCATCCCGATCCGGTGAAAGGCACCCATGATCCCCCACACGGTGCCGAACAGGCCGATGAACGGGGCGGTGCTGGCGGTCGTCGCGAGGAACGTCAGGGACCGCTCGAGGTCCCTGGTGTTCGCCGCCGCGGTCCGCTCCATCATCCGTTCCACGTCCTCGATGGCGTCCCGGTCGAGGGTCCGTCCCACGCCGGCCCCTCCCGCCTCCAGGGAAAGCTGGCTGACCTCGTGAAAGGCGGCCTTGAACAGGGAAACCACCGGGGAGCGGTGCCACCGCTCCGCCAGGTCCCGCAGCTCCGCCAGGCGGGCCCCCCCGTGGAACCGCGCGAGAAACGCCCGGGTCTCCCGGGCGGCCCGGCGAAAGAACCGGGCCCGCTCGACGATGATCCCCCACGAGATCACGGAGGCGAGGAGCAGGAGCAGCAGGACGATCCTGGCCACGGGGCCCGCCTCGAGAACGAGGCGCAGAACATCGGTCCCTCCGGCCGCGAGCGGAACGAGGGCGTGCGTCACGGGATCACCTCGGCAGGGTGCGAACGGGCCGACCGTACCACGGGCCGCCGGAAAGCGGCAAGGTTGGCGCGGCTTTCCGGCGGCCGCCCGGCGGCCCGCGTCCGGGGCTTGCGGGGCGGGACGGCCTTCCGGACAATCCCCCCGGGACGCGATGGAAGGGGGGGATCGCGTCCGGCGGGAGGTGTCGGCGATGGCGGACGACGAGCTGAAGTCGGCCTGGGAGATCGCCCTCGAGAAGCTGCGGGCCCGGGAGGGAGACCCGGGCGGGGCCGCCCTGAGCGAGCGCCAGAAGGAGCGGATCGCCGAGGTCCGGCGCCGCTACCGGGCGAAGCGGGCGGAAATGGAGATCCTGCACCGGGGGAACCTCGAGCGGGCCCGGCTCCGGGGCGACGCGGAAGAGGAGCGAAAGGTCGAGGAGGAATACGCCCGGGAACTGCGCCGGCTCGAGGAAAGGGAGGAGGCCGAGGTCCGGTCGATCCGGGAGGAAGCCCGGGAAACAGGCGATGACTAACGTGTAAGGGCGTGCTAATGCGTACGGCGTCGCCCGTTTGAAAGGGGCGGGTGCGGGGAGTACCATGCCGCCCGGTATCCGCCGACCCACCCGACCGATTCCGGTTCGCGCGTTCGCGTGTGCAGCAACCCGCAAGGGGAGCCTGGGAGGACCCCGAATGACCCGCACCATGATCACGATCGACGGGAACGAGGCCGCGGCCTCGACGGCACACCGCATCAACGAGGTCATCGCGATCTACCCGATCACCCCCTCCTCCCCGATGGGAGAGCACGCGGACGCCTGGTCGGCCCGCGGGCAGCGCAACATCTGGGGCACGGTTCCGCACGTGATCGAGATGCAGTCCGAGGGGGGAGCCTCGGGAGCGGTCCACGGGGCGCTGCAGAAGGGAGCCCTGACGACCACCTTCACCGCCTCGCAGGGGCTCCTCCTGATGATCCCGAACATGTTCAAGATTGCCGGGGAGCTGACCCCGACGGTCTTCCACATCGCCGCCCGGACGGTGGCGACCCACGCCCTGTCGATCTTCGGGGACCATTCCGACGCGATGGCCGCCCGGGCCACCGGTTTCGGAATGATCATGTCGGGCTCGGTCCAGGAAGTTCACGACATGGCGGTGATTTCCCAGGCGGCCTCCCTGGCTTCCCGCGTGCCCTTCCTGCACGTCTTCGACGGTTTCCGGACCTCCCACGAGGTGATGAAGATCGAGCGCCTGGAGGACGACCAGCTCCGGGCGATGATCGACGACGACCTGGTCATCGCCCACCGGCGGCGCGGGCTCTCCCCCGAGCACCCGTTCATCCGGGGCACGGCGCAGAACCCGGACGTCTTCTTCCAGGCGCGGGAAACGGTCAATCCCTTCTACGCCGCCTGCCCGCGCTTCGTCCAGCAGGCGATGGACCGCTTCCACGAGGTGACGGGCCGGCGCTACAACCTGTTCGACTACTTCGGCGCGCCGGACGCGGAGCGCGTGGTGGTGCTGATGGGTTCGGGCGCCGAGGCGGCCCACGAGACGGTCGAGTACCTGGCCGCGCAGGGGGAGAAGGTCGGGGTGATCAAGGTGCGCCTCTACCGTCCCTTCGCCGCCGAGGCGTTCCTCGCGGCGCTGCCGCGGACCGTGCGGGCGATCGCCGTGCTCGACCGGACCAAGGAGCCCGGGGCCGCCGGCGAGCCGCTGTACCAGGACGTCGTGACGACGGTTGCCGAGGCGCGGGCGGCCGGCACCCTGCCGTTCGATCCGCCGGTCGTGGTCGGGGGGCGCTACGGCCTGTCGAGCAAGGAGTTCAACCCGGCGATGGTGAAGGCGGTGCTCGACAACCTGGCCGCCGAGCGGCCGAAGAACCACTTCACCGTCGGGATCACCGACGACGTGATGCACACGAGCCTCCCCGTGGACGGGGCGTTCCGGCTGCCCGCGGAGGGGATGGTCCAGGCGCTGTTCTACGGTCTCGGTTCCGACGGGACGGTCGGGGCGAACAAGAACACGATCAAGATCATCGGCGAGGAGACCGACAACTGGGCCCAGGGCTACTTCGTCTACGACTCCAAGAAGGCCGGGGCGATGACGGTCTCCCACCTGCGGTTCGGGAAGAAGCCGATCCGCTCGACCTACCTGCTGGACCAGGCGGACTTCGTCGGGGTCCACCAGTGGGTGTTCGTCGAGAAGTTCGACGTCCTGGAGAAGGCCAAGGAAGGAGCGGTCTTCCTGCTGAACAGCCCGTTCGGGCCGGACGAGGTCTGGGACCGGCTCCCGCGGATCCACCAGGAGCGGATCCTGGAGAAGAAGCTCAGGTTCTACGTGATCGACGCCTACCGGGTGGCCCGGGAGGCGGGGATGGGCGGCCGGATCAACACGATCATGCAGACCTGCTTCTTCGCCATTTCCGGCGTGCTGCCCCGGGAGGAGGCGATCGCGAAGATCAAGGAGGCGATCGAGAAGACCTACGGGCGGAAGGGCCGGGAGGTCGTGGAGCAGAACTTCCGGGCGGTCGATGCCGCCCTGGACAACCTGCACGAGGTCGAGGTCCCGGGCCGCGTGACCTCGACCCGGGAACTGCTGCCGCCGGTGCCGGCCGACGCCCCGGAGTTCGTCCAGCAGGTCACGGCGAAGATCCTCCAGATGAAGGGGGACGAGCTGCCGGTCTCCGCCCTGCCGGTGGACGGGACGTTCCCCTCGGGGACGACGAAGTACGAGAAGCGGAACATCGCCCTCGAGATCCCGATCTGGGACCCCGAGGTGTGCATCCAGTGCGCCAAGTGCGTGATCATCTGCCCGCACGCGGCGATCCGGCAGAAGGTCTACGACCCCTCGCACCTGGAGCAGGCGCCGGAGACCTTCCAGTCCGTCGACTACCGGGGGAAGGAGTTCGCCGGGATGAAGTACACCATCCAGGTGGCCCCGGAGGACTGCACCGGGTGCTCGCTGTGCGTGCACTATTGCCCGGCCCGGAACCGGAAGGACCCCAAGCGGAAGGCGATCAACATGGAGCCGCAGATCCCGCTCCGGGAGCGGGAGATCGCCAACTACGACTTCTTCCTCTCCCTGCCCGAGGTCGACCGCTCCGCCGTCAAGGTGAACACGGTCAAGGGCTCCCAGTTCCTCCAGCCCCTGTTCGAGTTCTCCGGCGCCTGCGCCGGCTGCGGCGAGACGCCCTACGTCAAGCTGCTCACCCAGCTCTTCGGTGACCGGGCCGTCGTGGCGAACGCCACGGGCTGCTCGTCGATCTACGGGGGGAACCTGCCGACGACCCCCTGGGCCTTCAACCACGAGGGGCGGGGCCCGGCCTGGTCGAATTCCCTCTTCGAGGACAACGCCGAGTTCGGGCTGGGGTTCCGCCTCACCCTGGACAAGCAGCGGGAGTTCGCGGCCGAGCTGCTCACCGGCCTCGCCGCCGAGCTGGGGGACGAGCTGGTCCGGGGTCTCCTGGAGGCGGACCAGTCGACGGAAGCGGGGATCGCGGCCCAGCGCGAGCGGGTTGCGGCGCTCCGGCGGAGGTTGCAGTCGATCGACCGGCCCGCGGCCCGGTGGCTGGACAGCGTGGCCGACTCCCTCGTGCGGCACAGCGTGTGGATCGTCGGCGGTGACGGGTGGGCCTACGACATCGGTTACGGCGGTCTCGACCACGTGATCGCCCAGGGACGTGACGTCAACCTGCTGGTGCTGGACACGGAGGTCTACTCCAACACGGGCGGGCAGATGTCGAAGGCCACTCCCCTCGGCGCGGTGGCGAAGTTCGCCGCCGCGGGCCGGCCCCGGCCGAAGAAGGACCTCGGCATGATGGCGATGAGCTACGGGGACGTCTACGTCGCCCAGGTGGCGATGGGCGCCAACGACGCCCAGACCGTCCGCGCCTTCGTCGAGGCCGAGGCATGGTCGGGCCCGTCGCTGATCATCGCCTACTCGCCGTGCATCGCCCACGGGATCGACATGGGGAAGCAGACCGACAACCAGAAACTCGCCGTGAAGTCGGGGCACTGGATCCTCTACCGCTACAACCCGGCCCTGCTCGCCGAGGGGAAGAACCCCCTCAAGCTGGATTCCGGGGCCCCCTCGATCCCGATGGAGGAGTACTTCCGCGCGGAGACCCGCTTCCGGATGCTGATGAAGTCCGACCCGGAGCGGGCCCGTACCCTGGTGCGGCAGGCCGAGGCGGACGCGCGCCGGCGCTGGGCCCTCTACAGCCACCTGGCGGCGCGCGAGATCGAGGCTCCGGCCGCCGACTGATTCCCTCCCCGCGGGCCGGGTCCCGTGGCGGGGCCCGGCGCCGCGGGCGCGCGGGCCCGGGCCGCCGGGCACCGGAGGATGCCATGGACCTCGCGACGACCTGGATGGGCCTGTCCCTCGAGAACCCGCTGGTGCCGTCCGCCTCCCCGCTGACCCGTGACGTCGACACCCTGCGGAAGCTGGAGGACGCGGGAGCGGGAGCGGTGGTGCTGTACTCCCTGTTCGAGGAACAGATCGAGTTCGAGGCCCGGGAGCTGGAGCACTACCTGGAATTCGGCGCGGAGAGCTACGCCGAGGCGGTGGACTACTTCCCCCGGCCCGGGGAGTACGCCCGGGGGCCGCAGGAATACCTGGACTTCGTCCGCGCCGCGAAGGAGGCTCTCGGCATCCCGGTGGTGGCCAGCCTGAACGCCCAGGACCCGGGGGCGTGGACGGACTGGGCCGGCCGCATCGCGGAGGCGGGGGCCGACGCCCTGGAGCTGAACGTCTACTGGCTGCCCACCGACCCGGAGACGTCCTGCCGGGAGATCGAGGCGCGGTACGTCGAAGTGGTCGGCGAGGTGGCCGCTGCGGTCGACATCCCGGTGGCGGTCAAGATGCACCCGTTCTTCACCAACCCGGCGGAGATGGCCCGGCGTCTCGCCCGGGCCGGGGCGCGGGGGCTGGCCCTCTTCAACCGGTTCTACCAGCCGGACATCGACCCGGAGAACCTCGAGGTGGTTCCCGAGCTCCAGCTCTCGGATTCCTGGGACCTGCGGCTTCCCCTGCGCTGGGTGGCGATCCTGCACGGGCGGGTGGGGGCGGACCTCTCCCTGACCGGCGGCGTGCTCTCCGGCCGGGACGCGGTCAAGGCGCTGATGGCGGGGGCGCGGGTGGTCCACCTGTGCAGCGCCCTGCTCCGGTACGGGATTCCGCACCTGCGGCGCGTCCGGGAGGAACTGGTGCGGTTCCTCGAGGAGCACGGGTACGGGTCGGTGGACGAGGTCGTCGGGACCATGAGCCAGCGGAACTGCCCGGACCCCGGGGCGTTCGAACGGGCCAACTACATCCGCGTGCTCCAGAGCTTCGGCTGAGTCCTTCCCGGTGCGGTCCGTTTGACCCCCGGGGGCGAACGGTGACACCCTGACGGGGGCGGTATCCCCCGGCGGAGGGTTTGGAGTCGGCAACGATGCTGCGGCACCTGCGGATCGAGAACCTCGTCCTGGCGCGTGACGTCTTCCTCGAACTGGACCCGGGCCTGAACCTGGTCACCGGGGAGACGGGGGCGGGCAAGTCCCTCCTCGTCGGCGCCATCGGCCTGCTGATCGGGGGGCGGGGGGAGGCCTCGCTGGTCCGGCGGGGCGAGAGCCGGGCCCGGGTCGAGGCGCTGTTCGACCTCTCCCGCCGGCCGGACGTCGAGGAGGCCGTCCGCCGGGCGGGGTACGACACGGACGGGCACGAGCTGCTCGTGCGGCGTGAGATCGGGGCGGACGGGCGGACGCGGGCGTTCGTCGGGGGGCAGTCGATCACCGTTTCCCTCCTGCGGGATCTCCTGGCCGGGCTGGTGGAGCTTCACGGCCAGCACGAACCCCAGACCCTGTTCGACCCGGCGTTTCACCGCGCCGTCCTGGACCGGTTCGGGGACCACGGGGACCTCCTGGCGGAGGTGCGCCGCCTGGCGACCCGGATCCACGAGATCGACCAGCTCACCCGGGACCTGGAGGAACGGGAGCGGACCCGGCGGGACCGGCTCGAGTCCCTCCGCTGGCGGCTCGGCGAGCTGGAAAAGGTCCGGCCCCGGGCGGGCGAGGAGGAGGACCTCCGCCAGGAGCGGGAACGGCTGCGCCACGCCGAGGAGATCGTGGAGGCGATCCGGTCCGCCCTCGACCTGGTCTACGAGGGGGAGGATTCCGCCCTCGACCGGGTCCACGCCGCCGCCCGGCGCATGCGCGCCCAGGCCGTCCATGACCCCCTCTACGAGGACATCGCGGACCGGCTCGACGACGTCCGGGCCCAGATCCAGGAGATCGCCGCGGACCTGCGTTCCGGGGTCGACGAGGTTTCGCCCGACCCCGGGCGGCTCGCCGAGATCGAGGACCGGCTGGTGGCCCTCGAGCGCCTGCGCCGCCGCTTCGACGGGGCGCCCCTCGAAGATATCGTGGCCGACGCGGAGAAGATCCGCGGCGAGATCGCCGCCCTCGAGGACCAGGCGGAGGAGGCGGCGGGACTCCGGGCCGAGCGGGACGAACTGGCGGCCCGCTGGCGGGAGGCGGCCGAGCGCCTGTCTTCCGCCCGCCGGGACGCGGCGGCGCGCCTGGCGGGCCGGGTGACCGAGCTGCTGGCGGCGCTGGCGATGCCGGAGGCACGGGTCGAGGTCCGCATCGACAGCCGCCCGCCCGGGGAAATCGTGGGAACCGTCGCCGCCGTCCACGGGCTCGACGAGGTGGAACTCCTGCTGCGGGCCAACCCGGGAGAACCGGCGCGGCCCCTGCGGAAGGTGGCTTCCGGCGGCGAGATCAGCCGGGTGATGCTCGCCCTGGACATCGCCCTCGAGGGCGGGCTGCCGCCCCGTACCCTGGTCTTCGACGAGGTCGACCAGGGCCTGGGGGGCGAGGCGGCGGTGCGGCTCGGGGAGTTCCTCTCCCGGGTCGCGGAACGCCACCAGGTGATCGTGATCACCCACCTGCCCCAGGTGGCCGCGCGGCCGGGCCGGCACGTCCACGTGGCGAAGAAGACGCGGAGCGGGCGGACGGTGGCGGTGGTCCGGACGCTCGAGGACGAGGACGAGCGGGCGCGGGAACTCGCCCGGATGCTCGGGGGAAGCGTGGTCACGGACACCGCCCGCCGGCACGCCGAGGCGATGCTCCGGGGCGAGGTCCGGGAGCTGCCGGGCGAGGGGGGCGAGGGCCGATGAAGGAATGCACCCGGGCGATCTATCCCGGTTCGTTCGACCCGGTCACCCTGGGACATCTCGACCTCGTCCGGCGCGCGGTCCGCATCTTCGACGGCGGGCTGGTGGTGGCGGTCCTGCGGAACACGACGAAGAGCCCGCTCTTTTCCCCCGAGGAGCGGCGGGCGATGTTCGCCGCGGCGCTGGCGGACGAGGGGATCCGGGGAGTCCGGGTGATCTCGTTCGAGGGGCTGCTCGTCGACGTGGCCCGCCGGGAGGGGGCGAAGGTGATCCTGCGGGGGCTCCGGGCGGTCAGCGACTTCGAGTTCGAGCTGCAGATGGCGATGATGAACCGCCGCCTGGCGCCGGGGATCGAGAGCGTCTTCCTGGCCCCCGGGGAGGACGTCTCCTTCATCTCCTCGCGCCTGGTCCGGGAGATCGTCCGCCTGGGGGGAGACGTCTCGGGGCTGGTTCCCCGCGCGGCCCTAGCCCGGCTGGTCGAGCGGTTCGGGCCCCCGGCCGGGGGCAGCTAACAGCTTTCCGGGAAGTCGTAACGGGCCGGGAAGGGAGCCCGGCCGGGCTACAATGGGACCATGCGAACCGGGAATCGGATGCCGGGCCGCCGCTCCGCCCGCCGGGCGGCCGCGGTGCTGGCGCTCATCGCCCTTCTCGCGCTCCCGGCGGGAGCGGGACGGAAGGCGCGCCCCCTCGTCCTCGTCCACCGCCTGGACGGGATGATCCACGGGGTCTCCGCCCGGATCCTGCACCGGGCCCTCGCCGAGGCGGACGAGCGGGGAGCGGCCCTGTTCCTCCTCGAGCTGGACACACCCGGCGGGCTGGTGGACGCGGCCGAGGACATGGTCCGCGACATCCTGAACTCCCCCGTCCCGGTGGCGGTGTACGTGGCCCCCCGGGGGGCCCACGCCGCGTCCGCCGGTTTCTTCCTCCTCCTGGCGGCGGACGTGGCCGCGATGGCCCCGGTGACGCGCACCGGTGCGGCCCACCCGATCACCGTGGGCGGCGAGAACCGGGAAGGGGACATCGCCCTCCAGAAGGCGTCGGAAGACCTGGCCGCCCTGCTCCGGTCCGCCGCGCGGGCGAGGGGCAGGCCGGCGGCGCTGGCCGAGCAGGCGGTCCGGGAGTCGCGCTCCTGGAGCGCCGAGGAGGCCCGGGACGCGGGCCTGGTCGACATGATCGCCGGCGACCGGGGAGAGCTCCTGCGCCGGCTCGACGGCCGCGAGGTCGTGCGTTCCGACGGGACCCGGATCACCCTGCACCTGGCGGACCCGCGGGTCGAGTCGTTCCGCCTCCGCTGGCAGGAGTCCTTCCAGAACGTGATCCTGCACCCGGTGGTGCTCTCCCTCCTCCTGTCGCTCGGCGTCCTGGCCCTCTACATCGAGTTCACGCACCCGGGCCTGGTGCTGCCGGGCGTGGTCGGGGCGGCCTGCCTCCTGGTTGCCCTGTACGGGATGCGGCTGCTGCCGGTCGACTGGCTGGGGGCGGCGCTCCTGGCGCTGGGAGTGCTGATGCTGGTCCTGGAGATCAAGGTGGTTTCCTACGGGATGCTCACGGTCGGCGGCATCGCCTCCCTGCTGGTCGGCCTGTGGCTGCTCTTTCCCCGGGACGTGCCGGGGCTGGCGCTGCCGTGGCAGGTGCTGGCGCCGCTGGGAGTCCTGCTCGCGGTGGTGATCCTCCCCGTGATGTGGCTGGTCCTGCGGGCACAGTTGCGCCGGGCCACGACGGGAAGGGAAGGCATGGTCGGCCTCGCCGGGGAGGCGACCACGGCCCTCGACCCGGAGGGGACGGTGCTCGTCCACGGGGAATACTGGCGGGCCCGGGCCACCCGCCCGCTGCCCGCGGGCGCGCGGGTCCGGGTGCGGGAGGTCGTGGACGGTCTCCGGCTCGTGGTCGAGCCGGAGCCGGACGGGGACAACGGAACGAGGGGCTGACCCCGGGTGGGTCGGCGCCGCGGACACGACCGGAAGGTTGGCGAGGAGAGGCTGAGGAATGCTCGGAATCGGGATCGTCGTCGTCGTCGCGCTGTTCCTGTTCAGCCAGGCGGTGCGGATCATCCAGGAATACGAGCGGGGAGTCGTCTTCCGGCTGGGGAAGCTGGTCGACCGGGAGTACGGTCCGGGGCTGGTCCTGATCGTGCCGTTCATCGACCGCCTGGTCCGGGTCGACCTGCGGGTGGTGGCCCACGACGTGCCTCCCCAGGACGTGATCACCCGGGACAACGTCTCGGTGAAGGTGAACGCCGTCGTGTACTACCGGGTGTTCGATCCGAAGAAGGCGATCGTCGAGGTGGAGAACTACCACTACGCGACCAGCCAGTTGTCCCAGACCACGCTCCGCTCGGTCCTCGGCGAGGTGGAACTGGACCAGCTGCTGTCGGAGCGGGAACAGCTGAACCACAAGCTGCAGTCGATCCTCGACCGTCACACCGATCCGTGGGGGATCAAGGTCACCGCCGTCGAGGTGAAGCACGTGGACCTGCCCGAGGAAATGCGCCGGGCGATGGCCCGCCAGGCCGAGGCGGAGCGGGAGAAGCGGGCCAAGATCATCCACGCGGACGGGGAGTACAAGGCGTCCAGCCAGCTCTTCGAGGCGGCGCAGATGATGGCCCAGAACCCCCTGACGGTCCAGTTGCGCTACCTCCAGACCCTGACCGAGATCGCGGCGGAGCAGAACTCGACGATCGTCTTCCCGGTGCCGATCGAGCTGTTCCGCCTGCTGCTGCCCCGGGACGGGGCGGCCGTTTCCCGGGCGAGCGGCGGGGACGGCGGGGCCGAGTGAGATGGCGGGGCCGGACCGGGAGCTGCTGCTGGCGGTGCTCGCGGCGCACCGGCGGCTCGATCCCCCCGGCTGTTTCGCGGCGGTCGCCGACGGAGGCCTCCGGCTGCTGGGCGGGCGCTGGGCGCTCGGCTACCAGGCCTCGCCCTCCGGGGACGAACTCCTGTCGGTGGCGGCCCGGGGCGAGGAGGGCGCCGGGGAACTGGGGACGGTCCTCGGCGTACTCGATCCCGGCCTGATGCGCCGGTTCTCGCCCGGGGGAGCGACGATCCTCCGGGATGCCGGCTCCCTCGTGCCGCCCGGGGAGGAGCGGCGTCTGCCCGCGCTGGGCGAGGCGTTGCTCGTTCCCCTGCGTTCCGGTGCGGGGACGGTCGGCCTGCTGCTGCTGCTCCGGGGGAAGGGGGAGCGCTTCGCCGCCGGGGCCCCCCGGCGCGCGGCGGAGTACGCGCGCCTGCTGGAGCCGGTCTTCGACAACCTGCGGGCCGTCGCCTCGCTGCGGGAACTGGTGATCCGGGACGACACGGCGGACTGCTACAACCGGCGCTACCTCGACCAGAGCCTGGACGACGAGGTGGCGCGGGCCCGTCGCTTCGGGGGCCGGTTTTCCGTCATCTTCGTCGACATGGACAACCTGAAGGACGTGAACACCCGTCACGGCCATGCCTCCGGGTCGCGGGTGCTGTACGAGGCGTCGGTCCGGATCGGGCGATCCATCCGGAGCATCGACCGGTTGTTCCGTTACGGCGGGGACGAGTTCGTCGTCCTGCTCCCGGGAACCGGCCGGGAGGGGGCCCGGGAGGTGGCCGAGCGCATCCGCCGGGCGATCGCCCGGGAGCCGTTCCCGCTGCCCACCGGGGCCCGGGTTCCGCTGACGGTTTCCGCCGGCGTCGCGACCTGGCCGGATCACGGCGGGTCTCCCCGTGACGTGGTCGACGCGGCGGACGCCGCCCTCCGCCGGGTCAAGGAGCGGGGCAAGAACGCGGTCGCGGAGGCGGGGACCGGGGAGGAGAGCGTCCCTTGAGCCGGCAGCCCCTGGAAATCGACCTGGACGCCCCGCGTCTCGCGGCCCTCCTCGCGGCCCTCGTCCTCCTGTTCCTGGCCGGTTTCTGGACCGGACGCGTCACCGCTCCCCGGAACCCGGCCGGCGGGCCGCCGGTGGCCGGGCGGGCCCCGGCGCCGGGGGCCGAGGAAGATGTCGCCGCGGAGCGGAACGTCTTCGACGAGGTCGGGCCGGGCGGCGCGGTGCGGGACCCGCGTCTCCAGGCGGTGGACGAGCCGACCCTGCGCGGCCGGGTGGAGCTGGACCTGGGAACCTGGAGGTCCCGGGGAGAGGCCGAGGCGGTCGTCCGGCGCGCCCGGTCGGCCGGCGTCCCGGCCCTGGTGGCGGGAGTTCCCGGGGGCGGGTACCGGGTGGTCGGCGGTCCGTTTCCCGACCGGGACGCGGCGGAGGGCGCGGCGCGGAGGCTGGCGCGGATCCTCGGCCGCCCGGTCCGGGTCCGCGGCCGGGGGCGATGATCCGGCTGCCGGGGCCCGCCCGGAGCGCCCTCGCCCCGCTGGCCGGCGTCCTCCTGGCGCTCGCGTATCCGCGCCCGGGGTGGGGGCCCCTGGTCGTGCCGGGAGCCGCCCTGTTTCTCGCCCTTGCGGTGACCGCGCCCCCCCGGCGGGCCCTCGGGGAGGGATGGCTCGCGGGGACCGTCTTCTTCGGCCTCCTGCTGCGCTGGTTCGGCTTCGTGCTCCTCGTCTACACGCCCCTCTCCGGTCTCACCGTCCTGGCCGCGGTCCTGCTCTCCGGGGCCCTCGAGGGGATCGGGACCGGGCTCCTCGCCTGGGTCCTGGCCCGCTTGTCCCGGCGGATCGGCCCGGGCCGGGCCCTCGCCGCCGCGCCGGTCCTCTGGGTCGCCCTCGAGTGGAGCCGGGAGGCGTTGCCGTTCCCCTTCCCCTGGGGCTCGGCGGGGGTCGCCCTGGCCACCGTCCCGGGAGGACTCGCGGCGGCCCGCCTGGTCGGCGGCGCCGGGCTGGGACTGCTGGGGGTTTCCTGGGCCTCCGCCTTCGCCGCCCCGCTGGCCGGGGTCCGGCCGCGTGGTCGCGTCCTGGCCGTCCTGGCGGTCGGCACGGTCCTCGCGGGGATCGGCGGGAACCTCCTGCCCGGCCCGGCCGGCCGGGAGGTCACGGTCGCGGTGGTGCAGGGAAGCGTCCCGGAGGAACGGGGGGCCCTGGCCCGGTTGTCCACCTACGAGGCCCTGACCCGCCGGGCGGCGGGGCGGGGTGCGGAGCTCGTGGCCTGGCCCGAATCGGCGGTCCCGTGGCGCATCGACGGCTCCCCAGGGTTCCGGGCCCGGGTCGAGGCGCTGGCCCGGGAACTCGGCATCGACCTGGTGCTGGGCAGCGTCACCGCGGCCCCGGGAGGAGGGCGCCACAACAGCGCGGTGCTGGTGCGGGCGGACCGGGGACTCGCCGGGATCGCACCGAAGCGGAGGCTGGTTCCCTTCGGCGAGTACCTGCCCCTCCGGCCGGTGTTCGGGGACATCCCCGCGATCGCCGCCGAGGCGGGGGATTTCGTGCCGGGAACGGGAGCCGTCCTGCTGCCTTCCCGCGCCGGGCTCCTCGGCCCCCTGGTCTGCTACGAGCTGGTCTTTCCCGGGATCGCCCTCGAGCTCGCCCGGTCGGGGGCGGAACTCCTGGTCAACCTGACGAACGACACCTGGTTCGGGGAGTCTTCCGGGCCGCTCCAGCACTCCGCCCACGCCCGCCTGCGGGCGGCGGAAACGGGGAGGCCGCTGCTGCGGGCGGCCAACAGCGGCATCTCCCTCCTCGTCGACGGCACGGGGCGCCTGCGCGGGCGGCTGGGCACGGGGGAACGGGGCGTGCTCGTCGCCCGCCTCCGGGCCGGCCGCGGCGTCCCCGTAGGGGGGCTGGTCGCCCGGGGACTCGAGGCGGGCTGTGCTACACTCGCCGCGGTGGCGCTCCTCGTCGCCGCCATCCCCGGGCGCGGTCCGCGGTGGCCGACCGGTGCCGGATCGGCGCCCCGTCCCGGAAACGGCAAGGACGGCACGGACGATGCGTGACGATCTCCTCGAGCGCTGGCAGGGCCTCGAAGAGCGGGCGGATCCGCTCAGGGGGTACCTTTGACACCGCCGACCTGGACCGGCGGATCGCCGAGATCGACCGGGAAATGGCCGACGGCTCGGTCTGGGACGACCCCGACCGGGCGGCCGAGCTGAACCGGGAACGGGCCGACGCGGTCGCCCGGCGGGACCGGGCCCGGCGGCTGGTCCGCCTGCTGGAGGACGCACGGACCCTTCTCGAGCTCGACCGGGAAGGGGAAACGGTGGACGAGGAATTCGCCGAGGCCCTCGACGGTCTCGACCGGGCGATCGCCGACGTCGAGGTCTCGATGATGCTGTCCGGCGACGACGACCACCGGAACGCGATCCTCAGCATCCACCCCGGGGCGGGAGGCGTGGACGCCCAGGACTGGGCCGACATGCTGCTGCGCATGTACCTCCGCTGGGCCGAGCGGCAGGGGTACCGCACCGAGCTCGTCGACCGGCTGGACGGGGAGGGTGCGGGGATCAAGAGCGCCACCGTGCGGGTGATCGGCCCGGACGCCTACGGCTGGCTGAAGGCGGAACGGGGGGTCCACCGGCTGGTCCGGATCAGCCCCTTCGACGCCGCGGCCCGCCGGCACACCGCGTTCGCCTCGGTGGACGTGATCCCCGAGGTGGACGACACGATCGAGATCGAGATCGACGAGAAGGACCTCCGGATCGACACCTTCCGCAGCTCCGGGGCGGGCGGACAGCACGTGAACGTCACCGACTCCGCCGTCCGGATCACGCACCTTCCCACGGGGATCGTCGTCAGCTGCCAGGACGAGCGCAGCCAGCACCGCAACCGGGAGAAGGCCTTCCGGATCCTCCGGGCGCGCCTCTACGAGCGCGCCCTCCGGGAGCGGGAAGAGCAGCGGCGGAAGGACGCGGGCGAGAAGAAACAGATCGATTTCGGCAGCCAGATCCGGTCCTACGTTCTCGCTCCCTACCGGATGGTGAAGGACCATCGCACCGGCCTCGACATGGGGGACGTCGACCGGGTCCTCGACGGGGACCTGACGCCGTTCATGAAGGCCTGGCTCCTGTCTCGCGGGGAGTCCCGCTCCTCCTGAGCCCGGATTCGCGCCTCCCGGACCGCCGTCCCGGTGACCCGGGCGGGGCCCGGGACGGGGCCGTGCGCGGGGAAGGGCGGGGACCTATACCTTGACCGGGGGAGGTCTCGCCTCGCCGGCCGTGGCGCGCCCGCGGCCGGGGGACGACGACCAGGAGGTTCCATGGCCAGACGCCCGCCGGAAGGGGAAGGCGAGCTCGAGATTCTGGAGATCATCCCGGTCGGGAACACGGGCCCCGTGGACGCCGGCGGGGACGAGCCGGCCGTCGGACCGGCCCCCGGTTCCCCGGAACCGCTCCCGGGACGGGCCCGCCGGGAGCCGGCGCCGCATCGCCACCGCCGGGAGGGGCGCCGGGAAGGGATCCGCCAGGTCCTGCGCGAAATCCTGCCGGCCCTCGACGCCCTCGAGCAGTGCGTGCGGCAGCGGCCGGACCGGGACCGGATGGAGGAGGCCGTCCGGCTCGCCCTCAGGTCCCTGTGGAACGTCTTCCGACCCCACGACCTGGAGCGGATCGAGGGGGACGGGCTTCCCTTCGACCCGGAGATTCACGAGGCGGTGGAGACGACGCCGACGGACCGCGTGCCGCCGGGGACCGTTCTCGAGGTCCTGCGCGTCGGCTACCTGCTGGCGGGAGACCTGGTGCGACCCGCCCTGGTGCGGGTGTCGGTCGAGGCGCAACGGGGTGCGGGAGACGAGGAGCAGGGCTGATGGGCAGGATCATCGGGATCGACCTGGGGACGACCAACTCGGTCGTGGCCGTGATGGAGGGCGACCAGCCCGTGGTGATTCCCACCAGGGAAGGGAGCCACACCGTCCCGTCGATGGTGGCCTTCTCGCGCCGCGGCGAGCGCCTCGTCGGGGCGCTCGCCAAGCGCCAGGCCGCGACGAACCCCGAGGGAACCTTCTACGCGATCAAGCGCCTGATCGGCCGGAAGCGGTCCGACCCGGAGGTCGAGCAGGCGGCCCGCCACGTGCCGTACCGGATCGTGGCGGCGGACAACGGGGACGCCCACGTGGAAACGGGGGGCAAGGTCCTCAGCCCCCAGGAGGTCTCCGCCGCCATCCTGGCCCACCTCCGGGACTTGGCGGAGGAGTACGTCGGCGAGAAGATCGAGGACGCCGTGATCACCGTGCCGGCGTACTTCGACGACGCCCAGCGCCAGGCGACGCGGGACGCGGGCAGGATCGCCGGCCTGAACGTCCTGCGGATCCTCAACGAGCCCACCGCCGCCTCCCTCGCCTACGGTCTCGGGGAGGACGAGGGGGAGAAGATCATCGCGATCTACGACCTCGGGGGCGGGACCTTCGACATCTCGATCCTCCGGCTCGCCGCCGGCGTCTTCGAGGTGCTGGCCACCGCGGGCGACACGTTCCTCGGGGGGGAGGACTTCGACCAGGCGATCATCCACTGGATGGCGGAGATCTTCCGCGGGGAAACCGGCCTCGATCCTCTCGGGGACCGGCTGGCCCTCCAGCGGCTCAAGGAGGCGGCGGAGAAGGCGAAGATCGAGCTGTCCCGCGAGGAGGCCGCCGAGATCCAGCTGCCCTTCCTCGCGACGACCGCGAAGGGCCCGGTTCACTTCAACCGGACCCTGGACCGGGAGACGTTCGAGGGTCTCGTCCGGCACCTGGTGGACCGCACGCGGGAGCCGTGCCGGGAGGCCCTCGAGATGGCGGGCATTACCACGGACCAGGTGGCGGACGTGCTGCTGGTCGGCGGGCAGACGCGGACCCCCCTCGTCCAACGCACGGTGGCAGAGATCTTCGGCCGGGAACCGAACCGGCAGGTGAACCCGGACGAGGTGGTGGCCCTCGGGGCGGCGATCCAGGCCGGGATCCTGCGGGGAGACGTGAAGGAGATCGTCCTGCTCGACGTGACGCCGCTTTCGCTGGGCGTCGAGGTCCGGGGGGACCGTTTCATCAAGATGATCGAGCGGGGCTCCACCGTGCCCTGCCGCCGGACCCTCGTGTTCACCACGACCGAGGACAACCAGACGAAGGTGGAGATCCACGTCCTCCAGGGGGAACGGGAACTCGCCTCGGCGAACAAGAGCCTGGCCCGCTTCGAGCTGGTCGGGATCCCGCCCGCCCCGCGGGGAACTCCCCAGATCGAGGTCACCTTCGACATCGACAGCAACGGGATCGTCTCCGTCACCGCGAAGGACCGGGCGACCGGGCTCGAACAGCAGGTGGTGGTCACTCCCACCTCCGGGCTCTCCCCGGAGGAGATCGAGCGGGCGATCTCCGAGGCGGAGGCCTACGCGGAGGAGGACCGCCGGCGGATCGCCGCCGCTCGGAACCGGGTTCGCCTGCAGGGTCTCCTCGAGAGCAACGAGAAGACCTTCCAGGAGTTCGGGGACCTGCTGCCGGCCGACAGGAAGGAGGAGATCCAGCAGGTCTTCGCCCGCTGCCGGAACGCCCTCGCGGGGCAGGACCCGGAGGAAGTCCGGCGGGCGCTCGACGCCCTGGGGGGGGTGGCCC
>CAZOTT010000037.1:0-23561 GCA_964582785.1 uncultured Acidobacteriota bacterium | reverse complement strand
CGTGCTGGAGCCCATGACCAGACTCGAACTGGTGACCTCCTCCTTACCAAGGAGGTGCTCTACCACCTGAGCTACATGGGCCCGTCCGGGTCTTCCTTCCCCTCGTCCTCGAGCCGCCGGGGCTCGTGATGCGCGCGGGATACCGTCTCGCTTCCCGCTTCACCGCGCTGTCTGGAGCGGGAAACGGGACTCGAACCCGCGACCCTCAGCTTGGAAGGCTGATGCTCTGCCAACTGAGCTATTCCCGCCCTTCCTCGCGGCCCGCCGCGGGAAACCCGCCGGGCGCGTGTCCATGTCTTCCCGTACCCGGCCCCTTCCCGGGGGAAGGTGGTGGAGGGGGGAGGATTCGAACCTCCGAAGGCGTCCGCCGGCAGATTTACAGTCTGCTCCCTTTGGCCACTTGGGTACCCCTCCACGGCATACCGATCGCGGGCACGGAGACCTTGCCTCCCCCGCCTTCTCCTGGAGCTGGCGGAGGGACTCGAACCCCCGACCCGCTGATTACAAATCAGCCGCTCTGCCAGCTGAGCTACGCCAGCCCAGCAAAGCCGGAATGCTAGCAGGGGGTTCCGGGGCCGTCAAGCAGGTCCCGCCAGATTTTCCCGGGGGGCCGGGCCCCCCGGGGTTCCGCGCTGTCGGGCGGCCTCGGCAAGGAGGATCCCCGCCGCCACGGAGACGTTCAGCGAACCGATCTCCTCCCGGATCGGGATCCGGACGCGGACCGGGCACCGGGCGAGGACCCCCCGGCGGATCCCCCGGCCCTCCCCCCCGACCACGAGGCACACTCCCCCCCGCAGGTCGGCCTGCCAGGGCAGCAGGTCCCCCCGGGGATCGAGGGCCACCGGGGTCAGTCCCCCATCCCGCAGCGAGTCCAGGAGCCGGCCGAGGTTCCCGGCCCGGGCGACCGGCACCAGGTCGAGCCCCCCCTGGGCCGTGCGGGAGACCACGGGGGACAGCCCGCAGGAGTGCATCGCCGGGAGAAAGATCCCCCCGGCGCCGAACGCGGCGGCGGACCGGACGATCGCCCCCAGGTTCCGGGGGTCCTCGACGCCGTCCAGGGCCAGGACCAGGGCGCCAGGCGAAAGCAGGGCGATAAGCTCTTCGGCCGCCAGCAGTTCGATCTCCGCCACCCGGGCCCCCACCCCCTGGTGGTTCCCCCCCCGGGCGAGGCGGTCGAGGGCTTCCCGGGGCACCTGGTGGTAGGGAACCCCGGCCCGGCGCGCCAGGGCGACGAGCCGGCGGGTCCGCCCGTCCCGCTGCCCCCGGGCGAGCCAGAGCCGCTCCACCCGCCGCGGGTGCTGCTCGAGGGCGGTGCGGACCGCGTGGTACCCGAAGACCAGCCCGCCGCTCACCCGCGGGCCTCGGTCCGCCGCACCTGGGCGACGGCGTGGCAGGCGATTCCCCGGCCCCCCGCGAGGGAACCGAGACCTTCCGTCCGCTTCGCCTTGAGGGAAACCCGCCCCGGCGGCAGCCGGAGGACCCGCGCCAGCGCCTCCCGGATCCGTTCCCGGAAGGGCACGAGCCGGGGCCGGTCGAGGACCAGCACCGCGTCCACCTGCCACGGGGTCCAGCCGGCGTCGGCGAGGATTCTCCGGGTACGGACGAGGAGCTCCGGGCCCGGCGCCCCGGCGAACGCCCGGTCGTCGTCCGGGAAGTGGGTCCCGATGTCTCCGAGCGCCGCCGCCCCGAGGAGCGCGTCGACGATCGCGTGGGAGAGGGGATCCCCGTCGGAGTGGCCCAGGGGACCGACGTCCGGGTCCACGGTCACCCCGGCCAGCACGAGGGGGCGCCCCTCGACCATCCGGTGGACGTCCCAGCCGAAGCCGACCCTGGTCTCCATCGATTCCCCTCCCCCGAGCAGCCGGCCGGCGACGAGCACGTCCTCCGGCCAGGTCACCTTGAGGTTGGTCCGCTCCCCCGGGACCCCGGTCACGGGCACGCCGTACCGCCGGACGATCGACCCGTCGTCGGGAGCATCCCAGGCGGGATCAACCGCGTCGTGGGCCCGGACGAGCAGGTCCAGGCGGAAACCCTGGGGCGTCTGGACCGCCCGGAGGGAACCCCGCGCAACGTCCGCCACCGCCAGCCCGTCCTCCTCCCGCACGAGGGCGTCCGCCACCGGGACGAGGGGAACCGCGGCCCCGTGGCGGGCCGCTCCCTCGAGGACGCGCCGGAAGAGTTCCGCGCCGGCCAGGGGGCGGGCCGCGTCGTGCACCAGGACGTGGGCGGCCCCGGAACACCGGGCCAGGCCCCGCCGCACCGAGTCCCGCCGGCGGCCGCCCCCCTCGGTGACCCGCAGGGCCGGCACGGTTCCGGGCAGGCCGTCCAGGAGGGTCCGGGCGAGAAGGGCCACCTCCCGGCCGGCTGCGCCGGGAGGGACCACCAGGACCACCTCGGAAAAGAGGCCCGCGCGCCCGATCGTCCGCAGGGAATGGAGAAAGAGGGGGCGGCCGGCCACCGGGACCAGGGCCTTCGGGCGGCCGGCCCCGAGCCGGGCTCCGGCACCGGCGGCGAGGAGAACGACCGCGGCCCCCCCGGCCATCAGAACTCCATGAGTTCCTTTTCCTTCTCCTTCGCCAGCTCGTCGATCGACTTGACGTGGTCGTCGGTCAGTTCCTGGACCCGGTCCGTCGCCCGGTGGGCCTCGTCCTGGCCGATGTCGCCGTCCTTCTCCATCCGGCGAATCGCCTCGTTGGCATCCCGCCGGATCTGCCGGATCGCGGTCCGTCCCTCCTCCGCGATCTGCCTGACCTTCTTCGCCAGCTGCTTCCGCCGCTCATCCGTCAGGGGGGGGATCGGGATCCGGACGACCTTCCCGTCGTTGCCGGGATTCAGCCCCAGGTCGGCCGCCTGGATCGCCTTTTCCACCGCGCCGATGGTCGACGGGTCGAACGGCTGGGCGACGATCATCCCGGGGTCGGGGATCGACAGCTTGCACATCTGGTTGATCGGCGTCGGCTGGCCGTAGTAGTCGACCAGCACCCCTTCCAGGATCGAGAGGCTCGCCCGGCCGGTCCGGAGCGAGGCCAGTTCACGCCTGACCGCCTCCACCGACTGGTCCATCCGCTTCGCGGTCTTCTCGAACAGGTCGTCCAGCATCATGGTCACTCCTTCACGAGGGAACCGACCTTCTCGCCCCGGACGACGGCGAGGATGTTCCCCCTCTTCCGGAGGTTGAAGACGATGATCGGCAGGTGGTTGTCCATGCAGAGGGAGATCGCCGTCGTGTCCATGACGGCGAGGCGCCGTTCGAGCACCTCCCGGCAGGAGATCTCGTCGATCTTCCGCGCCGCGGGATCCTTCTCCGGGTCCCGGTCGTAGATCCCGTCGACCTTCGTCGCCTTCAGCAGGACCTCCGCCCGGATCTCCATTGCCCGCAGGGCCGCGGCGGTGTCAGTGGTGAAATACGGGTTCCCGGTCCCCGCGGCGACGACGATCACCCTGCCCTTCTCCAGGTGGCGGATCGCCCGCCGCCGGATGAACGGCTCGGCGACCTTGTTCATCTCGATGGCGGAGAGGACCCGCGTCGAAACGCCCCGCTTCTCGAGGGCGTCCTGGAAGGCCAGGGAATTGATCACCGTGGCCAGCATCCCCATCTGGTCGCCGGTCACCCGGTCCACGGTGCCACGGGCCGCCGCCGCCACGCCCCGGAAGATGTTCCCCCCGCCGATGACGATCCCGACCTGGACCCCGAGGGCGTGCACCTCGGCCACCTCGGCGGCGACGGCGTCGACGACCCCCGGGTCGATCCCGAAGTCGCGGGAGCCCATCAGGGCCTCCCCGCTCAACTTCAGCAGGATGCGCCGCCAGCGCAACCCGCCCCGTTCCGGCCCGGCTCCCGCCGTGTCCGTCTCCACCGCGCCCGTCCTCCACCGGGGCCACCCCCACCGGGCGGTCCCGCGCCGGGGGGGATCAGTCGCCGGCGCCCAGGGCGTACCGGGTGAAGCGCGCGACCTGGATGTTCTCCCCCAGCCTGGCGATCGCCTCCTCGAGCAGCTGCCGGATCGTCTTCGTGGTGTCCCGGGCGTAGGGCTGCTCCAGGAGACAGTTCTCCTGGGTGAACTTCTTCAGCTTCCCCTCGACGATCTTCTCGATCACCTGGGGCGGCTTCTTCTGGTCCTTCATCTGGTCCCGGTAGATCTCCCGCTCCTTGTCCAGGATCTCCGCGGGGATGTCCTCGGGCCGCACCCAGCGCGGCCCCGCGGCCGCGATGTGCATGGCGATCTCCTTGACCAGCGCCTGGAACTCCTCCGTGCGCGCGACGAAGTCGGTCTCGCAGTTCACCTCGAGGAGCACGCCGAGCTGGGACCCCGGGTGGATGTAGGCGTAGATGATCCCTTCCTTCGTCTCGCGGCCGGCCTTCTTGGCGGCTTTCGCGATCCCCTTCTTGCGCAGGTACTCGACCGCCTTCTCGAAGTCGCCGCCGGTCTCGGTGAGCGCTTCCTTGCAGTCCATCATCCCCGCGCCGGTCATGTCGCGGAGCTTCTTCACGTCCTTGGCACTGATCGCCATCGTTCCATCCTCATCGCGGGGCCGGGCGGCCCCTCTGGTCGGGAATCGGTCTCAGTCGGCGGACGGGGCGTCCCCGGCGGGCCGCTCTTCGGCGGGGGCGGCGGGCTGCCCGGCCGGCGCCTCCCCGGCGGCCGGGGCGGGCGCGGCCGCACCTTCCGCCGGGGGCGAGGAGGCCGCCGCCTCCCGCGTCCGCCGGCGCCCGGCCGGGGACCGGGTTCCGCGCTCGGACCGCTGGGCCCGCCACTGGTGGCGGCCCTCCAGGATCGCATCCGCCACCTTCGTCGTGATCAGCTCGATGGAGCGGATCGCGTCGTCGTTGGCCGGGATCGGGTAGTCGACCAGCGTGGGGTCGGCGTTCGTGTCGACGATGCCGACGACGGGGATTCCGAGCTTGTTCCCCTCCGCCACCGCGATCGACTCGCGGACCGTGTCGATGATGAACAGGGCGTCGGGACGCCGGCCCATGTCCTTGATTCCCGAGAGGACCTTGTCCAGGCGCGCCCGCTTCTTGGTCAGCTTCAGCCGTTCCTTCTTCGTCAGGTGGGCGAACCGGTCGGCGCTCTCGATGTCCTCGAGCTCCTTCAGCTTGTCGACCGACTTCCGGACCGTCTGCCAGTTCGTCAGCAGGCCACCCAGCCAGCGCTGGTGGATGTAGAACATCTCGCAGCGGCTGGCCTCGCGGACGACGATCTCCTGGGCCTGGCGCTTCGTCCCCACGAAGAGCACCGTCTTGCCCTGGGCCGCGAGGTCGTGCAGGAAGCCGAGGGCCTCCTCCAGCATCACCAGGGACTTCTGCAGGTCGATGATGTAGACCCCGCCCCGCAGGCCGAAGATGTAGGGACGCATCTTCGGGTTCCAGCGGCTCTTGGGATGGCCGAAGTGGGCGCCCACCTCGAGCAGTTCGCGCAGGGAGACAGCGGGAGAACCTTCCACGGGTACCTCCGGTGCAGGCGGGGGCCCACGGGCGTCGCCCCGCCTTGGGTTGTCGCCAGGGAAGCCTTCGCTTACCGCTTCGAGAACTGGAAGCGGGCCCGGGCTCCCTTCTGGCCGTATTTCTTGCGCTCCACCTCGCGGGCGTCGCGCGTCAGGAGACCTTCCGCCTTCAGACGCGGGCGGAGGGCGGCATCGTACTCGAGCAGGGCACGGGCGATGCCGAGGCGCAGCGCCCCGGCCTGGCCCGAGAGGCCGCCGCCGCGGATGTTGGCGAGGATGTCGAACTTCCCCTTCGTTTCCGTGACCTCGAGGGGACGCTCGATCATCATCCGCAGGGTGGCCTGGGGGAAGTAGTCCTCGAAGTTCCGCTTGTTGACGCGGATCACGCCGGTCCCGGGCCGGAGGAACACCCGCGCGGTGGCCTCCTTGCGCCGGCCCGTGCCGTAGTACTGCACGACGCTCATCACGCACTCCTCGCCGCCCGGAGATCCAGCGGCTCGGGCTTCTGTGCCTCGTGGGGATGCTCCGGGCCCCGGTAGACCCGCAGCTTCTTGAACATCTTCCGGCCCAGCCTGTTCTTCGGCAGCATGCCCCGGACCGCGATCTCGACGGCCCGCTCGGGGCGCTCGGCGAGCATCCGGCGGGCCGGGATCTCCTTCAGGCCCCCCGGCCGGCCGCTGTGCCGCCGGTACACCTTCTGGTCCAGCTTCCGGCCGGTGAGGACGACCTTGCCGGCATTCACCACGATCACGTGGTCTCCCGTGTCCAGGAAGGGGGTGAACCCGGGCTTGTGCTTCCCCCGGAGGTAGTGGGCCACCACGGTGGCGAGCCGCCCGATGGGCATGCCGGTGGCATCGACAACCCACCATTTCCGCTCGATCTCGCCCGCCGAAGGGATGTAGGTGCGCATGGTCGTTCCTTCTCCGTGGATCGGGGCGCGACACCCCCTCCGCACGCACCTCGCGTGCGAAAGGTCGCAAGAGGCTACCCGCCTCCGGGGCGGCTGTCAACCCGGCCCCGCAAACCCGGCGACCGGGCCGGCTTCTGCCGCTACTTCACTTCCCAGTGATTTTTGCCGCGCAGCAGGTCCAGCAGGTCCTCGTGGGTCTTCTCCCGGATCTCCTCCGTCTGGTGGACCATCTCTTCCTCGAGGGAGGGAGCCTCCACGTCCCGGAACACCCCGAGGGGGACCGGGAACTCCGGGTAGTCCATCTGGGCGAGGAGGAACGCCTCGGCCGGCGACGGGCTCTTCTCGTCGTGGACGAGCAGCTCGTCCTCCCCGACCTCGTCCACCCGGACCACCTCCGGCTTCCAGCGGTTCAGGCGGATGCCCTTCTCGAGGTCCCTGCCGAACCGCAGGGGCTGGCCGTGCTCGAGGTACAGGGCGTGTTCGTAGCGCCCTTCCTTGTCGGTCAGGTAGTCGTAGGCGCCCTGGTTGAAGATCACGCAGTTCTGGTAGATCTCGATCAGCGCGGAACCCTTGTGCCGGGCGGCCCGCTCCAGGACCCCCTGGAGATGCTTGCCGAACCGGTCCACGGTTCTCGCGACGAAGGTGGCGCCGGCGCCGAGGGCGACGGAGATCGGGTTGAAGGGGGGGTCCAGCACGCCGAACGGGGTGGAGGCGGTCCGCTTGCCCCGCGGGGACGTCGGCGACGCCTGTCCCTTGGTCAGCCCGTAGATCCTGTTGTTGAACAGGAGGATCTTGATGTCGATGTTCCGCCGCAGCGCGTGGATGAAGTGGTTCCCCCCGATCGCCAGGGCGTCCCCGTCACCGGTGACCACCCAGACGGACAGCTCGGGATTCGCCAGCTTCACTCCCGACGCGATCCCCGGGGCGCGGCCGTGGACCGTGTGCATTCCGTACGTGTTCATGTAGTACGGAAAGCGGCTCGAGCAGCCGATCCCGGAGACCACGACGAACTTCTCCCGGGGAATTCCCAGCCGGGCGAACACGGTCTGGACGCCGTTGAGGATCGAGTAATCCCCGCACCCGGGGCACCAGCGGACCTCCTGGTCCGAGGCGAAATCCTTCTTCTTGTACTGGGGAACCTCGGTCGTCGCCATGGTCACGCTCCCAGCATCTCTTGGATGCGCTGGCGGATCTCGTGGACCCGGAAGGGCTGGCCCTGAACCTTGTGGAGCCCCTCCACGTCGATCAGGTACTCCATGCGGATCAGCTTCTCCAGTTGCCCGAGGTTCAGCTCGGGGACCAGGATCCGGTCGAAGCTCCGCAGGATCTCCTCGAACCCCCGGGGCAGCGGGTTCAGGTAGCGCAGGTGAACGCTGGCCACCCGGCGGCCAGCGGCGCGCTCCTCCCGCACCGCCTGGGTGACCGCCCCGTAGGTCGCTCCCCAGGCGACCACCAGCAGGTCGTCGTCGAGGCTCCCCTCCTCGAGCTTCGCGGGCGGAATGTCGTCCACGATCCCGGCGACCTTCTTCGCCCGCAGCTCGCACATCTTCTGGTGGTTTTCCGGGTCGTAGGAGACGCGACCCATCTCGTCCTTTTCGAGCCCCCCGACCCGGTGCTCGAGGCCCGGGGTCCCCGGCCGGATCCAGGGCCGCGCCAGCGTCTCCGGGTCGCGGTGGTAGACGCCCCGGAAGGCCCCGGGGTCATCGAAGTACTTCACCTCGATCCGCGGGATCTCGTCGAGGGTCGGCACCCGCCACGGCTCGGCGCCGTTGGCCAGGTACCCCTCGGTGAGCAGCAGGACGGGCGTCATGTACCTGACCGCGATCCGGGTCGCCTCGAGGGTCATCCAGAAGCAGTCCCCCGGGGACGTCGCCGCCAGGACCGGCAGCGGGGCTTCGCCGTGCCGCCCCCACATCGCCTGGAGCAGGTCCGCCTGCTCGGTCTTCGTCGGCAGTCCGGTCGAGGGACCTCCCCGCTGGACGTCGATGATCACGAGGGGCAGCTCGAGGATGACGGCGAGGCCGACGATCTCCCCCTTGAGGGAGAGACCGGGGCCGCTGGTCGTCGTGTAGGCGATGTTGCCGGCGAAGGCGGCGCCGACCGACGACCCGATGCCGGCGATCTCGTCCTCGGCCTGGAACGTCGTCACCCCGAACGCCCGCAGCTTGCTCGCCTGGTGGAGAATCGAGCTGGCCGGGGTGATCGGGTAGGAGCCGAGGAAGACCGGGACGCCGGTGGTCTGGGCGACCGTGGCCATCGCCAGGGCCACCGCCTCGTTGCCGTCCACGTGGCGGTAGGTCCCCGGGGCGAGCCTGGCCGGCGGCACCTCGTAGACCGTCTGGAAGATGCGCGCGATGTCGGCGTAGTTGTAGCCGGCCCGGAGAACCTTCTCGTTGGCCTTCGCCAGCTCGGGACGGGCCCTGAACTTCTCCCGGATCCACTCGATCGTCGGCTCGAGGGGCCGGGAATAGAGCCAGTACACCATCCCGAGGGCGAAGAAGTTCTTGCAGCGGTCCTGCTCCCGGAAGGTCAGGCCCGAGTCCTTGAGCGCCTCGCGGGTGAGCTTCGTGATCTCCACCGCGTAGAGCCGGTACCCCTGGAGAGAACCGTCCTCGAGCGGGTTGCTGGCGTAACCCGCCTTCTGGAGCGCGTTCTCGTCGAAGGCGTTCCGGTTGACGATCAGGATCCCGCCGGGCCGCAGGTCGGGCAGGTTGACCTTCAGCGCCGCCGGGTTGAAGGCCACCAGCACGTCGGCCTTGTCCCCGGGGGTCAGGATCTCGTGGGAGGAAAAGTGGATCTGGAACCCCGACACCCCCGGCAGGGTTCCCGCCGGGGCCCGGATCTCCGCCGGGTAGTCCGGCAGCGTGGCCAGGTCGTTCCCCGCCAGGGCGGAGGAGACCGTCAGTTGTGTCCCCGTGAGCTGGATCCCGTCCCCGGAGTCCCCGGCGATCCGGATCGTGACCTCGTCGACGGGTTGCCGCTCGGCGGCGGCAGGTCGGCTCTCTTCGGACTTCGTCGCCATGGAATGCGCCCTCGCCCTCGTCCCGGCGTACCCCGGGCCAGCGCCCCGATCCCCGCGTTGTCGAACATAGGCCTCGAGGGGTCCGCGGTCCCGTCCGCCCGGACGAGGAGTTTCACGTCGGCCGGTGCCCCCGGGCCCGGCCCGCTCCCGCTCCCCCGGCCCGGGCCGCGGCGGCCCGGCGGAGGGGGCTCATTCTAGACCCTCCTGCCTGCCGGACAACTCTTTTTCCGGCGTTTCGCCGTCCCCGGGGGACCGCGCCTCCCCCCCGTTCTCCGCGGGCTCCGCCCCCCCGAAGGAGAAGGAAACCAGGCGCCGGTGTTCCTCCATGCCGTCCCGGGGGCGGCAGGCCAGTTCCGCGGCGACGAGGACCCCGTCCACCCGCCGGAACCCGGCGTAGCGGACCGTCCGGAACGGTTCCCGCCCCTTTCCCGGGGCGTACACCCGGGCCGTCCGGGGCATGCCCTCCGGGTCCAGGCGGAGGACGATGCGGCGGCCGCCGGGCAGGACCGCGGCGATCTCGTCCTCGCCGCAGGGAGCCGGCGCCAGCCGGCCGGAGAGCAGGCCCTGGGCGAGGAGGACCGGCTCCACCCAGCCCAGCAGATCGACGGACCCCGGCGGTACCGGCAGGGGACCCGACTCCCCGGTCCCGCCCCGGGTCACCCAGGCCTCGGCCCCGGCGTCGTCCTCCTCTCCCTCCACGGCCCAGTCGTCCCCCTCCGCCCGCACGGAGATCCCGGAGGGGAGGCGGGCGACGACCAGGCGGTGCCGGCCGGTGCCGAGGGGGGTTTCCACCGCCACCTCGTACCGGGCCCGGAAGGTTTCCCCCTCGCCGGGCAGGCCGTCCGGGGCCAGCCGGGCCAGCAGGCGCCGGGCCCGGGCGATCACCGGGTCCTCGCGGCGCAGCCCCGGACGCCGGGGATCGAAGGCGGACCACGGCACCCGGACGAGTTCTCCCCCCTGCCCGCCCTCCTCGAGGGCCGCCACCAGGGACTCCCCGGCCGGGCCGGCCACCGCCAGCACCCGGTGATCCGGGCGCAGGAAGGCCCGGGCCCGGGCGGCCACCCCGGCGGGATCCACCGGGCGCTTCCAGCGGTCCGGCGGGGGCCAGGCGAGGAGAACCCCCCGGGCCGCCTCCCGGAGCACCGCCCCGGGCCTGCCGGCGAGGGCGGCGGCCCGGGCGTCGAGGCGCGCCCGGGCCCGCATCACGGCGTCGCGGCGGAGCTGCAGTTCCTTCAGCGAGGCGACCGTCCCCTCCAGGATCTCGAGGGCCCGCCGGGCCACCCGGGGGCGCACCACGACCTCGAGGCGCAGCAGGACGCCCCCGGGTCCCCGCTCCAGGACCGCGTCGCTGGCGAGGACCGCGTCCTCCCCCGCGGCCACGGCCAGCCGCTGGGAAAGGCTGCCCTCCCCCTCCCGGAGGGCCTCCGCGAGGACCATCAGTTCCGCCAGCGCCCGGTTTCCCCCGCCCCACGGGTCCGGAAGCGGATCGCCGCGCCAGGCGAGGACGATGGCCACCCGGTCCCCCCCGTCCCGTTCCACCAGGACCCGGGCAGGCAGCTCCGGCGGCGGCCCCGCCGCCCGGGAAACGTCTTCCCCCGCGGGCAGGTCCCGGAGCCCCGCCGCCGGGCGGCGGGGCCCGGCAACGATCAGACGCGCCGCCGCCAGCCCGGCCGCGACCTTCCGCAGCTCCCCGTCGGAGATTCCTTCCTGCTCCTCGACGGTGCCCCACCCGCTCCACGGGTCGGGCCGCCCGGGGAAGCACTCCGCCCAGGCGGCGGCCCGGGCCCGGAGCAGCGGGTCGTCCGCGAACGCCCGGGCACGGGCACGGGCAAACTCCCGGGCCGCGGCCAGGGCGTCACGGCCGGGACGGGGCGGCGCCAGGAGCCGCCGCGCCAGGGGAACGACCTCGCCGGGAGCAAGTTCCCCGACGGCGATCCACGTCCCGGACAGGTTCCCTCCGCCCAGCGCGACGAACGGCCGTTCCCCCGGCGCGGCCAGTTCCCGGGCCAGGGCCTCCGCCGCGAGGAACCGGGCCACGGTGTCCCGGGACCCGTCCCCCGCGCCGGGCACGACCCCGGCCACGGCGGCCCGGTCTCCCGGGACGACCAGGCCGAGCACCCGGCCCGCCTCCAGGAAGCCGGCGACCGGGGGCACCGGGGCGGGAGCCCGGCGCCGGGCCGCGCCGGCGACCACGGCCGGCAGCAGGAGGGCGAGGAGGCAGGCGAGGGCCCGCAACACGGGGGCGCGGCGCATCGCCGGCCCCGTCCCGGGGAGACCGTCGTTCGTCATGGGACTCCGGGCCCGGTCTCCCGGGCGAGGGCCAGGAGGGCACGCAGGAGGTGGCGCGCCCGCCGGGCGTGGGATTCCACGGTATGCCCCCCGCAGTGGGGGGTGGGCAGGACCCGGGGGTGATCCCGCAGGCTCCCCGGCGGCGGTGGTTCCGGGAACCAGGTGTCGAGGGCCGCTCCCGAGAGGTGCCCCCGGTCCAGGGCGTCCCGCAGGGCCTTTCCGTCCACCACGGCCCCCCGGGCCGCGTTCACGAGGACCGCCCCCCGGGGCAGCAGGGAGAGTTCCCGTTCCCCGACGAGGCCGCGGGTTTCCGGCGTCAGCGGGCAGTGCAGGGAGAGGGCGTCCAGGCGCGGCAGCATCTCGTCGAGGCTCCCGGCCCGCTCCACGCCCAGCCGCCGGAACCGGTCGGCGGGGACGTAAGGGTCCACCGCCAGCACCCGCATGCCCAGGGCGCGGGCCCCGCACGCGACGCGGCTCCCGGTGCGGCCGAGGCCGACGAGCCCCAGCACCCTGCCGTGGACCTCCCGGTCCGGGAGCCGCTCCCGGTCCGGCCAGGCGCCCCCGGCGGTCCGGATCCATCTCTCCCGCAGGTTCCGGAAGAGGGCCAGCAGGGAAGCCAGGACCAGCTCGGCCACCGCCACGGCGTTCCCGGGATCGACCGGCACCACGCGGACGCCGTGCCGGCCGGCGGCCTCCAGGTCGATGTTGTCGAGGCCGGCCGAGGCCTGGACGACCGCCCGCAGGCGGCCGGCCACCCCGGCCCGGAGGACTTCGCCGTCGATCCGCTGGGAAGAACGCACGACGAGGATCGGGACGGAGGCGGCGAACCTCCCGAGGACGGCGCCCCGGAGGGTCTCGCCGGCCGCCGTCACCGGGATGCCTTCCCGCTCCAGGCCCTCGACCACGCCCCCGTCCGGGGGCGCCGCGAAGCCGATGACCGGGTGTTCCCGCCCTTCCGCGCCCATGGGCGCCATTCTAGCCGGGCACGCGTCCCGGTCGAACGCGGCGCGGCAGGAACAACGCGCGGACCATCCGCGGCGGACCGGCGGCGCACCTCGCGCCGGGTGGACACCCGCCGGTCGCGGTGTTAAGAAGTCTCCATGAGCGAGATGCTCCAGGTCGTCGGAATCATTTTCGGCACGGTCCTCGTCACGCTGGCCGCGATCCTCACGGGGGTCGCCGTCAGTACCCTCGTCGAGGTCCGGGCCACGGCGCGGCGCGTCCGGGAGGTGCTCGACCGGGTGGCGCCGGGCACCGAGAAGACCCTCGAACACGTCGAGCACGTCACCGAAGCGCTGGCCAGGACGACGAGCGGGATCCGCCAGCTGGGCAATCTCCTCGGGTCCGGCAAGGGAGGCGGCAGCCGGATCGCCCCCTGGGCCTCGCTCCTGGCCGGCGTCGCCGGCACGTGGACGGCGCTGCGCCGGCTCCGGTCGGGCCGGGACGGACGCCGCCGGAAGGGAGGAAACGACGATGAGTGACGATCGCTGCTCCGCTGGAACCCTGCTCGGCGCCTTCCTCCTCGGGGGGCTCGTCGGCGCGGCGGTGGCCCTGCTGACCGCCCCGAAGTCCGGGAAGGAGACCCGCGAGGAGATCAGCCGCTGGGCCCAGGACACCACCGAGAAGACGAAGGAAAGGCTCGAGGTGCTCTCCCGCGAGGCCACCGAGAAGGTGAAGAAGGTGGCCGGGGAGGCGCAGGAAAAGGTCCGCGGGGTGGCGGACCGGGTGACGGAGAAGGTCCGCGAGGGGACCGGCGCCATCCGCCAGAAGATCGGCCGCAGGGAGGCGGAAGGCGAAGGGGACGCCTGAGGCCGGCGTTCCGGTCCTGCAACGCGGAAGCCCCCCGTTCGCGGGGGGCTTCGGCATTTCCGGCGCCCGGGCCGGGCCCCGGCCCGGGATCCCCTTCCCCCCGCCCTCTTCTCCCCGTACCTGCCCCGGTGCCGGCCGACAGCGGCCGCCGACGGGCCCGAGCGGGCCCCGGGGAGGAGGGAGAACGTGGATGCAGCCCTGCGCAGTTACGGTACCTTCCTGCGAACCCTGAGGGAGTCCCGCCGGCTGTCCCTCGAGGACGTCGAGCGGGCCACGCGGGACGACCCGGAACCGGTGGGCAAAAGCCTGCTCTCCCGGCTGGAAAACGGGCGGGCGCGGCTGACCCTGCCGAAGCTCGTCTCCCTGGCCCGGGTGTACCGGGTCCGGGTCGGGGCCCTCGCGGAACGACTCGAGCTGGACCTGCTGGCGGCGACCGAGCGGGGGGAAGCGGACACCGCCGCCCCCGCCCGGGAGATCGAACAGGCGGCGCGGGCGGGCCGCTCGGGGCGGGTCTACCGGGCCCTCGCCCTGTACCAGGCGGCCCGCGACCGGGCCGAGGACGAGGGAGAGCGGGTCACGGCCACCCTGGGCGTCGCCCGGGCCCTGGCCGCGGCCGCCCGCTGGCGCGCCGCCCGGCTGGTTCTCGAGGACCTGCTCGAGGAGCGGGAACTGGACGGCCCCGACCTCGCCTGGACCGCCTTCCTGCTCTGCCGCTGTGCCCTCGGCCTCGGCCAGCCGGTGCTGGCCCGGGGGGCCTGGCTGGCGCTGGCGGAGGTGCCCCGTCCCTGGCCCGGGCCGATCGAGGCCGCCGCGCCGGGCCTGGAGGCCCGGGTGCTCGAGTCCCGGGGCCGGCTGCCCGAGGCCGAGGAAGCCTGGCTGCGGGCACGGGAAGCCCTGCGGCGCGCGGGGGATCCCGTCGGGGAGCTGGACGCGGCGGTGCGCCTCGCGGGAGTGCTCCGCCGGCGCGGGGACCTGGCCCGGGCGCGACGGCTGGCCCGGGACGCCGGTGCCCGCGCCCTGCGGGACGGGTTCCAGCAGGTGGCGGTCCAGGCCTCGATCGAGGAGGCGCGGGTCGAACGGGTGGCGGGCAGGCCCGCCGCCGCCCGGCTCCACCTCCGGGAGGCCCGGCGGCGGGCGCGACGGCTCGGTCTCCACGCCGAGGTGTTCCTCTCCTACGTGGAGGAGTGGCGCCTCGCCCGGGAGGCGGGCCGGGACCGGGAGGCCCGGAGCGCCCTCCGTTCCCTGCGGCGGCTCGCCCGCCTGCTCCCGGCGACGCCTCCCGACTGCCGGGACGTGCTGCCCCTGCTGGGCCCCGCCGGCCCGTCCGCCCGTACCCGCCGCGGCCCCGCCGCCGGCGCCAGGGAGGTGACCCGATGAACGCGCACAGGATCCTCGTGCTCCTGCTCGGCCTGGCCCTCGCCGCCCTCCCGGCGGCGGCCCAGTCGAGTACCGACGGCTGGTACCTGGACCCGCCCGAGACCGCCTGGGACCTGGCGGGCGGCGGCAACGGCGGCGATGCCGGCGGGCCGTGGCCCGGGGGCGGGGTGGCGGTGCGGATCGCCCCGAAGAACGACCGGGAAAAGGCGATGGCAGCCGCCGCCCTCCCCCTGGAACGGGGAGTCCTCCTCGCCTGGCCGGCCTGGGACGGGCACGACACCGAGATCGTCGCCGCCATCCTCGGGGAGGACGGGGCGGGCCGGTCCGTCCGGGTGACGCGCAACGGGGAACGGGACGAGGAGCCGGTCCTCCTGCGGGAGGGCACCGCGGTCCAGATGACCTGGGTGCACCGGGACGGGGGACGGGCCTCGCTCCGCGCGGTACGCCTCGCCGCCGACGGGAGCGTGGTCGGCCGGCGCCGCGTCGTCGGTCCGGCCGGCCGGGCCCGCCTCGTCACCCTCCTTCCCGGGGGGCGGGTGGCCGCCCTGGTCCTCCGCGGCCCCGCCGGGCATCCCCGGCTCGAGCTGGTGGTCGAGGGAGGGGAGCGTTCGCCGATCGCGAGGCTCGGCCGGGCTGGAACCCTCCTCGGCGTCTCGCCGGGGGAAGGCGGCACCCGCGTCTTCCGCTTCCGGGACGGCGCCCTGGCCGGCCGCCTCGTGGTCGACGGGGAGGGACGGGTCCGGGACCTGGCCTGGGGAGAGAACTAGGAATCCCGGGAGGGGGACGGCCTCACAGGGGGACCACCTCCCAGTGGTCGTCCCCTTCCCGCCACCGCAGGAGCAGCCGCCCGGCATCCGTCCGCACGAGCACCTCGTGCAGGAACCGGTCGGCCGGGTCGGGAGTGGCGAGCAGGCGCCGGCGCAGCACCTCGAGGACCGGGTGCCGGGCCCCGGCGGGGTCGACGACGGCCACCGGGTCCCCGGGAGCGGTCCCCTCGTCCCGGGTGATCACCTGCCAGCGCGGAAACGCCACGACGACACCCATCGATCCACCCCGTTCCCCGGTCTCCCCACGGGCCAATCTGGGGAACGGGAGCGGCCGGGTCAAACCGCGGGGTCAGACCAGGTAGGCGACGGCGAAGCCGACCTGCGCGGTCATCATCATCAGGTACATGTGGGTCCAGGAGGGGTGGTTCTCCACCCTGGCCATCGCCTCCGGGTCCCGGAGGATCAGCCAGACGGTGTATCCCCCCCACGCGGTCAGCAGGAGGCCGACCAGGACCAGCGCCACCGGGTTGCCGGTCAGGAGCGGGTGGTGGCCGGCCGGATCGAACGGGTCCGGCAGGACCACCCCGAGGGGCATCAGCAGCCAGGGCACGACGAACGACGGCGCCATGAGGAACGCCGCCCGGCGAACCCCGTAGCGGACCGGCAGCGTGTAGCAGCCCCCCGCCCGGTCCCCCTCCATGTCCGAGAAGTCCTTCGTCGACGCCGCCCCGAGCAGGAACAGCGCGAAGATCGTACCGATGTACCAGGGCTCGGCGGCGAGGACCGGGCCGACCATGCTCCAGCCCGCGACCTTGAGCAGCATCCCCCGGGGGATCGCGATCGTCAGGTTGGCCCCGATCGCGTGGCGCTTGGTGCGCCCGAGAGCGGGGGCCGAGTAGACGAACGTGAAGAGCATCCCGGCCAGGTAGATGAAGAAGCAGGCGTGCCACTGGAGGAGCGCGAGGGCCCAGTCCAGGGGACCGTGCAGGGAGGCCGCGACCGCCGCCGGCACGAGCAGCCGGTCGCCGAGCCCCCGGGCCGGGTGGATGACGACGAACCACGTGGGCAGGACGGCGACCGCGTAGAGGAACCAGGTGTACCGCCAGGCCGCGCGGAGGGAGATGCGCCCGGAGGGCAGCATGCGGTTCGGCTTGTTCACCCGGTCGATCGGCAGGTCGTAGACCTGGTTGATCACGTTGCTCGCCGCGTTCAGCAGCGCCGCGCAGGCGGACCCGAGGATCACCGTCAGGACGACTCCCGGCGTGACGGTCCGGGACGGGTCCGGGTTCCAGTAGGAGCCCCAGGCGCAGATCGCCCCCGAGATCACCCCCAGGGTCGGGGGCAGGAGGGTGAACGGCCGGGTGAAGGCCACGTACCGCCGGATCGTCTCCCCGATCGCGCCCATCGTCCCCCCCTCAGCCGATGCCCCGGCGGAGGAGCACGGCGAGCAGGCCCCCCGCCAGGGTGTTGAGGAAGTTCTGCGCCTCGTTGTCGATCGCCCGGGCCCGCTCCAGGGTCGCCCCGAGAACGCTCTCGAGGGTCGTGCCGAGGAAGGCGGCGGCGACGACGACCGCCACGTCCACGCCGCGGAGCAGTCCCGGACCGTTCCCGAGCCACCCGGCCCGGTCCAGGCCCAGGCCGGCCAGGCCCACCAGGGCGGCGCCGGCGATCCCGGCCAGGGTCCCCTCCAGGCTGACCGCGCCGTCGGTACCGCGGGGAACCGGCCGGAACGTCGTCACGAGGAAGGTCCGGCGTCCGAACGCCTGGCCCACCTCCGAGCCGAGGGTGTCGGCGGTCGCCGTGGCGAGGGCCGCGACCAGGGCGAGGATCCAGAGTCCCGGATCCCCGCTCCCCGCGGCGAGGCAGGCGAAGAGGGCGGGCCCCCCGGCGTTGGCCCAGGCGTGCTTCGCCCCCCGCCTGCCGCCTCCCTCCTGGGCGGTTCCCTCCCGCTCCTTCGTCTTCCATCCCACCCTCGTCGCCCCGGTCCCCAGGACGAAGAACAGCAGCAGGAGGACGAAGGCCCCGGGCCCGCCCCAGGCCCACAGGCACGTGCCGAGGACCGCTCCGTGGACCAGCCCCGGCCCGTCCACCGCCCCCGCCAGGCGGGCCAGGACCCCCACCGCGACGTTGACCGCCACGGCGAGGACCAGGGCGCCGGGCGCCGGTACCAGGCGGGCGGGGGTCACGGCGAGGGCGAGTGCGAGCAGGGCACCGCCCCCGAGCCCCACGACCAGGTTGTCATCGATCCCGAGGGGCAGGCTCTCGAGGATCGCCACGGCGACGCCGACGGCGAGCAGGGCGGGAAGGGCGGCCGGCGGAAACGGCTCCGGACGGGTCCAGCACCAGAGCAGGACACCGGCCGGGAGCCCGGCGAGGAGGAAGCCGGCGAGTCCCGCCCAGGACTTCTGCCGGTTCCAGGGAAGGGCGCCGGTGGCCCGCCCCAGGAGGATCCCGGTGACCGTGGCGACCCCGTCCCCGAAGGCGAGCCAGGCCCACGCCGCGGCGGCGATCTCGAGCCGGTGGCGGAACACCAGCACGAGAACGAGCACCGTCGCCGGGTAGAAGACGATCCCCCAGTCGATCCCGCGGGCGAGCGCCCCGTCCCGGAAGACGGCGCGCGCCCCGTAGCGGGGCAGGAGGAACAGGTTGTGCAGCAGGGCGAGGGCCGCCAGCAGCGCGGCCTGCCACCAGGCAAGGTACGCGAGGGCGAAGGCGAACCCGCCCATCGCCACGTGCAGCCCCTTGCGGGCGAGTTCCCTCCCCTTCCCCGCCATCGCGGCCCTCACTCCCCCCGGCGCCGGGGGCGGGCGATCCCCTCGTCCAGCAGCCAGCGCACCATCCGCGGGAGTCCCTCCCGGGCGGGCGTGATCGCGTACCCCAGTTCCCGCTCCGCCCGGGCGGAGGAGTAGGCCCACTCGTGGCGGTACACCTCGACCTCCTCGTCGGTCAGCATCGGCTCGATCCCGGTGAGGACCGCCCGCCAGCGGAAGAACCGCCCGAGGACCTTCGCCAGGCCGTAGGGGATCCTGCGCCCCGGGACCGGGACCCCCCCCGCCGCCGCCATGATCTCCAGCGCCTCCCGCACGGTCAGGTTCTCTCCCCCGAGCACGTACCGGGATCCCGCCGGCGCCCGGGCGAGGGCCAGGGAGAACCCCCGCGCCACGTCCTCGACGAAGGCGAGGCACTGGCGGCGGTCCCCGGGGCCGATCGTTCCCGGCAGCCTGCCCGCCAGCAGGTCCCGGGCGACCCCCGCCAGGATGTTGCCGTCCGTCATCCGGCCGGGCCCGTAGACGACGCCCGGGTAGAGGATCACCACCGGGTCGCCCGCCGCCTGCCGCTGCCGCATGCGCCGGTCCGCCGCCAGCTTCGTCCGCTCGTAGTCGTTCCGCGGGTCCCCGGGATGTTCCGTCTCCTCGTCGCCGGTGAACCCGTCGGTGGGGCCGAGGGCCATGAACGACGAGCAGTACACGAAGCGGGAGGCCCCCGCCGCGAGGGCGAGATCGAGGAGCCGCAGGGAGGCGTCCACGTTGACCCGGTCGAACAGGGACCGGTCCCGGACCCAGCGGCGGACCAGCGCCGCCAGGTGGACCACCGCCTCCACCCCCCGCACCGCCCGGGCCAGGCTCTCGCCGTCCAGCAGGTCGCCCCGCACGACCTCGACGTCCCGCGGGGCCCGGTCCGGGTCCCGGGCCAGCGCGACCACGTGGTGCCCGGCGGACCGCAGGGCGGCGGCGACCCGCTCGCCCAGGAAGCCGGTCCCCCCGGTCAGGAGCACCCTCACCGCCCACCTCCCAGGTACTCCCGGGCGAGAAACCGCCAGTCCGCCGGCTGCTCGCCGAAGGTGCGTTCCCAGAGCGCCGTGGAGAGGACCGACCGGGGCGGCCGCGGCGCGCGGAGCCGGAGGGCCGCGGCCTCCACGGGCACCACGAGGCCCGGGTCCGCGCCGAGGAGCCGGGCCACCTCCCGGGCGAACTCGAGCCGGGTCGCCGGCGGCCGGTTGGCGAAGTGCAGGACCCCGGTCACCTCCCCGTCCAGCAGGCGCTCGACGGCCCGGGCGATCTCGGTGCTGAAGGTGGGGCGGGTCCGCCAGCCATCCACGGCCCGCACCGTCCGCCCGGCCCGCAGGTCTTCCGCCACCCGGTCGAGGAACGTGGGGCGGCCCGGACCGTGGACGAACGAGACCCGGAGCACGACGGCGTCGGCGAGCTCCTCGAGGACGCCCATCTCGCCCAGCAGCTTGGTCCTGCCGTAGACGCCGAGGGGGGCCGGCGGGTCGTCCTCGACGTACTCCCCCTCCCTGCGGCCGTCGAACACGTAGTCGGTGGAGAGGTGGACGAGACGGACGCCGCTGTTGCGGCAGGCCCGGGCCAGGTTCGCGGGACCCTCGGCGTTCACCCGGTGGGCCCGCTCCGGGTCCGCCTGGCAGGCCTCCAGGTCGGCGATCGCCGCGCAGTTGACCACGACCGTCGGGCGCAGGCGCTCGAGCTCCGCCTCGATCCGCCAGCGGTCGGTGATGTCGAGTTCCGCCCGCGTGGCCGCCACGGTGTGGGGATACCGCTGCTCGAGCAGCGCCGCCACCGCGCTGCCGACCAGCCCCCCCGAACCGAGCACGAGGGGACGCACGTCGAGCCGCTCCGCTCCCGGACCGCTCATGGGGCGGGAGGATACTCCATCCGCCTCACCGGTGCCGGGACTGGCGGAGGTCGAGCAGGCGCCCGATCCCGGACAGGTCCACCGTCAGCATGAACTCCCGGCGGGAGTTGTGCACGAAGTCCCGGCGGTCGTAGCCCAGGCGGAAGGTGCAGCACTGGGTGGCGTAGCGCACCCGGTACCCCTGGTGGTCCAGGCTGCCCGCCGCCAGGTCGTAGTCCCAGTCCACCTCGAGGCCGAACCGGCGGGAGGGCGCGATCATCCCGCAGCGGGCCCGCAGGAAGCTGGTCGGGTCGGCGAATGCCGGGTTCGCGGGCCGGCGGCGGTACCAGGTGCCGTTGAAGTACCCCCCCCGGGCCAGCCGGAAGAGGGCCGAGACCGACGTCTCCGTCAGGACCGAGTTGGCCGGGTCGAACACGTAGCCGGCCGTGACCACGTGCTCCTCGTCGGGATTGAACCGGAGGCGGACGGTCACCGGGGACACGGAGCGGGTGCCCGCCAGGACGGTGCGGGGGCGGCCGGTCCGCGGATCCTTCTCCACCTCCCCGGTCAGGGGATCGACCAGCACGGCCCAGACCCGGTTCAGGTCCCGGACGAAGGAGTAGCTCTGGTAGATCTCGAGGCTGGCGACCTCCACCGGGCCGAGCCTGTTCTCCACCGCGATCTGCTCCGCGAGCCCCGGTTCCCGGCCCCGCTCCTCCTTCAGCTTCCGGTCCCGCTCCTGCTCCTTCTCGATCTCGTCGAAGCTGGTCTCCCGGACGGTGGCGATCCCGACCACCCGGCCGGAGCGGGGGGGCCGCAGGGCGTACAGCCGCTGGCGGATCCCGTAGGTCACGTCGGAGAGGCGTCCCGGCACGGTGTCCACCTCGTCGACGACCGGGATCTCTCCCGGGCGGATTCCGGCGGCGGGACGCCAGGAGTAGACCAGGAACGGCTCGATCACGTGCTTGAGCCGGGGGGTGTACTCCCAGCCGGGAGTGGCGTAGATCCGCTGGAAGCGCGGCCCGCTGAAGCTCAGCCCGGCGTTCCAGAGGACGCGGCCGAGGCCCCGCGAGGTGATCGCCTCCGGGTCGTCGGGATCCCGGCGGGCCGAGTACCAGGTTCCCCGCCAGCCGGCCCGCAGGGAGAGGTCCGCCCACGGGGACCGGAGCAGGGGCACCGTCAGCCGCGGCGCGAAGTCGAGGCGCGTCCAGGCATCGTCCCTCCGGGTGACCAGGTCGTCCTCGCTGCCCACCCCGAAGCGCCCTTCCGGGGGCACCAGGATCTTCTTCCGGAAGCGGACGATCGAGCCCTCGAAGGAAAGGAAGAACGGGGACCGGCCGAGGCGGTGGTTGCGCGCCCGCCATTCCAGCTCGGGCAGGATGTCGTTCACCACCTGGCCGGTGAGGAACTTCACCAGCCCGATCCCGCCGACGAAGTACTGCTTGTGCCGCCGCATCCGCAGGGAGAGGGAATACCAGGACCAGTGCCGGGTCAGGTCGATCGTCGAGAGGGTCCGGGGCAGGGCGGCCCGCACCAGGTCGGTCTCGTAGTCGGTGACGTAGTCGAAGTCCGAGATCACCTGGATGTCCGCCCGGAGATCCACGTCCCAGGGGAGACGCTGCCGCTGCTTCCACTCGAAGCTGTACCGCGTCCGGTGGCGGACCCGGTCGTCGATCCAGTACCCCCGCCCGCGGGCCCGACCCTTCCAGGTGGGCAGCCACCGCAGCTCGGCGCCGAGGGCGAGACCGACCCGGGAGTGGGTGTCCAGGGTGAAGGTGACGTCCGCGTTGTCGGCGAGGACCCAGTAGAACGGGATCGAGAGGGATTCGCCGAGCTTGTCCGAGCTGTGGAACTCCGGGAAGAGCAGGCCCGACGCCCGGTCGGTCTTGATCGGCCAGACCAGGTAGGGGCTCCAGAAGATCGGCACGCGCCCGGCCCGGAAGGCGACCGAGTGGAGGTAGGCGTACTGGCCGAGGTGAAAGGTGCCCCGGTGGATGCGGAACGACCAGTAGGGAACCGGCTGGGTGCAGGTGGTGAAGACCGCGTCCTCCACCCGCAGGTGGTCCGCGTCGATCTTCTCCACGACCTTCGCCCGGAGGATGGCGCCCGACTGGTCGAGGTACCCGACCACGTCGGTGATCCGCCCGGTGGCGGAGTCCAGCCGCCACTCCAGGCGGGAACCCGACAGGACCGCCCCCGGGAAGACCAGGACCACGCTGCCGCGCGCCTCCACGGTGCCCCTCCCGGGAGCTTCCTCCCTGCCCCGCACCTCGTCGGCGAGGATGCGCACCGGTCCGGCGTGGATCTCGACGTTCCCGCGAAAGATCCACGTCCCGTCCTCGTAGAGGCTCTCGTCCGCGAGGAGCAGGTCGATCCCGGCGAGCCGCGCCGCCGCGGGAGGAGCCCCCCCGGCCTCCCCCGGGGCGGCCCGGACGGCGCCGGCCAGCACGAGCAGCAGCGCCACCAGGAACCCGGCGGGCAGCCGGGGACGCGGGATCCCCCCGGGCGGGCGCTCCCTTCCCCGCATCCCCGGGTTCCCCCTCAACGGAAGATCATCCCCGCGTAGGCGACCACCTCCCGGTCGTCGCCGGTGACCTCCCCCGAGTGGGTGTAGCAGACGACCTCGCCCCCCCCGCACCCGAGCCGGCGCAGGGCGTGGAGCGCGGCAACGGCGGGGGCGACGCCGCACATCGTCGTGCCGAGCCGGGCCACCGCCGCCAGGGTCCCCTCCGGGTCGCAGGCCGCCATCCGCTCCAGCACGGGGAGATCCCGGGCCCGGGCCACCTCCGCGGGCTCGTAGTGGGTCATGTCGGAAGAAACCAGCAGGAGAGGCCGGGGCTGCCGCCCGGCGAGGGTCGCCGCGAGGGCCTCCCCGAGGCGCGCGAGGGCGCCGGGGTCCCCGGTCCCGACGACGACCGGGGCGATCCGAACGCCGGGACGCCGGGCGAGCAGGAGGGGAACCTCGACCTCGAGGCAGTGCTCCCGCCGGTGGGCCGCGGCGTCGAACGCGACCTCCGGGTCGTGCCGGGCCAGCTCCTCGAGGAGCGGCCGGTCGACGATCGCCCTGCCCGCCGGGGTCATCCACGCGTCCTCCGGGGCCGCCGCCAGGGGGGAGCCCATCCCGGTGTGGTTCGGACCGAGCAGCACCACCGTGGGCGGGACGGCCACCCGCCCCAGGGTTTCCCCGGCGCAGCGGCCGGAGAAGACCCAGCCGGCATGGGGCACCAGCACCCCGGCCGCCGGGGCCGGGTCCGGGGAGGGCACGACCAGCTCGGACAGCATCGCGGCGACCCGCCGCGGATCGGCGGGA
>CAZOTT010000036.1:0-23910 GCA_964582785.1 uncultured Acidobacteriota bacterium | reverse complement strand
TCCTGCACAAGCAGGGACGGCTGACGGACCTCGAGTGGGCGGAGGTGATGTCCCACACGGAGCGGGGCGTGACGATGCTCCGGGAGGCCGGGTGGGAGGACCCGGTCTGTCTCGACGTCTGCATGAACCACCACGAGCGGTGCGACGGGTCGGGGTACCCCCACGGGCTCACCCGCGACCAGCTGACCCTCGCCGTGCGCGCGGTGGCGATCGCCGATGCCTTCGACTCGCTGACTTCCCGGCACGGCGGCACGCCTCCCCTCAGCGGGTTCCAGGCCCTCTGGAAGATGAAGCGCGAGATGCAGGGACAGTTCGACGCCGACCTGCTCGACCGCTTCATCCGGGTCATGGTCGAGCCGGCCTCCCGCTAGGGCCCTTCCGGCGCCCGCCCCGTTCGGGGGTTAAGATCGTGCCGGACCAGCCACCCATCACGAGGAGGTGCCCATGAAGCGTCTTGCGCCCGCCGTGCTCCTGCTGCTCCTCGCCGGGAGCCCGGCCGTGGCCGGCAGCACGCCGCCCGCCCCGCCCGCGGCGAAGGGGAAGCTCCCCGGCCAGACGGTGCTGCGGCCGAAACTCGTCGTCCGGCAGCCCGCCCTCGACATCGGGATCGTGGCCGAGGGGCAGGATGCCGTCGCCACCTTCACCCTCGAGAACGCCGGCGACGCCGACCTGAAGATCCTGCGCGCGAAACCGAGCTGAGGCTGCACCGTGGCCGAGTTCGACTCGGCCATCCCTCCCGGTGGGAAGGGAAAGGTCGTCGCCAAGGTTCATACCAGGGGGTACCAGGGGAAGCGCACCAAGACGGTCCGGGTCACGACGAACGACCCGGCGAATCCCCAGGTGACGCTCCGCATGACGTTCACCGTCCAGTCCCCGGTGGAAGTCTGGCCCTCGCGCCGGCCTTCCCTGAGCGTGCTCCAGGGCCAGCCGGGAAAGCTGGTCCTCGTGCTGCACCGGCCGGACGGGAAACCCCTGGAAGTGAAGGAGGCGTTCTCCAACCGCCCGCGGCTGCGCGTCCGGGTGGAAAAGGTGACCGGGGAGAACGCCGACCCGGAGGGAAAGAGGTACGGCGCCCGGCCCGGGGACTGGCGCCTCTTCGTGGAGCTGCCCGACACGTCGCGGCCCCTTTCCGAGACCGCCACGGTCAAGGTGGAGACGAACCACCCGGACCGTCCCGAGGTCTCGATCCCGGTCCGGCTCCGGGTCCGCCCCCTCGTCCAGCCCGTGCCCCGCGCCCTCTACGTGCGGCTGCAGCCGGGCCGGGACCGGGCGACCGCCCGCGTCACCCTCACCCACGGGGCCCGGAAGCCGTTCCGGGTGACGGGGGCCGAGCTCGTCGGCCAGTTCCCCGGCGCCAGCGTGCGGGTGGTCTCGGCGAAACCGGGAGGCTCGCAGGTGCTCGAGGTGGTCGTGGCGGGCAGGGACCTGCCCGCCGGCACGTACCGGGGCCGGGTCGTCGCCCACACGGACCTGGCGCAGGCGCCGAGCGTCGAGGTGCCGCTGTCGGTCCAGGTCCCGGCTCCTGCCGACTCCGGGCGGTAGGCGCGTTCCCCGCGTCCCGGCGGAAGACGGAAAGAGGGCCCCGCCCAGGCGGGGCCCTCTCCTGCGGGGGGCGCCGCCGCCTCAGCGGATTCCGTGGAAGCGCAGGGCGACGAAGAAGGTTCGCCCGGTCAGGGGGCCCCAGTTGTAGTCGGTCGTCGGGTCGCCCAGGTCGTTCTGGACGCGGTCCGACAGGTTGTCGATCCCGGCGGCGAGGTCCACCCGGGGAAGCAGGCGGAAGTCCCCCGAGACGTTGACCAGCCAGAAGCCCGGCGTCCACCGCATGGTGTCCAGCAGGATGTTGCCGAAGGACGAGGCCGCCGGCTGGAACTGCTGGATCAGCATCCCGCCGGTGTAGTTCACCTGGGCGGAGAAGGAGGCTCCCGGCGTTGCCGTCCAGGAGATGCCGAGGGATCCTGTCCGGACCGGGCGGTAGGGGACCCGGTCCATCGGGACCTCCACGGTGTTCAGGACCGCCATCGAGGGGGGATAGATCAGCACGCGGACCGGCTCCCCGCCCCGGTTGAAGAAGGAAAGCCACCCGAGACTGCCGTCCAGGGTCAGCGTCTCCACCGGCTTCCAGCGGAAGGTGAATTCCAGGGTTTCCGCCCGGGCGTCGCGCACGTTGGCGAGGGCGTAGGTCTGGATGTAGAGCTGGCTCCAGCCGACGAGCTTCAGCACGTGATCGTCGAAGTCCGTGCGGGCCGCGTAGACGGCGGCCTTCCAGGTCGGCGAAGGCTGCCAGGTGGTCTCGATGCCCCAGGTGGTGCCCACCTCGGCGCGGACGTTGATGTTGCGCTGGTAGCGCTGCCCGCAGCAGACGGCGGCGAAGATCGGCTTCGGCGGGCGGAACGTCTTTCCGCCGAACACCCGCACCGTCCAGCCGTGGGCCGGGAACCAGCGGACCGTCGCCCGGGGCAGGGTCTCCGCCCCGAACAGCTCGTCGTCGTCGCGGCGGACGCCGAGCTGGAAGTCCCAGCGGGGGGAGGGGGTCCAGCCCACCTCCGCCCAGCCCGACCATGTCTTGTAGTAGTCGGTCGCCTGGTCGAGGACCGTGCCGGTTCCCGGCTCGATGCCCTGGGCGGTCACCCGCTCGTGGACCGCCTCGATCCCCGCATCGAGCCGCAGCGAGGTGCCGAGGGGCAGGAGCAGCCGGGCCTGTCCCCAGTCCTGGCGCTCCCGGATCCGGTAGCGTTCCACCAGCCGCCGGAACTGCGGCCCGAACAGGTCGAGGCGGGAGTACTGGGAATGCACCGACTGGTGGCGGGTCCCGTCGAGACCCCGCAGGGTGAAGGTTCCCCCGGAGGGGAGCATCCATTCCCAGGACGCACGGAACGCCCGGCGGTCGACGAACGTGTCCTCCCGGGTCCACTGCGGCCTGCCCTTTTCCGGCCCGAAGAGGTACCCGATCACGTCGAAGCCGCCCCGGCCGCGGGTCGTGTCGTCCTCGACCCAGGAGGCCCCGACGTTCACCACGTGGTCCCGCCCGAAGGTCATCCGCAGGAGGGCATCGGCCAGGTTCCGCTCCATCGCGCCCACGTCCACCCACGTGTCCCCGTCCGCGTCCACCGCGTCGGCGTACTCCCGGCCCAGGGTGACGGTCCCCGCCAGCCAGTCGAAGACGCGGCCGGAGAAGCGCAGCGTGCCGGCCCGCCGCCCGAACGACCCCGCCTCCCCGGAGAATTCCCAGGGAGGCAGCTCGTCCGGGCGGGCCCGGGTCAGCTCGATGACGCCGCCCGCGGCGGGGCCCGGCTCCCGGGCCTCGCCGGGGCCCTTCGTCACGTGGGCCTCGGTGACCGTATCGCCGGGAAGCATCTGGAGAACGTAGCTGACCGCCAGGCCGCCCAGGAGGGGCGTCCCGTCCCAGAGCACGGGCACCAGGTCCTGGGACAGCCCTCCGACCTGGATGTTCGCCGAGTTGCAGTGGGTGCACATCGTCTGGATGTGCACCCCCTCCTGGCCCTGGAGGGCGCCGGTGACGTCCCGGCTCGAGCCCTCGACGGCGATGGTGCCGGTGTCCGCGGGGGGAGTGGCGGGCCGGGCCTCCTCCCCCGCGGAGGGAGGCCCGGCCTCCCCGGGAAGGGGCGCCTCCTCCCCCGCGGCGAGGACGGCGCCGGCCGACAGCAGCAGGACGAGCACGAGGGCCGCCGCGGTGCGGCCCCCGCGCCCCGTGCGCGCGTGGTGGTATCCCTGGGTCACTCGCAGGTCTCCTCGTCCACCTCGCCCTGGATCAGGCCCTCGACGGTGGAGCCCGTAATTCCACCACACTTGAAGTCGTAGATCACGTTCCCCTGGTCGATGAAGAGGTTCTGGGGGGTCCCGCCGCAGTCGTCCTGGTGCCAGAACTGCATCGAGATGTCTCCCTGGCCGTCCCCGTCCATGTCCACGTCGCAGAGCACCGGGTTGATCTCGTTGTGGCGGGAGGCCCAGTCGGCGATCGCCGCCGCGCACTCGTCGGGATTCGCGTACGGGACCAGCCCGTGGTAGGTCTTGGTGAAGATCGTCAGGTTGGTAAAGTTCCGCGCCCGGTACTTGCGGTCGATCTCGTGGTTGTAGTCGGCCTGGGCGTTGCACCAGAAGCAGTCGTCGGCGGAGATGTCCATCCGGACGACCCACCCGCGGAAGTCACCGATCGAGAGGGACTGCATGTAGGTCGGCGAGTTCGGGTTGTAGTCGACGAGCTTCAGCGGCGAACCGTCCACCGGGTTCTGGAAGTCCTCGGCGCACTGGCCGACGTCCTTTCCCCAGCCGATCGTGTCGCACCAGTCGTCGCCCGTCGGCCGCACGCTGCCGTCACTCGCCTGCCCGGTGGAGCCCTCCATGTTGTCTCCCTGGGCGGTGACCAGGTAGTAGCGGTTGCCGTCGCCGGGGGTCACCTCGGCGGTCAGCCGGAAACCGTCCGGGTTGCCGTCGGTCGCCAGCAGGGGCGCGTGATCGTAGCTGCCGTTCGTGATCGGCAGGGTTCCCTCCCAGACCTGGTAGACCTCGGCCCGCTGGCCGGCATTCCGGGAGGGCCGGCCGACATCCCGGTCCGGCAGCTTTTCCCAGCCGAGGACCAGGTTGCCGCCGTTCTTCTCCACGGTGAGCGGCACGAGCGCCCCGGGGGCGGAAACCTCGGCCGGGCCGGGGAAGTCCTTCCAGACCATCCAGACCCCCGGGTTGTCACCGGTGTTGGCGAAGAGCAGGCGGCCGGCATTCTCCTGCGCGACGGCGTTCGGGTCGCGGGGGCAGCCGGTATCCGGGGTGCCGTCGCCGTCGTCCTCGGGATCGAAGAAGATCCCGTCGTGGTCGAACTGGTCGAGCTCGTCCCCGGTCAGCCACGCCTCGCGCATCCGGCCGTCGGCGGTGCAGGCGTAGACCAGGTGGCCGGTCCGGTCGGACCCGAGGGAGGCCGAGGTGAGGGCCGCGATGCCCACCGGGGTCACCCGCGGGGAGGCGTAGCTGACCAGCGGGTCGTCGTAGCTTCCCCCGGAATTCCCGGAGGTGTTGTTCCAGCCGTGGTTGCCGCCGCGGACGACGGCGTTCACCTCGTCGGAGCTGTTGTCGGAGGCGTCCCCCACGTCGACCTGGTAGAGGGTGCCCCCCTCCCGGGTGGTCTCCGGGTTGAAGGCGAGGTCCCGGCCGTCCCGGAAGCCCTTGGAGAACACGTAGGACGAGGGATCCGGGTTGTCGGCGGGAATCGTCCCGTCCGGGTTGACCCGCAGGACCTTGCCCAGCAGGCTGCCGTCGTCCTGGGCCGCGGCGCCGTTCTCGAGGTCACCGGTGGCCACGTACAGCTTGCCGTCCTTGCCCACCGCCAGGCCGCCGCCCACCCGGCAGCCGGTGGAGGTCGTGCCGATCGTCAGCAGGGTTCCCTCGCGGGACAGCTGGTCCCCGGAAAGGACCACGGTGTCCACCCGGACCTCGCCGCCGGGAGCCACCAGGGAGACGAACGCCCGCCCGGACGAGGCGTGGTCCCGGGGGAACGCCACGTCGAGGAGACCGCCGTCACAGGAGGTATCGACGGAAAGCGAGAGGCTCGCCAGCTCCTTCCCGTCCCGGAAGACGCGGATGGTGCCCCCGCGCTCGAGGAGCCAGAGGTCGCCGGTGGGCGACTGGGCAAGGTCCCCGAGTTCGGCGGCCTGGTCCTTCACCCGGTCGACCCGGAGGCCGAAGGGGAGGACGTCCGCCCGGGCGGCCGGTGCGAGGGCCGCGAGAAGGAGCAGGCTGGTACAGACGCAGGCGACGAGACGGGTAGCTGGACGCATGTTGACCTCTCTCCCGGAGGCACGCCGACGGCGGCGCGCGGGCGGCGCGCCTCCTCTGTTACACCCATTCCTCTGCGAGGTGCCTGGGGCTGGGGGGCTCGGGCACCTTCCACCGGTTTCCGGCACTTGCCGGCATTCTTATACGCCGAACCTTTCCGCCCGGCCCGTTTTCTTCCTGCGCCCCGGCAGGTCCCGGCCGGCCGCGGGGTATCATCGACCCGGGAGTGGCGAAAGGACCCGGAAAGGAGCGAGTCCATGGGATCCCGTACCCCGGCGATCTTCACCGCGATGCTCCTCGGCTGCACCGGGCTGTCCGTGCTGGCCGGCCTGCCCCGGGACCCGCGGGACGTGCCCCGGGTCGCCGAGTTGACCGTGACCCGGACGGTGACCGATCTTGACGGTGACGGCCGGCGGGAGGGGGTTCTCCTGGTCGTCGCGCTCACCGGCGAGAAGGACCCGGCCCGGGCCACGGAGGTCCTCCTCGGCACGTGGGACGCGGAGGGCGGGGAGAAGGGAGAGCTGCTGTGGTCGCGGCACGTGGCGGCGGAGACCGGCCAGCCGGCCCACGACGGGGAGATGGAGATCCTCGACCTGGACGGGGACGGCCGGCAGGAGATCGTGCTCTCCTGGGACCGCGGCCTGCGCCGGGGCCTCGTCGACCGCTGGGCCGAGATCTGGACCTTTCCGGACCCGCGCCGCCCGGTGAAGGTCTGGGAAGGTCCGTGGGGCCGGGATACCCGGCTGGACCGGGAGACCCCTGCCGACCGGAAGGAATCCTTCGAGCGGGAGATCGACTACGGGGCCACCCGCGCCGCCCGGGGGCGGGCGATCGTGTTCCGGGACACCTGGCGGATGATCGCGGGGAAGGCGCTGGACCCGCCGCGGGTCACGACGAAGCGGGTCGACGTCCTGCTGCGGCGCTGATCCGGCGGGGGGGCGCCGCCGCCCGGGCCGCCGTCGTCGTCGGCCTCCTTGCACTCGTCGGCGTCCTTCCGGCGCGGTCGTCCCGCTGGCGCCTCTCCGTCCCGGACGGGGTTCCCGCCGCCTTCCGGGTCACCGTCGTGCTCGATCGGCCGGGAACGTGGTCCTTCCGGGCCGACTGGACGGGCCGGGGGATCGGCTCCCTGCGGCTCGAGGAACCGGGGGGCCGGGTCGTCGGCCGGATCGCCGGGGCATCCCCCCTGGAACTCCGGGTCCCGGTGCCCCCGGGCGGCGGTCCCCGGCGGCTGCGGGTCCACTTCTCCTCGCTGGGGGCCCGGGGCGTCCTGCGCGGGAAGCTGGCCGTCACGCCGCCGCCGGCGGAACAGGGCGGGGCCTCCCGGGGACCGGGGAAGCCGGCCCCGGCCGGGGACGCGCCGGCGGGACCCGGGGCCTGCCTCCTGGCCGGGAACTCCGGGACCGGGGAGGGGCCGGTGGACCGGCGCGTGCGGCTGCTGGCCTCCACCCTGGAGCGGGCCTCTCCGGAAGGGGTCGCGTGGGCCCGGAAATGGGTCGGCCGGGGGGTGGCGGCCGCGCTGGCCCCGGGAGACCGCCGCCGGGAAGAGTTCGACGCCCTCTGGGAGGGCCTGCGCCTCGACCCGGCCCCGGACAGGCGGCTGGGACGGGCCGTGCGGGGTGTGGTCGCGGAACTCGAGGACCTGGTCCGCCGGGAGGGCGACCGGAAGGGGGCCGGCGCCCGGCAGGCCGAGGACCGCAAACGGGCCCTGGCCGGCGTCCTCTCCTGCCTCGCACCCGTCGATCGGCGGCCCTGAGGCGGGTTATGCTCCCCTTCCCGGGGGGGAAGGGAGGCATCGGATGGTCCCGGCCGATCGGAGCGGACCCCTGGTCGCGGCGGTCCGCCGCGCGGCCGCGCGGGCGCGGGAGCACCGCCGGGCGCTCCACGAGATCCCGGAACTGGCGTTCGAGGAGCGGGCCACCTCGTCGTACGTCGCGGGGCGGCTGGCCGACCTCGGCCTCTCTCCCCGGACCGGCATCGCCGGCACGGGGGTCCTCGCCGAGCTGCCCGGGTCCGACGGGGGCCGGACGATCCTCCTGCGCGCCGACATGGACGGCCTGCCGGTGGAAGAACCGGCCGACCACGAGCCATGCTCGCGGCACCCGGGGCGGATGCACGCCTGTGGCCATGACGCCCACATGGCGATCCTCCTGGGAATCGCGGAAGGGGTGGCGCAGGCCGCCGCCGCCGGCGCTCCCTTTCCCGGGCGGCTCCTGCTGCTCTTCCAGCCGGCGGAGGAGACCGGCGGCGGGGCGGCCCGGGTGATCCGGGAGGGGGTCCTCGACGAGCACGGCGTCGAGGCCGTGCTCGGTCTCCATGCCTGGAGTTCCCTCCCGGCGGGAACCGTCCTCGTCCCGGACGGCCCGGTGATGGCCTCGTCGGACGAGTTCTTCGCCGTCTTCCGGGGCCCGGGGGGCCACGGGGCGATGCCCCACGCCGCCCGGGACACCGTCCTCGCCCTCGCGGAGGGGATCGTCGCTCTCCAGGGAATCGTTTCCCGGGACGTGGACCCGGTCGCGCCGGCGGTGGTGACGGTCGGCCGGGTCGCGGCCGGGACCGCGCCCAACGTGCTGCCGCCGGTCGCCGAGCTGGCCGGGACCGCCCGGGCGGGGGAACCGGGAACCCGGACCGTTCTCCGGGAGAGGATCCCCCGGGTGCTGGAGGCCGCGGCCGCTGCCCGGGACGTCCGGGTGGAGGTGAGCTTCGGCCACGGGAACCCGCCGGTGGTCAACGATCCCCTGGTCGCGGCCCGGGTGCGGGAAGCCGCCGCCCTCGTACCCGGCGTGGAACGGGTGCTGACCGGCCCGATGACGATGGCGGCCGAGGACTTCGGGCTCTACCTGGAGCGGCGTCCCGGCGCGTTCTGCCTGCTCGGCATGGGGGACCCGGCACGGGGTACCGACCGCCCCCACCACTCGCCGGGGTTCCGGGTCAACGACGCGGTGCTCGGGCCCGGGATGGAGCTGCTGCTCCGGTCCGCCCTGCTCCTCGCGGGGGAAAGTTCCCTCACTCGTCCCCGGGGAAGCTGATCTCCCGCACCGCGTCGCGGACGACGAAGATCCGCACGTTGTTGTCCCCGGGGTCCGAGGGGTAGAGGTTGAACCCGGTGGCGCCGGGAGACCAGTCGGGGGTCGTGCCGAAGATCACTTCCCCGTCCTCGAAGGTCACGATGCAGCGCCGGCCGCGGGCCGGTGCCGGCCCGAACCCGGGGGGCGGGTCGTACTCCCGGTTGCCCACGTAGTCCCGGACGTAGAACAGGGCCTTGAGGTCCCGGACCCGCAGGCGGACGGGAACCCCTCCACCCTCCGCCGGCAGCAGGTGGAAGGTTTCCCGGCCGGGGTCGAAATCGGTGGTGACCCCCTTGAGGATCCTGCCGGTCCGGGTGTGGGCGACGACCTTGTTCTCGTGCACCGGTACCTCCGTCGAGGGAGGCTAGCATCCCCCCGGTGCCCGTGCAGCGCCTTCCCGTCCCGGGAACCCCTTCCCGCCCGCGACGGTTTCCCCCGGGTCCTGCCGGGAAGGGGATGGCCTAAGGTGGGCCACTGCCGGGAAGGGAGGGGGCAGCGTGGACCGGAAGTCCCTGGCGGGACTGCTCGCGGAACGAACGGGACTCACGCCGCGCCAGGCGCGGGGGGTTCTCGAGGAACTGTTCGGGCGCCGGCACGTCCCCGGGCTTCTGGCCGAGCTGCTGGCCCGGGAAGGACGGGTGCGCGTCGCCGGCTTCGGGACCTTCGAACTGCGGCCGGACCGTCGGCTTGCCCGGGAACCGCTGCTCCCGGGGTTCCCGCCCCCGCGCCGGGTCGCCTTCCGCCCCGCCCGGCTGGTCCGGGAACTCGTCGAGTAGCCGTCAGCGCCCGAGATGGCGGCGGGCCGCGGCGATCCCCTTCCGGACGACCGGGTCGCGGGCTCCCAGGCGCTGCGCCTCCTCGAAGGCGGCCAGGGCCTTCTTCCAGTCGCCGGCGCGGGCGCGAACGAGCCCGAGGTTGATCCAGGCGGCCGGAATGCGCGTCTTCCGCGCGGCCAGCTGCTCGAGGATCCCCGCGGCGGCGGCCTCCCGCCCCGCGCGGAGGAGGGACACGGCCTCGCTCACCCGGAGTCGGTCGTCCCGGGGGTCGAGTTCCGCCGCCCGGTGGAACGCCTCCGCGGCACCCGCCGGGTCCCCCTGCTCCGAGAGGATCAGGCCGATCATCTTCCAGTAGAGCTCGATCTTCGGGTCCCGCCGCACCCCCCGGCGGAGGAGGGGGAGGAGCACCGCCCGGTCCTCCGGCGTCGCGGCCAGGGCCGCGTACCGTTCCGCCGCCCGGGCCTGCCGCGGATCCTCCCGCAGGGCGGCCAGGTAGTGCCTGCGGGCCGCCTCCCGGTCGCCCCGGGCTTCCGCGATCCTGCCGAGGATCGTCTGCCGGGTCGCCTCGTCCCCGCCCACCAGCTTCCCGTGGGCCGCGAGGGCCCGTTCCGCGCCCGCCACGTCTCCCTGCCGGAGGTGCAGTTCCACCAGCCAGCGGACCGTTTCCGGCGTCATCTTCCCCGGCATCCGCCGGAACCCTTCCTCGAGGGCGGCGATGGCCCCGGCCAGGTCCCCCCGGGCGGCCCGGGCCTCGGAGAGCAGCCAGAAGGTCTTCGGCAGTTCCTTCACCCTGTTGGCGGCGAGGAGCGCCCGCTCCGCGTCGGCGAACCGGTCCTGGTTCATGTACCACGTGGCCAGGTTTCTCCAGTAGGTGACCCGCGGTGACTGGTCTCCCCCCTCCGGGCTGCCGCCCTCCGGCCGGGCGGGTGGCGGGGAGGAGGGCCCGGAGTCCCCGATGTAGCCGAGACCCCGCAGCTGTTCCAGCATCTCTTCCCGGACCCGGGCCAGGTCCTCGTCGTCCGCCTCGGCCCAGCTCCGGGGCGGCACCAGGGGATCCCAGGAGGGGATCCGCTCCCGGGGAAGGCGGTCCCGGACCCCGGGCCGGAAGAGGTCGGCCCGCACCTTCCCCGGCATGTCCTTCCCCGCCGGCAACCCGCGGAGGGCCAGGATCGTCGGCGTGATGTCGTACAGGGAGACGGGAGGCACCCGCACCCCCCGGCGGACGGGGCCGCCGCTGGCGAGGAAGATGCCCTCGTGCCGGTGCCATTCCACCGGCTGCCCGGTCGTGTAGGGCAGGAGGTCGGTCCGCCGCCGGCGCCCCCAGAGGAACCCGTGGTCCGAGTGGACGAGGACGACGGTGTCGGGCCCCGCGGCCTCGACGAGGCGGCCGAGCATCGCGTCCTGCTGCCGGTAGGTGTTCTCCACGACGTCACCGTAGAGCCGGACTTCCCGGGCCGGTGCGCCGGGCAGGGGTGGCGGGGCCAGGTGCTGGAAGTTGTGGCCGACCATGTCGATCGCCTCGAAGTAGACGCCGACGACGCCGAGGTCCCGGCGGGCGAGGAGGGCGCGGGTCAGCACTTCCAGGTTGTGGTTCTCCGCGGCGAGCCGGACGAGGAACGCCTCGGGAGGGACCCGGCGGTCTCCCTTCTCCCGGTGGGCCTTCCACTCCTTCCGGAACGCCGGGTCCGTCCACCAGCGCCGTCCCCGCGCGATCGCGGCGTCGGTCAGCCGGGGGGCGTACACCCGCACCGCATCGGCGGGCAGCGTGTCCACCCGCCACAGCTCGTCCCAGTGGTCTTCCACGAAGCCGGGAGGCCACTCGGTCCCCGCCGGGAGGGGCGGCTTCGTATCCGGGTCGGAGATCATCCCCTTGGCCGTGTCGGCGACGAGGACCCCGGGAACGCGCTCGGCGGGGTGGGTTGCCCAGAAGGCGAGGAAACCGGAGGCCTGTCCCATCGCGCCGAGGATCTCCCAGATCGCGGGGACCCGGCGCACCCGCGAGGAGATCGGTTCCCGTTCCCCTCCCGGGCCGTTCATCGTGAAGTCGCAGACCCGGTGCTGGTCCGGCGGGCGGCCGGTGAGGGCGGTCGTCCAGAGGATGGGGGACATCATCGGGTCGTAGGAAAGGAGGTCCGCCCGGACCCCCTCCCGCTGGAGCCGCCGGAAGGTGGGCAGCTCGCCCCGCGCGGCCATCTCGTCGATGATTTCCCAGTCGGCGGCGTCGAGGCCCACGTAGAGCACGCGGGCGAGCGGCGGGCGGCACCGGCCGCGGACCCCGGCCAGGGCCGCGGCCCGGGCCTGGTCAGGCAGGGTCACGAGGAAGGTCGCCAGCCGCGCGACGGAGACGCCGGGGGGCAGCAGCCAGGCGAGTTCCTGCCGGAGGGGGCCGGCGAGTCGTGCCGGGGCCGCCAGGAGTTCCCCGGTGGAGATCCGCCCGAGGGCGCCGGGAAGGGCCCGTTCCACGAGGGGATGGACCCAGGCGGGCAGGGAACCCGCGGCGAGGATCCCGTCCACCGTTGCCGGCCCGACCCGGCCGGGGTCGACCGCCAGGGCCCCCTCGACCCGGAGGGGCCAGGAAGCTCCCTCGCCGGTCTTCGCCCGTAGCTCGACCGCGAAGGGGGCCGGCGACGGGAGGGTGAGGCGGGCCGCCCAGGGGGTGACCGGGACCCGGGCGGGCCCGGCCACCGCCCGGTGCGGGACCAGCAGGACCTGGCCCGGACCCGCCGCGGGGAGGGCGCGCCAGGCGACCAGGGCGGTGGCGACCACGGCGAGGAGCACCAGGGCGGCAACGGCGACGCGGGAACGGTTCAACGAGGGTCTCCCTCCGGAACTGGCCCGGGGAACCATTGTGCCACGCCGTGCCCCCCCGGGATCCCCGCAGGAGCGAGACTCCCCTCGCTGCAGGGGACCGCAGCCGCGCCCCGGGGAACCCGTACCCGGCCCGCCGGGGGCCGGGAGGGTTTCCTCCCTCCCGGGGAGTCGTTGCGGCGCCTTCCCGGGATCCCGGTGGGCGCAGGAAAGGGGAGGGCCCGTTCGGGCCCTCCCCGGGGATGTTCGCGGAGAAGGTGGAGAACTACCAGTCCCAGACCACGCCGAGGCGGATGAACCGCGGGGCCTGGTACGCGAGAACCCTGTTGAAGTTCGCGTTCGGGACGTTGGCGATGTACTCCACCTCGTCGTCCAGGAGGGCGACCTCCTGGTTGTTGAAGATGTTGAAGATGTCGAGCGTCACCTTCAGGTTCGTGTTCTTGATCTGGTGCTTGTACCCGAGGTGCAGGTCGAGGGTGCCGATGTCCGGCGTCCGCCCGAGGCTGCCCCGCGGCGCGTCGGTGTACGCCCCGAGGAAGTCACCCGAGCCGGGCTGCAGGACCCACTGGGTGCCGTCGTAGACGAAGTACCGGGGGTCCTGGCCGGGCAGCTCGCCGCCGTTCTGATAGTTCGGGTGGGCGAGAAGGGGGGTGCGGGGCACGCCGGACTGCCAGTGGAAGCCGCCGCCGATCTCGAACCCGTTGTCGAAGAAGTAGGTCCCGAGGATGTGCAGCACGTGGGGCCGGTCGGTGTTCAGCGGACCGGACTGGTACTGGCCGCGCATGATCGGGGAGTACGGGAAGTCGAACAGGGAGGTGATGTTCGGGTCCGACTGCCCGTTGTCGTTCCGGAACAGGCCCTCGTAGTTCCCCCGCAGGCGGGAGTAGCGGTAGTTGGCGGTCAGCTGCCAGTTGTTCGACAGCCGCTTCTGGACGACGATCTCGAGCGCCTTGTACTTCCGCTCGGGGGAACCGAAGGCGCTGCCGGTGTTGTCGCCGGGGTTGGCCAGCACGTACTCGCCGAACGTGGCGAAACCCATGCCGGGGAACGGGATCTCGGTGATGTTGTCATTGAGGGTTCCGTCTCCGTTGGCGTCGACGCCGTAGTAGTAGTTCTCGATCGCCTCGACCGTGTTGAACTGCACGTCCTCGAGGACGCGGCCCTGGTCACGGTAGATCCCGCGGATCTCGACCGAGAGGTCCGGGGCGAGGAGCTGCTGCCAGCCGAGGACGTACTCGTCCTCGTAGGGAAGCTTGGTCCCGGACTGGACGCGAGTCTTGCTGAACCCCTGCAGGTAGATCGGCGTCCCACGGTAGTTGGTCAGCAGCGGGTCGGTGAACTCGAACTTGGAGGTGCCGAACTCGTTGGAGAAGGAGCGCACCGCCAGATCCGCGGGAACCCGCTCGTAGTAGCGGCCGTAGTGGGCGTAGATCTTCGTCTTGCCGTTCCCGTAGGGGTCGAAGCTGACGCCGATCCGCGGGGAGTACTCGGTGTCGAAGGAGTACTCGCTCGGGGAGAAGTGGGTCGGGTCGGAGGTGAAGGTGCCGGGGACGGCGGTGCTCCGGCTGAGGTTCATGGTGAAGGATCCGGCGCCTTCCAGCTTCTGCTTGGAGGTCCGGACGCCGAGCTTGACCACCCACTTGTCGTTCAGGGTCCAGGTGTCCTGGACGAAGAACGCCTGCTCGTACCCCTTGACCGGCCCGGGTTCCGGGTTGAAGCGGGCCCGGGTCACCCGGTAGTAGGGATTGCCGGCGGAGATCATGCAGGTGGCGCAGGTCGGGATGCCGCCCCGGACGCTGATGGAAGCGCCGGAGGTCGACCGCAGCGGGATGACGTCGGTGGGATCCGAGGCGTAGTTCTCGCCCGGGAAGTTGAAGATCGTGTTCGGACCGGAGTAGATCGAGGGCTGCTCGTACTCGAGGTCGAAGTACTCGTACCCGAACTTGACCTCGTGGTCACCCCAGGTCTTGGAGACCTTGAGCGCGTAGTCCCAGGTCTCGTCGGTCTTCGGGCCGATGTACCCGGGCCCGCCGGAGTACATCGGGGCCCCGCTGTCGATCGTGGCGGGAAGACCGTAGTATGCCGGAATCAGCCACTCGTAGTAGACCCGGATGTCCGAGTAGGCGTAGTCGTTGACCAGCGGCTTTTCCTTGAAGTCGTTCTTCCGGTGGCTGACCTGGGCCTCGACGAACCACTCGCCCCCGAACAGGCCGTTGTACTTCAGGGACTGCTGGTCGGCGCCGTAGTCGATGTCGGACCGGCGGCCGTTCTGGTTGAAGCCGGCGGCGGTCTTCTGCATGTCGAGCACGCCGTCGCCGTCGGTGTCCCCGTCCATGACGAAGGTGCCGGCGGTGATCCCGGAGCGGCCGTCGCCGTCGGAGGGGTCACCGAAGAGGGTCAGGTCGAGCCGGTGGTTCGGGGTCACGTACCAGGAGAACTTCGCCGCGTAGTTGTCCCGGTCCCGGTCGATGTCCCGGCTGGAGCGGGCGCCCGGGTAGAACAGCTCGTCGGGGTAGGTGGCCGCCGTCGCCGGCTCGTAGGCGACGATCGGGTTCGTCACCTTCTCGATGTAGCGGGTCGAGGTCGTGCTGACCGGGTTGTAGGCCGCGAACCAGAACAGCTTGTCCTTGATGATCGGGCCACCGGCGGAGATCCCGAGGTCGGTGGTCTTGTGGTCGTGGACGTTGACCGCCCCGGAGGGCAGGTGGACGTCCTTGCCCCAGGCCTCCCAGGAATCCGGGTCGAGGAAGACACGGACGGAGCCCTTGAGCTCGTTCGTCCCGGACTTCACCACGGCGTTGATCACGCCGCCGAGGGCCTGGCCGTACTCGGCCTCGAAGCCGGCGGTCTTGACCTGGACCTCCTCGAGGAAGTCGGTGGTGATCCCGGTGCCGAGGGAGCCGAACACGAGGGAGTAGGTGCCGACGCCCCCGTACCCGGAGTCGGTGATGTTGACACCGTCGATCATGTAGGAGTTCTCGAGGCCCGACGCGCCGCCGATCGAGTAGTTCCCCGCGCCCGTCCCGAGACCCGAGACCACGCCGGGCGCGATCGCCACCACGGAGGTGAAGTTGCGGCCGACCGGCATCGTCTCGATCGTCTCGGCGGCCTTGAAGTTGTTGATCACCTCCAGCCGTTTCGGGTCGACGAGGGGGGCGGCGCTGGTGACCGTGACCTCCTCGGTCTTGCCCGTCGTCAGGGTGATCGGCAGCCGGGTGCGCTGCCCCGCGTTCACGTCCACCTCGGTCTCGATGGTGGCGTACCCGGGCATCGACACCTTGACCTTGTAGGTGCCCGGCGGGAGGAACGGGACGGTGAAGTTCCCGTTCTCGTCGGTCTGGACGCCACGCTCACCGAGGGGCCCGGAGACGACGACCGTCGCACCCGGCAGGGGCTTCCCGTCCCGGTCGCCGACGACCCCCTGCAGGGTACCGGTCGTCGGCTGCTGGGCGAGGACCACCGCCGGGAAGGCGAGGACCATCGCCAGGGCGATGATGAGCCACGCTTTCCTCATGCTTCTCCTCCTCTGTCTGGCCCCCGTGCCCGCGGCCCGGGGGATCTCCTTGCGCCTCGCGGCCGGGTTCCTCGCCCGGCCCGTCTCCTCCCCGCGCCCCGGCACCGTGCCGGGGCGGCGGTCATTCCTTCGACTCCGGCGCCTGCCGGAGCGCGTTGATGATCTTCTTCACGTCGGCCGCATCCGGGGCATCGGGAGCGGCCGCCAGGTACTTCTCGTAGGTCTCGATCGCCTTCGCCCGGTCCCCGAGGGAGAGCCAGGCCTGGGCCTCGTAGGAGAGGGCCTGGACCATCTTCGGGTCCAGCTCGAAGGCCTTTTCCAGGTGGGGGATCGCATCCGTGTACTGCTTCTTGCGCAGCAGGTTGGCGGCGAGATTGTAATGGAGGACCGCGGCGTCGTGGGCGGGGATTCCCGCGGAAATCAGCGCGTCCGCCTTCTGCTCCGCCCCGGTCCGGATGTAGGCGTCCGCCAGCTGGAGCGCCACCTGGGGGTTGTCGGGGAGGACCCCGTGGGCCTCCTCGAGGGGCGGGATCGCCTCCGCCGGCCGGTCCAGTTCCAGGAGCGCCTGCCCCAGGGCCAGCTCGAAGAGCGCCTTCTGGCGGGGATCCTCGGTGCGCCCGATTTCCCGCCGCAGGGCCTCGACGGCCTCGTCGTACCGGCCCTCCTCGGCGAGGACCTCGCCGAGGAGCCCCCACGCGCCCTCGAGGTCGGGGTCGAGGGTGATCGCCTTCCGCAGCGGCGCCTCCGCCTCGGCCGCGCGGCCGCTCTTGACCAGGGCGAACCCCTTCACGTACCAGAGGGCCGCGTTTTCCTGCTCCCGCGGCAGGAGTTCTTCCAGCTTCTCCAGCGCCCGGGCGTAGTTGCCCGCTTCCACCTCGGCGAGGATCGCCCGCGCTTCCCTGGCGTCCTCGGCCAGGACGATGCCTCCCGCCGGCTCGGGCCGGCGCGGGGGACCGACCTTCATGTCGAGGATGACGGAGTAGACGATGCCCCGCGGGATCCGCAGGTCCACCACCGGGTGGGCCGGGTCCACAGGGCTCGTCCGGTCCTCGATGACGGTGCCGTCCGGCAGGAGCGGGGGGTGGTTGTCCTTGTCCCGCATCCGGACGGTGATTTCCTGGAGCTGCAGGTCTCCCGCCTCGACCGACAGCAGGTACTCGCCACCCTTCGCGAACCCGAAGATGAACTTCCCCTTCCGGTTCGTCCGGATCGACAGCCGCACCCCTGCCGCCGGGTCGGGCTTCCCGTCGGTCGCCGGCTGGAGGGTCACCTGCGCCTTCCGCACCGGGTTCCCCTCCGCGTCGACGACCCTGCCGGAGATCTTCAGCGCGAGGGCGTCCCGCTGGGAGGCGAGGACGACGGCGAGAAGAGAAAGCGAAAAAACGGCAACAATCCGTCCAACCCGCTGGGGCATCGTGCTCCTCTCGTTTCCTGGCGGGGGGCCGGGTGGCCGGTGGCCCGCGAACGCACACGAACCCCCTCGCATGGCAGTGATCCACTTAGCAAGACGTGGGCCATCCGTGGTCATCACGTCCAATCCTCGACGGATCATCAGCTTGTACCGCCCGGCCGGGATTCCGGGCCGGGTTCCGGTCCCGTCCCGGATCCGGAATCCCGGGGGCGTCCGGAATTTTGGATGCCCGGCGCCACCGAGCCGTCCGGGCCGAGGGTCACGTCGATCGCCCGCTCGGCGGTCACCCGGAAGTCCGCGTCCGCGAGCCGCACCCGCACCCGGTAGCCGCCGGGCGGGAGGACCAGCCCGACCTGGTGGGCGAAACGGAGGGTCGCCCGCTGCTCGTACCGGCGCTCGTCCAGGTCGATCCCGACCACCTGGAAGGTTTCCCCGGCGCTCTTCCCCCGCGGGGTCACCGCCTGGACGTAGACCGCCAGGTCGGCGTGGTACCCGCCCTCCCCCTTGCGGTACCGGAACCAGTTCGCGTCGGACTGGATCATCACCGGGAGGAGGAAGCCTCGTTCGAGGGGGCGCGTTTTTCCGATCGCCAGTTCCAGGGGGATGGACCGCGGCAGCTTCTTCCGGGGGTCGTACCGGTCCGGGTAGGTCACCCGGAGCCGGCGCCGGGCGATCTTCACCCGCACGCGGGGGAGCCCGCGGGCCCGGGGGTCCCGGTAGAACCCGACGGTGTAGAGCCCCTCGATCGCCCGGACCGCCAGGGGAAGGTTCTTCTCGATCTTCGGGCCGTGGAAGGAACGCCCCCCGGTGCGGACGGCGAAGGTGTCGAGGGAACCCCGCGTGGCGTCGAACATCGCGGCGAAGGGGTCCATGAACCGCCGCTCGTGAACCATCACCCGCTGTTCCGCGGTCCAGGAACTGTCCCGCAGGCTGGAGGGGCGGGTGTCGAAGGTGAAGAAGGTGACGTCCGCGCCGTTCGCCACCCGCAGCATGTCCAGCATCTCCCGGTTCAGGTCCCGCTGGACCCGGAACGAAATGTCCCGCAGGGAGATGACGTCGGTCCCGAACGTGGCCAGGATGGCGTCGACCGCCGCCTGTCCCGGGTTGGGCAGGATGCCCGCGCTCATGTAGAGGACGACTTTCCGCCCGGGGATCGCCCCCAGCGACGCGGCGAACCGGGCGAGCCCCGCCAGCGTCGTCTCTCCCCGGACCCGCCACTCGTGCAGGTAGGGCTGGACGGCGCTCTCGGAGCAGAAGTCGGGCTCGTAGGCGTTGACGCAGGTCTGGAGGTCGTCCAGCAGGCGGCGGATGTCCATCATCCAGTCCTGGTACGGGACCGCCTCGACGAAGCTTCCGTCCCCGAGAATCGCGAGGAGCGGGTCCTTCTCGGAGGTGAAGTTCAGCAGCATCCGGACATTGCCGCTGGTCTCGAGGGCCGCGAGGGCCACCAGGTCGTCCGGGCGCATCTCCTCCCGGATCCAGTCCCGGGCGGCCCGGACCCACCGCTTCCGGTCCTGGGTGCGCGAGTTCCAGAGGTCGAACAGGAGCACGATCCGCCGGCGGGACGCCGGGGGAGGGATCACCGGCGGGGGCCGGGTCGCCCCCGGTTCCGCCTTCCCTTCTTCCACCAGCGGGGTCGGTTCCGGCAGGGGAAGCGCGGCGTCGCCGCGACCGGTGAACGGTTCCAGGTAGGCGAGCTTCCGTTTCTTCCCCCGCTCGTACACCGTCACCTCGTCGGGGCGCAGGTCGGTGACCGGGTTTCCGCGGCGGTCGGTCACCAGCACCTGGACCTCGGCGAGCCGGACCGTGACCCGGTCCTCGCGGCCGGAAGGGAGGGGGGCCTTCGGCGCCTGCCCCGGCGCGGGCGGGGGAGCGGCGAGGAAACCGGCCCGCCCCCCGGGGAGCACGAAGGCAGGCAGCGCAAGCAGCACCGCGAGAACCATCCCCGCCCGTGACGGCCGGGGTTTCCGGCAGGCGATCCGGTCCTGGCTCATGGCGGGGAGTCTAACCGGATCCGCGGGGCGGGACGAGGGGGCGTTCCTGACCGGAATTCAACCGGTCGGTCTCTTCGCGGGGGTCCCGGGGGACAAGAAGAGGGCGGCCCGTCGGCCGCCCTCGGGTCCCCGGTCGCCCGGGGGAGGAGGAGAGAGTTCGTCGATCAGTCGCCCCAGAGGATGCCGTCCCCCCAGAGGATCCCGTCCCCCCAGAGGATCCCGTCGCCCCAGAGGATCCCGTCGCCCCACAGGATGCCGTCACCCCAGAGGATGCCGGAGGGTTCGAGGACGCTGTCCCCCCAGAGGATGCCGTCGCCCCAGAGGATGCCGTCGCCGTAGAGCGTCGTATCGCCCCAGAGGATGCCGTCGCCCCAGAGGATGCCGTCCGGGCCGAGCCGGTCGGCCTCGTCCCAGACGTCCCCGGGGCCGAGGGCCGCATCGGCCCAGAGGATGCCGTCGCCCCACAGGATGCCGTCGCCGCCGACCTGGCCATCGCCCCAGAGGATGCCGTCCGCGTAGAGGACGCCGTCCCCCCAGAGGATCCCGTCACCGCCGACCTGGCCGTCGCCCCACAGGATGCCCTGGGCGCGGAAGACCGAGTTTCCGAAGAACCAGCCGTCCACGTAGACGACCCGGGCGCCCCAGGGGATCGTCTCCCCCGCCAGCTCCGTGGCGTGGGGTGCGGTCAGGTCGACCCCCGGCGCGGCGACGGTCCCCGGGGACAGGAGGGACGGGTCCGGGACGAAGGCGTCCGCCAGGTCCGCCGCCGCCGCCGCGTTGACCAGTCCCGCGCCCTGCTCCACCGGGAAGATGTCCGGCAGCGGCTGGGCCGTGTACATCAGGATCGCCTTCAGGCTGTCCGGGGTCAGGCCCGGTTTTTCGTCGAGCAGGAGGGCGGCGATGCCGGCGACCACGGGGGAGGCCATCGAGGTGCCGGACAGCTCCAGGTAGTGGGTGCCCCGCACGAGTTCCGGGTGGTCCGCGGCCAGCGCGGCATCCTTCGAGAGGGTCGAGACCAGCCGGTTGCCCGGGGCGAGCAGGTCCGGCTTCAGCAGGTTGTCGTAGTTCCGCTCGTCCTCGGTGATCGTGCCGTCCCCGTCCAGGTCCTCCTCGCGGAAGGAACGGGTCGGGCCCCGGGAGGAGTAGGTCGTCACCACGTCGTCGGACCGCACGTCGGTCTGGAAGGTGTTCGCGGCTCCGACCGTGATCACCCGCGGGTCCGTCGCGGGGGAGAGAATGCCCCCGTAGACCTTGTTGCCGTCCTCGTCCTTGCCGTAGTTCCCCGCCGCGACGACGACGACCACCCCGTCATCCACGAGGCGTTCCACGGCCCGGCAGAGGGGATCGGTCTCGAAGGACTCGTGGGGAGCGGTTCCCACGGAGAGGTTGACCACCCGGATCTGGTACTCGTCGTGGTTCTGCAGGACCCAGTCGAGGGCGTCCAGCAGGCCGTCCAGGGTGCCGGTCCCGTCGGAACGAAGAACCCGCAGGTCGACCAGGGCGGCGCGGGGGGCGGTCCCGCCGACGGTCCGGTCCAGCTCGCCGGACGCGAGGGAGCCGTTCCCGGCCGCGAGGCCGGCCACGTGGGTGCCGTGACCGTACGGGTCGAAGACGCCGGGGGCGAGCGGCTCGTCGGTGAAGTCCCGGTGGAGGATCACGCGGGAGTTGCCGCTCTCCGGGTCCGCCAGGTCCGGGTGCTCGTCCACCCCGGAATCCACGATGGCGATCGCCACGCCGGTGCCGGTGGCCCCGTGGGTGCTCCAGGCGGCCGCGGCGCCGGTGGTCGCCGGCACGTGCCCCCCGGACGGGAGGGGCGCCGCGGGCGGGGGATCGGACGACCGGGTCGAGGTTGCGGTCGTCCGGCCTTCCACGTTCTTCACCGCGGCGGGCTCCAGCGTCCGGTTGGGGACCACGTAGGTGACGGCGTTCGTCGCCACCGGCTGCTCCAGGGAACCGGGCGGGAGGTCCACCACCGCGATCCGGAACGCGGGATGGTCCTCGACCAGGGTGCCCCCCAGCTCGAGGGCGGCGTCCTGGCCCGTGCTGCCCTCCGCGTAGCGGACGATCACGCGCAGCGGCTGGCTCGGGTCGGCGGAGGCGGCGGCCTCGTCCAGGTCGGAGGAGCCGACTCCCCTCACCTGGAGGGAATTGATCATCCGGGGAACGCGGCCCGTGCCCACCACCGTCGTATCGGCGAGGGCGGGGGCGAACCCCGCCGCCACCACGAGGAGAAGGATCGCGACCAGCATGCGGTGGCGAGGTGTCCCGGTGGTCTGCATCTTCTGCTCCCTTCCCGCGCGGGGAGAGCGCGGCACACCGGGGGTTCGCAAGGGAGGTGCCAGCCGCTAAACTGTTGGCCTGGAAGGGGAAGTCCGGAGCGGGGTCCGGCGGGGCCGGGTGCCGTCCGGACATCGTGTCCGGGTTTCGGGCGGAAAGGCAGGTCGGATGGCCGGGCGGTACACGCGGGATGGAGCGGAGCGGGCGCGGCTCCGCGGGGAACTTCACGGCGAGCCCCCCGTCCTCCAGGTGGGGCGGGAAGGGATCAGTCCCGCCGTGCTCGCCGCGGTGGAAGAGGCCCTGGCGGCCCGGGAGGTGATCAAGGTCCGCTTCGGGAAGGGATGCCCCGTGGACGCGGGCGAGGGGGGCCGCCGGCTGGCGGACCGCCTGGCCGCCGAGCTGCTCGGAACGATCGGGCGGGTCGCCCTCCTCTACCGCCCGGCGGAGGAGGAGAGGTCAGAACCGCATCAGGAGTGAGGTGGAGAAGACCGTGTCCGTGGTGTCGTAGACGAAGACCGCCGGGGGTCCCCCGGCGGGGTTCGTGAACAGCTTGCGCTGGGGCTCCCGGTCATAGCGCAGTTCCCAGGAGGTCTTGAGCGCCAGCCGGGACGTGATCGCCACCTCGAGCCCGACGTTGCCGTTGATCCGCAGGTCCCGGGTGTCCTCGAGGTTTTCCAGCCACTCGAGGCCCGCCTGGAGCGAGGCGTGGCTTCCCAGCTTCCGGTCCCAGCCGGTGGCGAGGCGCGCCCCCGTGTAGGTCCGGGTGGCGCCCTGGACGGGCGCTTCCCTGGTCCCGTCAAGCCCGGCCTCGAGGCGCAGGTTGCCGAGGGGGTTTCCCTCCCGGATCGTCCAGGAGAGGCCCGCGCCGGCCCGGGAACGGGAGGAGAGCCCCGCCGGTCGGTTCTGTTCCCACTCGGTGAAGGCGAACCAGCCGAGACGCTTGTGGACGGTCCGCTCCACCTTCAAGGAGACGTCGAACTCCTCGGTGGTCCGGGCGCGGGTTCGTTCGACGATCACCCGCGGGGCCGCCGGGTCGGTGAAGTCCGCGTGGATGTTCCGCCGGGTGGTGTCCACCCGGAGCATCCGGGCCGCGAGGATGAGGCGTGTCTGCGGCCACTCGACCGTCAGCGTGTTGTCGAAGGTGACGTTCGTGTTCTCGGTGTTCCCCGAGGTGGCGACCACCCCGAGGCTGGCCGTGTCGTGCCAGCGCCGGGATGCCGTCTTCCCCGGGGGATGGTCCGGCGCGGGAGCGGGGGGCGCGTCGGCCCGGCCGGCCCCGGCAGGCAGCAGGCAGGCGCAGAAAAGGAACATGATCCGGCGGATCGGCCGGCGTCGCGGGGGAGGGAACATCGGGCTCGTGGCGGGTCGGGGGGGCGGGGAAACCCGACCGGCGCGGCGATCCTAAACGACGGGACCGGTGCCGGCGAGCGGTGGCGCCCAGCCACCGGTCCCGGAACGGCGGACCTGCCGCAGGAGCTCGCGCGCCGCCGGCAGCGTGGCCGCCCGCTGCCGGCGCAGGGCGAGGGCTGCCGGCAGCCGGCGGAGCGCCGCCGGGATTCCCCCGGCCGCCGCTCCTCCCCGGGCCAGGGCGGCGAGCCAGCGGAGGGGCAGCCAGGCGAGGTGCTCGGCGAGGGCCGCCGGACCGGCCCCGTGGACCCACGTGAAGAAGAGCCGGTTCCTCTCGTAGGTCCGGCGCACCCGGGCCGCGGAGAAGTGGGCGCCGATCGTGGCCTGGTGCTCGTGGAAGGCGCGGGCGGCGCCGACTTCCAGGGTCGGCCAGCCGTTCCGCAGGGCCTGCCACCCGAGGTCGGCATCCTCCCAGTAGAAGGGCCCGTACAGCTCGGCGAATCCCCCGAGCCGACGGAACCGGTCGGCCCGGCAGAGGAGGGCGCCACCGCACCCGTAGGCGAGGGGCCGGTCCTCCCCCGGGCCGGGGGGAGGCACGCCCTCGCGCCCGGGGAACACCAGGTCGAACCCGCCCCGGCGCCAGCGGGCCCGGGTCGTGCTCTCGGGGAAGTTCCCGGCCCGGTTCTCGATCACCGGGGTGACGGCGAAGAGCGGGGGATCGGCCTCGAGCCGCCGGGCCAGGGTCTCCAGCATCCCGCCCCCCGGTTCCATGTCGATGTTCAGGAACAGCAGGAGACCGCCCGCGGCAGCGGCGGCCCCGGCGTTGCAGGTGGCGGAGAATCCGCCCCACCTCCGCCGGCAGATGAGCCGCGCGGGCGGGCCGGCGGCCGCCACCGCTGCCGCGGTTTCTTCCCGGAAGAGGGGGGAGGCGTCG
>CAZOTT010000035.1:0-24022 GCA_964582785.1 uncultured Acidobacteriota bacterium | reverse complement strand
ATGAGCACACGCCCGGGTTCCCCTCCGCGCCCTCCCCGGGTCGCCCTCGTGGGGCGCCCCAACGTGGGGAAGTCGTCCCTCTTCAACCGCCTCCTCGGAAGCCGGGAGGCGATCGTCCACGACCGACCCGGCGTGACCCGCGACCGGATCGAGCGGGAAGGCACCATCGAGGGCCACCGGGTGATCCTCGAGGACACCGGCGGACTGGTTCCCGAGTCGGGCGAGGAACTCCAGCGGGCGGTCAGCGAGCAGGCGCTGGCCGCCCTGGGGGAGGCCGACCTCCTCGTCCTGGTGGTCGACGGGCGCGCCGGGGTGACCCCCCTCGACGAGGAGATCGCCGCCCTCCTGCGGCGCCGGGCGGAACACGTGATCGTCGCCGTGAACAAGATCGACGTGCCGCGGGTGCGGGACCTGGCGGCCGAGGCGTGGTCCCTCGGGCTCGGGGAACCTGTCCCGGTCTCCGCCGAGCACGGGCTCGGGGTGGACGGTCTCGCCCGCGAGATCGTGTCCCGTATTGCCGCCCGGCCGGCGGCCGCTTCCGGGGAGGGGGAAGCAGGGGACGAGGCCGGGTCCACCGGGTTCGACCCGGAAGGAGAACTTGCGATCGCGGTCGTCGGGCGCCCGAACGTGGGGAAGTCGTCCCTGGTCAACCGGCTGGCCGGGGCCCCGCGGGTGACCGTTTCCCCGGTGCCGGGAACGACCCGGGACGCGATCGACGTGCTCCTGGTCCGGGACGGTCTCCGCTACCGCCTGGTGGACACGGCGGGACTGCGCCGGAGGGGCCGCGTGGCCGACCGGGACGAGTCGGTGGGGATCCTGCTGGCGCGGCGGCGCATCGAGCGCAGCGACATCGCCGTGCTGGTGCTCGATGCCGTCGCCGGGGTCACCACCGGCGACGTGTCCATCGCGGGCGAGATCGAGGCGGCGGGGCGCCCGCTGGTCCTCGCCTTCAACAAGTGGGACCTGGTCGAGAACCCGGACGCCCGCGCCCGGGAACTGGATGACGCGGTCCGCCGCCGGCTGGCGTTCCTCCCCGGCCCGCCGGTCGTCCGCCTCTCCGCGCTCCACGGGCAGCGGGCCTTCCGGGTCCTCGACCGCTGCCGCGACCTCGCGCGGCGGGGTGCGAGAAGGGTCCCGACCGGGGAGCTCAACCGCTTCGTCGCGGACCTCGCCGCCCGCCTGCGCGACGCGGGAACCGGGGCACCGAAGATCTTCTACGTGACCCAGGTCGGCGTCTTCCCGCCCCGCTTCCTCGCCTTCGCCCGCCGCGCGCACCGGATCGAGCCGTCCTTCCGGCGGCACCTGGAACGCCGCCTGAGGGAGGCATTCGACCTGGGGCCCGTCCCGGTCAGGCTCGAGTTCCGCGAGCCGCCGCGACGGGGGGGAGGGTAGCGTCCCGGCGGCTCCCGGGCGATTCCGGGCGGCTTTGACACGCCGCCCCGCGACGGCCTATGTTTGCCGGGGCAGCGGGCCCCGGGGGAGCGGGTACCCCGCGGGCGGCCCGCCGACGTCCCAGGGGAGAGGAAAGCATGGCGGTCTTCAACTACTCCACGCGGGAGCTGACCACCAAGATCGTCTACTACGGCCCCGGCCTGTGCGGGAAGACGACCAACCTCCAGTACATCTACGACCACCTGAAGGAGGGGGTCCGGGGCAAGATGCTCTCCCTCGCCACGAAGAGCGACCGGACCCTGTTCTTCGACTTCCTGCCGGTGGACATCGGCGAGATCCACGGCATGAAGACGAAGGTGCAGCTCTACACCGTGCCCGGCCAGGTGTTCTACAACGAGACCCGCCGCCTCGTGCTGCGGGGGGCCGACGGCGTGGTCTTCGTCGCCGACAGCCAGGAAAACATGCTGGAGGCGAACCTCGACTCGTTCCGGAACCTGGAGGAAAACCTGGCGGCCCACGGCCTGAATCTCCGGGAACTGCCCCACGTCCTGCAGTACAACAAGCGGGACCTGCCGAACGTCCTGCCGGTGGAGGTCCTCGACGAGAAGCTGAACCGGTACAACGCCCCCTTCTACGAGGCGATCGCCACCACCGGGGTGGGTGTCCAGGAGACCCTGCGCCACATCACGAAGCTGGTCCTGATCCACCTGAACGAGCGTTACGGCGGGTCCCGGGGCGAGGAGAAGGACGAGGCCTCCCTGCCCGCGGCGGCTCCCGCCCCGGCCTCCTCGCCACCCGCGACGGCCCCGGGCGGAACCCCCGCCCCGCCCCCTCCCGTGGCGGCGCCGGCCCCCCCGCCGACGATCGAGATGCCGGCCGCGGACCCGGCCCCCGCCGCCACCGTGGCCGCGGCACCTCCCGCCCCGGCCGCGCCCCCCGCAGCGGCCGGGTCGCCGGCTCCCGGCGCGGTCCCCGAAGGCCCCGGGGCGGCATCGCCCGGGGGTGACGTGCTGGGGGTGGCCGTCCCGGCTTCCGCCGGGCCGGCCCCGGCGGCGGTCGCCGGGGAGGACGACGTCCTCGGGGTGCTGCCCCGGCCGACCCCGGCCCCGGCGGAGGCCCCGGCGGCGGTCGCCGGGGGCAAGACCCAGAAGATCGACCGGGACCTTCTCGGGGAGCTGTTCCCCGGGTCGCCCGGGGAGCCGGCAGCCCCGTCGGCGGAGGCTGCCGCGGAGGCAACCCGCGCCGAGGAAGCGGCGGCGCCGGTCGCCCGGGCCGAGGCCACCGCGGTCCCGGTGGACGCCACGGATCCCCTCTTCCGGGAGGAAGGTGTCGAACCGACCGTGCTGGAACCCGGCCGGGCGCAGGAAATCCTCGTCCCGCTGCTGGTCCGGGACGAGCAGGGCGAGCACCGCTACCGCCTGGTCCTCCGGCTCGAGGTGCGGCGGTGACCGAGGCGGCGACCCGCGGGGGGATCATCCGGGCGCGCCGGTACGTGTCGGCCCCGGCCGGCTGTTACCCCGCCCCGGTTCCTCCCCGTCCACCGGAAGAGCAGGTTGCCGCGCCCGGGGAGCCGGAAGTCCCCACCGGCGGGGTGGGGGCCGGGGGCCCGGGCACGACGGAGGTCGCCGCTGCCGGCGCGGCCGCAGCCCCGATGGAGGCCGTGCCGGGGCCGCCGGCCGTCCCGGTCCCTCACCGGGAAGGGGCCGGGAGCGGCCCGGGCTGGGGGGGCCTGCTGCTCGGGGCCGCCGTCGGTGCCGTGATCGGGGTCTCCCTCGGGCTGATCCTGGTCGCCTTCTTCGGCGGCTGCGAGCCGTCCCTGGCCTGGACGGACCCGCTGGCCGTCTGGGACACGGTGACGGACCCGGTGCTGCGCTTTTCCGGCCTGCTGGTCGCCACCGGGTGCACCCTCCTCGGGGCGGCGCTCGGCGCCCGGCGGCCGACCCCGCCTCCCGAGGACTGAGGTTTCTTGCCCGACCGTCCGGGAACCTATATTGGCGGGGGGGACCCCGCGTCCCCGCGGGAAAGGAGCATGGCCACCGAGACCCTCAAGGCGCTGACCGTTCCCTATCGAGCCGGCGAGAAGATCGTCGCGGCGGGCGAGCGGGGGGGGTGCCTGTTCATCCTGCAGGAGGGGCAGGTGCGGCTGTCGCGGCCGCGCCCCGGGGCCGGGCCGGGGGACGAGGGGGTCGAGATCGACCTGCTCGGCAGGGGGGACGTGTTCGGCGAGGAGGTTCTTCTCGGGGAGGAGGAGCCGGTCTACCGTTGCGACGCCGAGGCGGTGATCGACTGCCGGGTGGTGGAGGTGGGACCGGCCACCCTCGAACGGATGGTCCGGGGCAACCCCGAGATGGCGGTCCGGCTTCTCCGGCGGCTCGGCACCCGGATCCAGCGCCTCGTGACCCGCCTCGGCGAAATGCCGCCGCCGCTTCCCGCCGCGCCGGAGGAGCACGGTCCCACCGGCCGCCTGGCGGGCCCCGGCGAGTCCCGGTCCGCGGTCGCGCGCCTCGTGACCCGTGACGGGGGCGTCGAGTTCCCCCTGGCCGGCAGCGACCTGCTCGTCGGCCGGTACGACCCGGTCACGGAGATCCAGCCCGAGGTGGACCTCGGTGCCCTGGATACCCAGCGGTCGGTGTCCCGGCGTCACGCCCGCCTCGTCCGGCGGGGCCACACGTGGTACCTGCGGGAGGAGAAGGGGGCCCTGAACGGCACCTTCGTCAACGGGAACCGGGTCCCCGCGGGGACGGAGCGCGCCCTCGCCGACGGGGACGTGGTCTCCTTCGGCATGGTGCGCCTCGTGTTCCACGCCGGCTAGCCGCGCATCCCGGGGCCCGCTGGCCCCCGGGACGGGCGGGATGGTACGCTCCGCACCAGCGAGGAAGCCGGGGGTCCCATGTCCGAGTACCCGTTCGACGCCGGTCCGCCCGGGGCGCGCGAAGGATCCGCCCCCGGTCCCGCCGTCCGCCCGGCGGCGGAGCAGGGGCCGCTTCGCCTCGAGCTCGACCGCTTCGAGGGGCCCCTCGACCTCCTCCTCCACCTGGTCCGGTCGCAGGAAATGGACATCCTCGACCTCCCGATCGTGGAAATCGCCCGCCAGTACAACGCCTACCTGGAGCGGATGCGCCGGATGAACCTCGAGATCGCCGCCGAGTACCTCGTGATGGCGGCGACCCTGGCCCACATCAAGTCCCGCCTGCTGCTCCCCCCGGAGCCGGCGGAGGACGGGGAGGAGGCGGAGGATCCGCGGGCCGAACTCTCGCGGCAGCTCCTCGAGTACGAGCGGTACCGCAGGGCGGTCGAAGAGCTGGCCGCCCTCGAGAGCGGCCGCGACCTGGTCTTCACCCGTCCCGGGCCACCCCCCCGGGAACTCGCCGGGGAGGTCACCATCCGCGCCGACCTGGACGACCTGGTCCGGGCCTTCGAGCGGGTCCTGCGCCGCCTGGAAGGGGAGGAGCGGGTCGAGACCATCCGGCGCGATGACTACCCGGTCCGTGGCATGATGGAACGGCTGCTGGCCCGCCTCCGCCCCGGACGGCCCCTCTCCTTCCGGGCCCTGCTCGGGGAGTGCCGGACCCGGCTCGAGCGGATCGTCCTCTTCCTGGCGCTGCTCGAGCTGATGCGCCTCGGGGCGGTGACGGCGTGGCAGCCCGCGCTCCGCTCGGACATCCGGCTGGAGCCGACGGGGAAGGTTCCCGCGCTGGACACGTCGTTCGACGGGAACGCCGGCGTGGAGAGCGCACCCCCGGGGATGGGCGCCGGCGGGCCGGCGGGGGAGGCGGCGCGGGCGGACGCCCGCCGCCCGGGGGACGGGGTCGAGGCATGAGCGAGCGGACGATCGAATCTCCCGGGAAGGTCGGAACCGGCCGGAAAGAAGAAGGATCCCGGATCCTGGCGATCCTCGAGGCGATGCTGTTCGCCTCCCCGGAACCCCTGGTCGTCGACGAGATCCTGGCCGCCCTGCCCGGCACGGACCGGGAGCAGGTGATCCACGGGCTCGAGGAACTGTCCCGGGCCCTCCAGCGGCCGGACCGGGGGCTCCGCCTCGAGAAGGTGGCCGGCGGGTGGCGTCTCGTCACGCGGCCGGAGCTGGCGGAACCGCTGCGGGCCCTCTTTCGTTTCCGCAACCGGAAGCGGCTGACGCCGGCCGCCCTCGACGTCCTCGCGATCATCGCGTACGCCCAGCCGATCACGGCGCCGGAGATCCAGGAGATCCGGGGAACGGATCCCTCCTGGGCCCTCCGGGTGCTGCTCGAGCGCCGGATGATCCGGACGGTGGGCCGCCGCAAGGTGGTCGGCCGGCCGATCCTCTACGGCACGACCCGCGAGTTCCTCCTGCACTTCGGGCTCGACAGCCTGGACGACCTGCCCCCGGTCGAGGCGTACGGGACCCGGGTGGTTCCGGCCCAGGGCCGCCTGTTCAGCAGCGGGGAACTGGCCGCCGACGGGGAAGGGAATGCCCGCGAGGAGCGGCGGCCCCCGGGAGACGGGCCCTCCTTCCCGCCCGCGACCGGACCGGCCCGGGGGGCGGAGGCGCCGGATGCCTGAGGAGCGGATCCAGAAGGTCCTGTCCCGGTGGGGAATCGCCTCCCGCCGGGAGGCGGAACGGATGCTCCGGGAGCGGCGCATCACGGTGAACGGCCGGCTCGTCACCGAGCCGGGCACGAAGATCGACCCGGGGCGGGACCACGTCAAGGTCGACGGGAAGCTGGTCCGGCCCCCGCGTGGACCGCGAACCTACCTCGTGGCCTTCAAGCCCCGCGAGATGATCACGAGCCTCCACGACCCGGAGGGCCGCCCGACGATCGCGGACCTGCTCCGCCGGGCCCGCGTCCGCCGCCGGGTCTTTCCCGTGGGCCGCCTGGACTGGGACGCGGACGGGCTCCTCCTGCTCACCGACGACGGGGAACTCGCCCACCGCGTGATGCACCCGCGGACCCACCTGCCGAAGGTATACCTGGTCAAGGTGAAGGGACATCCCGCCGACCGCGCGCTCGACCGGGTGCGCCGCGGCGTCGTCCTGGAAAGACGGGTGCGAACCCTCCCGGCGGAAGTGACGGTCGAGCGGGCGGGTCAGAACGCGACCTGGCTGCGGGTCACTCTCGTCGAGGGGCGGCAGAACCAGCTCAAGCGGATGTTCGCCCGGGTGGGCCACCCGGTGCGGAAGATCCGGCGGATCGCGCTGGGACCGCTGCGGCTGGGGAAGATGCGGATCGGGGAGGTCCGTCCGCTTTCGCCCGCGGAGGTTCGCCGTCTCCGGGAAGCGGTGGGTCTCCCGGCCGGGGAAGCCGCCCCGGCCCGTCGCCGGGGCAGGACCGGGGGCCGGCCGGGGGGGCAGGCCGAAAGCCAAGAGCGAAAAAGGCTTGACCGCGCGGCACGCGGTCTCTAGCATGGGGCCTTCGTGGGCCCGCCCCGAACGGCGGGTCCGGGCAAGGACTGCCGTGTCCGCGGCGGACACGGCCGGGCGGGAGGGGCGCCCCGGCGTCCAATCCCACGCTCCCGCCCGCACGGAGGCTGACGCGACATGGAACACGAGGACAGGAACCCCGAGATGAACCCGGAAACCCCCGCGGAGGGCGCTCCCGCGCCCGCGCCGCCGGCGGACGAGGGGGCGCAGGACTTCGCCTCGCTGCTGGAACAGTACGTCCCGCGCAAGGAGATCAAGCCCGGCGAGCTGATCCGCGGCCGCGTCGTCAAGGTGCTCGACGACTGGGTGCTGGTGGACATCGGCTACAAGAAGGAGGGCGCCATCCCGCGGTCGGAGTTCCAGCCGGCGGAGGACGGTTCCCCCGGGGTCGAGGAAGGCAACGAGGTCGAGGCGGTCCTCGAATCGCTGGACGAGGACGAGGACTACCTGCCCCTTTCCAAGGAGAAGGCGGAGCGCCTCAAGGTCTGGGAGCGGGTCGAGCGCGCCTACAAGACCGGCGAGGTGATCACCGGCCGGGTGATGGACCGGATCAAGGGCGGCCTCTCCGTGGACATCGGTGTCCGCGCCTTCCTGCCCGGGTCGCTCGTGGACGTGCGCCCGGTTCGCAACCTGGAGCTGTTCAAGGACCAGGAGGTCCGGGTCCGGGTGATCAAGATGAACCGGCGGCGGGGCAACATCGTGGTCTCGCGCAAGCACGTGCTCGAGGAGGAGAACGCGGAGAAGAAGAAGGTCACGCTCGAGACCCTCGAGGAAGGCGCGGTGGTGAAGGGAGTCGTCAAGAACATCACCGAGTACGGTGCCTTCGTGGACCTCGGGGGGATCGACGGGCTGCTCCACGTGACCGACATGTCCTGGGGACGGGTCAACCACCCTTCCGAGGTGGTCAACATCGGGGACGAGATCGAGGTCAAGGTCCTGAAGTTCGACCGGGAGAAGGAGCGGGTCAGCCTCGGGCTCAAGCAGCTGCAGCCGGATCCGTGGGAAAACGCGGCGGAAAAGTACCCCCAGCTGTCCCGGATCCGCGGGAAGGTGGTCAGCCTCACCGACTACGGCGCATTCGTCGAGCTCGAAGAGGGGCTCGAGGGCCTGATCCACGTCTCGGAGATGTCGTGGACGAAGCGGGTGAAGCACCCGAGCAAGCTGCTCAATATCGGTGACGAGGTGGAAGCCGTCGTCCTCGAGGTGGACGAGGAGAACCGCCGCCTCTCCCTCGGGCTCAAGCAGACCACCCCGAACCCGTGGTCGGTGATCCAGGAAAAGTACCAGGTGGGGGACGTGATCAAGGGAGTCGTGCGGAACATCGCCGACTTCGGCGCCTTCATCGAGGTCGAGGAGGGCGTGGATGGCCTCGTCCACATCTCCGACCTGACCTGGAACCGCCGCATCAAGCATCCCAGCGAGGTGCTGAAGAAGGGGCAGGAGGTCGAAGCCAAGATCCTGAAGATCGACACCGAGAACCAGCGCCTGTCCCTCTCGATCAAGGACCTGCAGCCGGACGTCTGGGAGGAGTTCTTCAAGCGGTATCACGTCGGGGACATCCTCGAGGGGAAGATCGTTCGCCTCACCGACTTCGGCGCCTTCGTCGAGCTGACGGAGGGCGTCGAGGGGCTCGTTCACGTCTCGGAGATGGCCCACGAACGGGTGGAGAAGCCCTCCGACCGGTTCCAGGTGGGCCAGTCCGTGCGGGTGAAGATCCTGCGGACCGACCCCGAGGAGCGGAAGATCGGGCTTTCCATCCGGGCGGCCCTCGACGAGCTGGGCGACAAGGACCTCGCCAGTTACCAGGCCGAGCGCGAGGAGGAGAAGGCCAGGGCGTCGATCACCTTCGGCGACATGGCCGGCGACCTGTCCGCGCTCAAGAAGCGGATGGAAGAGCAGGCCGGTGAGGGGAGCGAGGACGAGGAAGGGGCGCAGGCCGACGATGGCGAGGGCGGGCCCGCGCCCGGGACGGAGGACGCATGACGAAGGCCGACCTGGTCGCGGAGATCGCCCAGGCCGCGGGCCTGACGAAGAACGAGGCGGAGGCGGTCGTGAACACCGTCCTCGGCTCGATCGTCGAGGCCCTCCAGCGGGGCGACAAGGTCGAGCTCCGCGGGTTCGGTTCGTTCCGGCTGCGGATCCGCAAGCCGCGGGTGGGGCGCAACCCCAAGACCGGCGAGCGGGTCCACGTTCCGGGAAAGGCCGTACCCTACTTCAAGCCGGGCAAGGAGCTCAAGGAGATGCTCAACCCCGGCGAGTCCGCGGGGCGGTCCCCGGCGGTCCCGGCGGGCGGAGAGCCCTGACCGGGCGATGAAACACCTCTACGCTCCCTGGCGGGAGGCCTGGATCACGGGCGAGGAGGGCTCCCCCCCGGAGGGGAAGGAGCCCTCCTGCCTTTTCTGTCGCGTCCACGGCAGTCCCCACCGGGACCGGGACAACCTGGTCGTGCACCGGGAGGAGCGGGGACTGGTGATGCTGAACCGCTTCCCCTACAACGGGGGCCACCTCCTGGTGGCACCGCGGAGCCATCACCCCTCCATCGACGCGCTGGACCCCGGGGAACGGAACCTGCTCCTGGAGCTGGCCGCCCGGGCGGTGCGCGTCCTGGGGGACCTCTACGGCCCCCACGGCTTCAACATCGGGATCAACCAGGGGGCCGCCGCGGGCGCCGGCATCCCCGGTCACGTCCACCTCCACGTCGTTCCCCGCTGGGAGGGGGACACCAACTTCATGACCACGCTGGGGGAGGTCCGGGTTCTTTCCCAGGACCTGGACCGGGTGCGGGACGAGCTGGCCGGGGCCTGGGAGCGGGGCGCCGCCGACTAACCTGGGCTACACTTCCGTAAGCGAGCCCCCGGCCGGGGGCCGCGACGCGGGAGGATTTTCCCGATGAGCCGTCTCTACCACGTCCTCACCTGGGGCTGCCAGATGAACAGCCACGACTCCGAGAAGCTGGCGGGGCTTCTCGAGGGGCTCGGGTGGGCGGAGGCGCCCGACCCGGAAAGCGCCGACCTGGTCCTCCTGAACACCTGTGCCGTGCGGGAAAAGGCGGAGGAAAAGGTCCGCGGGATGCTCGACCGCCTCGGGCACCTGCGCCGGACCAGCCGGCCCGACCTGCTGGTGGGATTCTGCGGGTGCGTGGGCCAGCTTCGCGGGGAGGAGATTCCCCGCCGCTGGCCGTTCGTGCGCCTGGTCTTCGGCCCGCGCAACATCCCCGACCTGCCCGAGATGCTGGCCCTCCTGGCCCGGGAGGACGGGCCCGTGGTGCGGACCAACCTGGGGGCGAACAACCTGCGCCTTCCCGGCACCTTCGCCCGCCGGGACCCGGCCCGCCCCAAGGCCTGGGTCACCGTGATGGAGGGGTGCGACAAGTCCTGCGCGTACTGCATCGTGCCCCGGACCCGGGGGCGGGAGGAGTCCCGGCGGCTGTCCGACATCCTGGAGGAGATCCGGCTCCTCGCCGGGGAAGGGTTCCCGGAGATCGAGCTGCTGGGCCAGAACGTGAACGCCTGGCGGGACCCCGAGACCGGGGCCGGTTTCGACGAGCTGCTGCGGCGCGTGGCGGAAGAGGGGAGGGGAGTCGTCCGGCGAATCCGGTTCGCCACCTCCCACCCCGTCCACCTGTCGCCCGCGATCGTGCGGGCGATGGCCGAGGTTCCCGAGGTCTGCGACGCCCTCCACTTCCCGGTGCAGAGCGGGTCTTCCCGGGTGCTGCGGGCGATGCGACGGGGGTACGACCGGGAAACCTACCTGCGGAAGGTGGCGTTCCTCCGGGACGCGATCCCCGGAATCGCCCTGTCGACGGACGTGATCGTGGGGTTCCCCGGGGAAAGCGAGGAGGACTTCGCCGCCACCCTGTCCCTCCTGGACGAGGTGGGGTTCGACCAGGTCTTCTCCTTCGTCTTTTCCCCGCGCCCCGGAACGGCCGCGGCGGAGATGGAGGACCCGGAACCGCGGGAGCGGAAGGTGGAACGGCTGGCGCGGCTCCAGGAGCGGCAGAAGCAGCTTCAGCTCGAGCGCAACCGGGCTCTCGTCGGCAGCACGGTGGAGGTCCTCGTCGAGGGACCCGCCCGGCGGGACGCGGCGGAGTGGGCGGGCCGCACGACCACGAACCGGGTCGTGAATTTCCCCGGGAACCCCGGCATCGCCCCCGGGCGGTTCGTCCACGTCGAGATCACGGAAGCCGGCCCCCACTCCCTGCGGGGACGGCCGGTTCCCCGGCCCGTGTAGCCGCGGAGAAGATCCCCGGGGGGGAGGTCCTCCCGGGCGCCGACCCGGGATGAACGGGGAATCGCCGCCTCCCACCCTCGCCGGGGGCGGGCCCCGTTCCCCGGCTCCCCCTGGGTCCCGTCCCCGCGGATGTCAAGGTTGACGGGTCTCCGGGCGGTGCGTATCGTCCACCTCGGGTGGGCCCGGAGCCCGGAAGGAGATCGCCATGGCGGTCGAGATGCGGATCCAGGGACTCGTGATCGACCCGATCACGAACATGCCGATCGTGGTCCTGCGGGACCCGCGGACCGATGCGAAACTGCCGATCTGGGTCGGGGTCTTCGAGGCCAACGCCATCGCCCTCGAGCTGGAACGCAGCCGGCCGCCGCGGCCGATGACGCACGACCTCCTGCACGCTGTCATCGGGGAACTGGGAGGGCGCCTCGAGCGGGTGGAAATCGTCGACCTCCGGGACAACATCTTCTACGGCGCACTCCACGTGCTGACCGCGGACGGGCAGGCCAGGTCGATCGACTGCCGTCCCTCGGACGCCCTGGCCCTGGCCCTCCGGGCAGGCGTCCCGATCTTCGCCCGGGAGGAGGTGATTTCCGCCGCCCAGGAGATCGACGTCACCCAGGGGCACGAGGAAACCGAGGAGTTCCGGCGGTGGCTGGAAAGCCTGGGGGAGGAGGAGCTGGGAAAGTACGAGATCTGAACGCCCCTCGTCCCCGGCCATCCCGGTGCCGGATCGCGCCCGCCCCCCGGGGCGGGCGTTGCCGTTCCAGGGCAGCCATCTCCGAGCTCTCGCTTTTGCTGTTCCCGACTTTCGCTTTCGCCTGTACGCCCCGGTGTACCCCTCCTCCCGTCCCCCGTTGATTCCGTCCGTCGTTTCCCGTACGATCCTCCCGGCGGGCCGGGCAGGACGGCCCCGGCCGGCCCCCTGATCCCTGGCGTCCACGTCCGTCCCCGGGGGACCGATGATCATCGCCATAGCCAACCAGAAGGGAGGGGTCGGCAAGACCACCACCGCCATCAACCTGGCGGCCGCCCTGGCCCAGAAGGGACACCGGACGCTTCTCATCGACCTGGACCCCCAGGCGAACGCGACCCTCTCCTACGTCGACCTCGAGGAAATCGGAGCCTCGATGTTCGACGTCCTCGTGGACCCCGCCGTGTCCCTCGAGAGCGTCCTCCTGGACTGCAAGGTCCCCAACCTGCGGGTGGCGCCGGCGCGTCTGGCCCTGGCCAAGGTCGAACCCGCCCTCGCCGGGCAACTCGATGCCCATTTCAAGCTGAAGGACAAGCTGGAAGAGGCCCGGGACGCCTTCGACTACGCCGTCATCGACACGCCGCCCACCCTGGGAATGCTCACCGTCAACGCGATGGTGGCCGCGACCCATCTCCTGGTCCCGATCCAGTCCAGCTACTACGCCCTCGAGGGAACGGACGACCTGCTCGAAACGTACGAACGCATCCGCCTCCGGGCGAACCCCGACCTCCAGTTCCTGGGGGTCCTGGTCACCATCTACGATCGGCGCACCATCCTGGCCCGGGACATCGAGCGCCAGATCGAAGCGGTCTTCAAGGACAAGGTCTTCCGAACCCGCATCAGCAAGAACGTCCGCCTGGAAGAGGCCCCGGCCTACAAGGAGCCGATCTTCAGCTTCGCCCCCACCTCGCGGGGCGCGGAGGAGTACTACCGGCTCTCCGAGGAGGTCCTGGAACGTGTCGACTAAGGGAAGGGGACTGCCGCCCGGTCGGCGCATGCGCGCCGACACCCACTTCGTGGACCACATTACGTCCGGACGCCCCGCCACGGTGGGCCGGATGATCCCGATCGACAAGATCCACCCCAACCCCGGCCAGCCCCGCCGGAACCACGTGGGAATCGACGAGCTGGCCGAGTCGATCCGGGAGAAGGGAATCCTGGAGCCGATCCTCGTCCGCCCCAACCAGGACGGGACCTGGGAGATCGTCGCCGGAGAGCGCCGCTGGCGCGCGGCGAGCCGGGTCGGACTCTCCCTCGTTCCGTGCATCGAGCTGGACGTGGACGACCAGGGCTCCCTCGAGATCAGCCTGATCGAGAACCTCCAGCGCCGCGACCTCGACCCCTTCGAGGAAGCCGAGGCGATCGCCCGCCTGGTGGAGGAGTTCGGCTACACCCACGAGCAGATCGCCCGCAAGCTCGGGCGGAGCCGTACGAGCATCACCGAGATCCTCAGCCTCAACCGGATGCCGGACCGGGTCAAGGCGGAATGTCGGCGCGCCGACATTCTTGCCAAGAGCACCCTCATGGAAATCGTCCGGCAGCCCGACGAGGAGACGATGCTCCAGCTGGTCCAGGCGATCGCGCAGCACCAGCTCACCCGCGACGACGTCCGGAACTTCAAGCGGGAGAACCACGAGTCCACCTCCCGCCAGCGGTCCCCCGAGGAGCGCCGGCGACGTCCCTTCGTCTTCCGCTACCGTCCCCCGACGAAGGACTTCACCCTCAGCCTTCGCTTCGAGAAGGAAGTCGTCGAGCCCCGGGAGCTTCTCTCCGTCCTCGAGCAGATCGTCGCCGACCTCCGTTCCCAGGTGGAGCAGGAGGAGGCGGGAAAGGGGAACACTCCGGGCGACGCCTGAGCCGCCACCTGCCAGAGGCGGGCCCCTCGTCTCCGGGAAGCCCCCACCGGTCCCTGTCCATCCTCGGCCGCCCGCACAGAGGAGCCCGGGCCGCGTCGCCCTGCATCCGTGCCGTCCCGCGGCCCCGCACTTCCGGCCCCTCCAGGGGCGCTCGCGAGATCCCCACCGCGCCCGTTTTTCCCGAACTGCGCCCATCCCGGCCCGACGCCACGACGCCGAAGAAGCGACCACCGGGCACCAGCAGCGCCCTTTTCCGCGGAAAGGGCATGCGTGTCCCCGGGGCCGACCCCTGCGCCAACCTGCGCCGCCGCGGCCACACACATGTCCTCCGAAGAATCTCTGGCGCCGCGATCCCCCCGTGCCTGTCGCCGAGTCCGGCCCTGCTCCCGCCACAACCCCGGGAGAACCGACCGGAACGGGCCGCCACCTCCTCCGGAGCGGGAGGTCGGCACGGCCGCGCCCGCGGCGCCTGCCGCGGCATTCCCGCGACCCCGCCAGCCGGCTGTCCCGGTGGCGCCGGCTTCTCTGACGGACCACGGCGCCGGTGGCCCCACGGTTGCCTTCTCGCCATCGTTCGACTCTGGCAGCTTCACATCGCCCCGGGTCCCGCACGCACCGGTGGCGGAAGCCCGGCCTGAGAGTTTCGCCCGCAACGACAGTCCCTCGCGGGAAGCGGTTCCAGGGCTCGCGGCTCCGGCCCCGCCGCACCCCCGGCAAAGGAGGCCGCGCGGCCGGGGGAGACGGGGAAGAGTGGCCGGGGTAGCCGGGACGTCTCGTGAGCCTGAAGTTTACATAACATGCATTCTCGGACCTTGTGTAAAACGGCCGGGCTGCTCGTCCCGGCGCGCCGAACGGCCCTCCCCGCTGTCCGCGACGGACCCCCGAATCTCGGGTATGCTTGGTCCCGTCCGCCGGAACGGCGCGGGAGGACGGGAGCGGATGCGTCCCTGGGGTCGACTCGACCGGATGATCGCCCGGGAGATCCGGGGCCCGTTCCTCCTCGGGCTCGGCGGATTCACCACCGTCCTGCTCCTCAACGTCCTGTTTCTCCTCGTCCGCCAGACGATCGAGAAGCGGGTTCCCCCGGGCCTTCTCTTCGGGTTCGTCCTGTCCGAGCTCCCCCGACTCCTCCTCTACACGTTCCCGATGGCCAGTCTCCTTGCCGTCCTGGTGGGCGTCGGCCGGATGGCCTCCCAGCACGAGATCGTCGCCCTCCGGGCCACCGGGGCGTCGCCCTTCAGGATCGCCCGCCCGGTCCTGGTCCTCGCCACCGGAGTGGCCCTCGTCGGGCTTCTCCTCGGCCACTTCCTCCTGCCCCTCGGCCGGCGGCACGAGCGGCTTCTCGTCCAGAAGATCGTCCGGTCCCGGGACCTCTCCCGGGAAATCACCCCCGGCCTGATCTACGATCGGCTGCCCGGTGCGCCGGTTCTCTACGCGCGCAGTGCCGCCGAGTCCCCCGAAGGGAGGGTTTTCCGCGGGGTGCTCCTCTCCCAGGAGACCGCTACCGGCGAGCTGGCGGGGCTCGTCCTGGCCCGGCGGGGACAGGTCTGGTTCGACCGGGACAGCGGCAGGATCAGCCTCCTGCTGGAGGACGGGGAACGGCACGTCTGGCAACCCCTCCACCCGGAAACCTGGGACCGGATCCGGTACCGCCGCATGACCCTGACCCTTCCCCCCGACCCGGCGATCCGGGCCCTGTCCCGGAACCGGGGCACCGATCACCAGGTCGCCGTCGGCCTCGAGCTCCTGGCGGTGGCCCGCCGGCTCCGGAAGGAGATCGCGACCGAGACCCGGGAGGGCCGCCGCCTCCACCTCCAGACGCGCCTGCGGAAAACGCTCCTCGAGTGGCACCGGCGCACCGCCCTCCCCCTGGCGGTGATCGCCCTTGCTTTCGCCGCATTTCCGCTGGCGGCCACCACCCAGCGGGGAGGGCGTTTCGTCGGCCTGACCCAGGCCCTGATGATCATCTTCGTCTTCTGGGTCCTTCTTTCCCTCGGCTGGGGCCTCTCCGAGCAGGGAAAGTGGCCCGCATGGCTGGGCCCCTGGCTCCCCGACCTGGTGGCGGCCGGCTGGGGACTCTTCCTCTGGCTTTCCCTCGCCCGGCGTGACGCCGCGGGGACCGGGATCCTGGCCGGGCTGGCCCGGTCCCTGGTGCGCCGGGTCCGCGGGACCCGGCCGTCCACGGTGCCGGTGACGGTACCGGGGCGGTGGGTCTCCCGGCCCCGGCCGACACGCTCCGGCTGGGTTCCCCTCACCCGCCTGGACCGGTACCTCTCCGCCGGGTACGTCCGCATGCTCCTGGCCGTCCTGTTCGTCCTCCTCGTGCTGGCCCTGGCGGTGGAGTTCAACGGGGCCCTCGACGAGGTCGACCCTTCCCTGCCGGGCCTTCCCTGGCGGGACCTGTTCTCTTACGTCCTGCTTTCGATTCCCGGCCAGCTGAAGTTCCTCTTGCCGATTTCCGCCCTCCTCGGAGCGACGGTCTTCCTCGCCGCCCTCGCCCGGGCCGGGGAGGTGACCGCGTTCAAGGCGAGCGGGATCAGCCCCCTCCGGATCGCCACTCCCCTCCTGCTCCTGACGGTCGGGCTCGGAGCGGCCTACGGCACGATCCAGGAGACCATGGTCCCCGGCCTCGAGCGGGAATCCCGCCGGGCTCTCGACCGGATCCGGGGCAGAACCTCGGCGGAGGACCTGGCCACCGGCCGGCGGTGGATCCTCGGAGATCGCAACCACCTCTGGGGGTACCTGGACTGGGATCCCCGCCAGCAGGCTCTCCTGGACGCGACCGTTCTCGTGGTGGACTTCGAGGAGGCACGGCTCGTCGAGCGGGTGGAAGCGGCACGGGTCGTCCGGACGGACGCCCGCCACTGGCGATTCCTCCGGGGCTGGCGGCGGACCTTCCTGCCCGACGGCTCCGTCCGCTGGGAGCCGTTCGACGAGCTGGAACTCCCCTTCCGCGAGGAACCGGAACTGTTCGGCGCCACCCGCTCCCGCCTGCTGTTCGGCAAGCACCTGGCGGACCAGCTCTCGTTCCGCGACCTGCGGCGCCACCTCCGGCGGATCTCCCAGGCCGGGTACGATCCCGCCGCCCTCGAGGTCGGTCTCCACGAGAAACTGGTGACGCCCCTCCTGCCGGTCCTGTTCCTGCTTGTCGGGATCCCCCTCGTGATCTCCGGCTGGGCACGGCGGGGCACCCTCTACGGGTTCGGGGTCGCCCTCCTGCTGGTCTTCGGGTTCTGGAGCGCCTGGGCGGTCACGACCTCACTCGGACGGGAAGGGGTCCTGGACCCGGTCGTGGCTGCCTGGGGACCGCCCCTCGCCGTCGGTTTCGGGGGGCTCGTCCTCCTCCTCCGCGCCCGATGAACGGCCGCCCGCGGGCCGCGGGGACCCCGGTCCGGGTCACCCGCGTCTACCTCTGGCTGCGTCTCGGCGGCACGGAGCGCCAGCTCGCCCGCGTCCTGCCCCGCCTGGAAGCCCGGGGCCGGGTGAGATCGCGACTGGTCCTGACCCGGGAAGGAGGCCCCCTGGTCGAACCCCTCCGGGCGGCGGGGATCCCGGTGGAGGTGCGCCGCCTGCGGGGCCGGCTCCGGCCGGGGGCGGTCCGGTGGCTCGCCGCCCGCATCCGCGCCACCGGCGCGGACCTCGTCCAGGGACACGCCCACGCACCCTCGACCACGTCCACCGTCGCCGCCCGGCTGGCCGGGGTTCCCGCGATCGCCACCGTGCACACCACCGGTTCGATCCGCGGCCTCCGGCACCGGCTGCAGGAACGGCTCCTGGCCGGCCTCCGGGCCGCCGTCGTCTGCGTCTCGGCGGCGGTCCGGGAGGACTACCTCCGCGCCACCGGCGTCCCGGCCGACAGGGTCCTCGTGCTCTACAACGGCCTCGACGTGGCGGCCTTCGCCCGGCTTCCCCGGGAACGGGAGCCGGTCCGCCGGGAACTCGGCCTCCCCCCGGATGCCCTCCTGCTGCTCTGCCCCGCCCGCCTGGTCCCGGACAAGGGTCACCGGGACCTCGTCGCCGCCTTCGGCCGGATCTCCCGGGCCCACCCCCGGGCCCACCTGGTCCTTGCCGGAGACGGCCCCCTCGCCGGGGAGCTGCGGGAAACGGTCACCCGGGCCGGGCTGGGAGACCGCATCCACCTGCCCGGGCCCCGCGACGACATTCCCCGCATCCTCCGGGCGGCCGACCTCCTGGTCCTGGCCTCCCGGCGGGAGGGGTTCTCCAACGTGGTGCTCGAGGCCCTCGCCGCGGGGATCCCCCCGGTGGTGACCGACGTGGGCGGCAACCGGGAAGCGATGGAAGGGGAAACCACCGGCCGGCTGGTACCCCCCTCCGACCCGCCGGCGCTGGCGGCGGCGCTCGACGAACTCCTCTCGAACCCGGGGCTCCGCCACCGCCTCGGCGCGGCAGCCGCCCGCCGCGCCCGCCGCTTCGACCTGGACCGGGTCTGCGCCGACACCGAGGAACTCTACGCCCGGGTGGTGGCCGGAACGGGCCGCCGGCGGCCCTGAGCCCCGCGCCGGGGGCGGGGCCCCGTCCGCCGGCGCCTCCGGTCGTCTAGGTTCCCTCCTGCCAGCTCGCCAGGTAGCGCTTCTGCTCGGCGGTCAGCCGATCGATCCGGATGTCCATCGCCCGCAGCTTCAGGGCGGCGATCTTCCGGTCGATCGCCTCCGGCACCGTGTGCACCCCTGCCGGAACCTTTCCCCGGCGGCGGACCAGGTACTCGGAGGCGAGGGCCTGGTTCGCAAACGACATGTCCATCACCGAGGCGGGGTGACCTTCCGCGGCCGAGAGGTTGACCAGCCGGCCCTCCGCCAGCAGGAAGATCTCCCTTCCGTCCGGGAGGCGGTAGATGTCGATCACCCGCCGGATCCGCCGCCGGGACTTCGCCAGCTTCGCCAGCGCCGGGATGTCGATCTCCACGTTGAAGTGACCGGCGTTGCAGACGATCGCACCGTTCTTCATCCGGCGGAAGTGCTCCTCCCGGAGCACGTGCTTGTTCCCCGTCACCGTGACGAAGAGGTCTCCCTCCGCGGCCGCCCGGCGGGCCGGCATGACGCGGAAGCCGTCCATCGTCGCCTCGAGGGCCCGGACCGGGTCGATCTCGCAGACGATCACCTTCGCGCCGAGCCCCCGGGCCCGCATCGCGACCCCGCGCCCGCACCAGCCGTAGCCGATCACGACGACGGTCATCCCGGCGACCAGCACGTTGGTCGCCCGGAGGATGCCGTCGAACGTGCTCTGGCCGGTGCCGTAGCGGTTGTCGAAGAAGTGCTTCGTCATCGCGTCGTTGACGGCGATCACCGGGTAGGCGAGGGCCCCGTCGGCGGCCATCGCCCGCAGCCGGATCACCCCGGTCGTCGTTTCCTCCGTCCCGCCGATCACGTTCTCGAGCAGGTCGCGGCGCTCGCTGTGCAGCGTGCTGACCAGGTCCGCGCCGTCGTCCATCGTCAGGTGGGGGGCCACGTCGAGGGCCGCCCGGATGTGGCGGTAGTAGAGCTTCTTCGACGCGCCGTGCACGGCGAAGACGGGAATGCCGTACTCCCGGACCAGCGCGGCCGCCGTGTCGTCCTGGGTGGACAGCGGGTTGCTGGCGCAGAGAACCACCTGGGCGCCGCCGGCCTTCAGCGTGCGGACCAGGTTCGCCGTCTCGGTGGTGACGTGGAGGCACGCCGCGAGGCGGATGCCCCTGAGCGGTTTCCGCCGGGTGAAGTCCTCCCGGATCGAGCGCAGGACCGGCATCGTCCGGTCCGCCCACTCGATCTTCTCCTTCCCCTGCCGGGCGAGGCCCGGGTCCTTGACGTCGAACTTCATCGTTCCTCCCCTCCTCCGCCTAGGCCTGCTTGCGGAGCGCCTCGACCATGCGGGTGGACTCCCAGGTGAACTCGGGCTCGGTCCGCCCGAAGTGCCCGTAGGCCGCCGTCTTCCCGTAGATCGGCCGCCGCAGGTCGAGGAACTCGATGATCCCCGCGGGCGTCAGCGGGAAGACCTCCCGCACCAGCCGGGCCAGCCGGTCCTCCGGCACCTTCCCGGTGCCGAACGTGTCCACGAGCACCGAGACCGGCTCCGCCACCCCGATCGCGTACGCCAGCTGCACCTCGCACCGGTCGGCCAGCTCGGCGGCGACGATGTTCTTGGCGATCATCCGCGCCATGTAGGAGGCCGAGCGGTCGACCTTGGTCGGGTCCTTGCCCGAGAAGGCGCCGCCGCCGTGGTGCCCCGTGCCCCCGTAGGTGTCGACGATGATCTTCCGGCCGGTCAGGCCGGTGTCCCCGTGGGGTCCGCCGATCACGAACCGCCCGGTCGGGTTGACGTAGTACCGCGTCTCGGGACGCAGCAGCTCGGCGGGGATCACCCGCCTGACGACCAGCTCGACGATCTCCTCCTCGAGGGTCTCCTGGCGGACCGATTCCTCGTGCTGGGTCGAGACGACCACCGCGGTGACCCCCACCGGCCGGTCTCCCTCGTACTCGACGGTCACCTGCGCCTTCCCGTCGGGCCGCAGGTACTCGATTTCTCCATCCTTCCGGGCCGCCGCCAGGCGCCGGCACAGGCCGTGGGCCAGCATGATCGGCAGGGGCATCAGCTCGGGGGTTTCCCGGCAGGCGTACCCGAACATCAGGCCCTGGTCTCCCGCACCCTCCCGGTCCACGCCCATCGCGATGTCGGGGGACTGCTCGTCGATCGTGCTCAGGACGGCGCAGGTCTTGGCGTCGAAACCGTACCGCGGGTCCACGTAACCGACCCGCTCGATCGTCCGGCGGGCGATCCGCTGGAAATCGACGAACTTCTCGGTGGAGATCTCCCCCGAGATCAGGCACAGCCCGGTGGTGACCAGGGTCTCGCAGGCGACCCGCCCCTGGGGGTCCCCCGCGAGCACCGCGTCCAGGATCGCATCGGAAATCTGGTCGGCCAGCTTGTCGGGATGCCCTTCCGTGACCGACTCCGAGGTGAACAGGTGGCGCTCCATCGGCGTCTTCCTCCCTTGCGGGGCGCGCGGCACGCACCCCCTCCGCCCGCGCCGCGCGGGCGGAGGGGAAGCCTACCCCGCCCCCCGGCGAACCGGCAACCGGACGAAACCTCCGCCCTCACGCGGGGCGGCCGAGACGTGCGGCCCCCGGCCCGAGCTGTTCCTCCAGGATCCGCACCAGTTCCCGCCCGGCCCGGACCCCCCGCGCCTCGTCCGCCTGCAGGATGGCCCGGAAGCATCCCTTCCGGACCACCTCGAAGAAGACCGGCACCGGCCCCGGGTGCTCGCGCAGCAGTTCCGCCAGCCGGGCCAGGCCGCCCGCCGGCAGGCGGTCCGCCTCGATGCGGACCGTCAGGCCCCGGGCGTAGATCGTCGGCGCCTCCTCGAGGGGATGGATCCCCTCCACCAGCACCCGCACGTCGCCCCCGGACACCTCGGCGCGGCCCCGCACGACGAGCGCCCGCCCCTCCTCGAGCAGGTGGTCGAACTCCCGGAAGGTCCGGGGCCACACGAGGCATTCCACCTGCCCCGTGGTGTCCTCCAGGTGGAAGACCGCCATCAGCTCGCCCGCCTTCGTCCGCTTGCGCTTCACCGACCCGGCCAGGCCGCCGACGACCACTTCTCCTCCGCCCGCGAGGTCGGCGATCCGGTGGGTCGTCACGTCGGCCAGCCGGTCCGCGTGTTCCTCGAGGGGGTGACCGGAAAGGTAGAACCCGAGCGCCTCCTTCTCGCCGTCGAGCCGCTCCCGGTCGGTCCACGGGGGCACCTCCGGCAGGGGCGGAGGCTGGAACGCCTCCCCCGCATCCCCGAAGAGGGCTCCCTGCCCCACCGCCCGGTCCTCCGCGTACCGTGCGCCCCGCTCGAGGGCCCCGTCGATCGCCGCGTAGAGCCGGGCCCGGTCCCCGAGGGAGTCGAGGGCGCCCGACTTCACCAGCGCCTCCAGGACCTTCCGGTTGAGCGCCCGGCGATCGACTTCCCGGCAGAGGTCGTCCAGGCTGCGGAAGCGGCCCACCCGCTCCCGCGCCTCGAGGATCGCGTCCACGCTCCCCTCCCCAACCCCCTTGATTGCGGCGAGGCCGAACCGGATCCCCTCCTCCTCCACGGCGAAGAAGCGCCCGGAGCGGTTGACGTCCGGGGGCAGGATCTCGATTCCGCGCGAGCGGCACTCCGCGATGTACTCCACCAGCTTGTCGGTGTGGTCCTTCTCCGACGTCAGCAGGGCCGCCATGAAGTGGCGCGGCCAGTGGGCCTTGAGGAACGCGGTGCGATAGGCGACGAGAGCGTAGGCCGCCGAGTGGGACTTGTTGAACCCGTAGCCGGCGAAGTGCGCCATCAGGTCGAAGACCCGGGCGGCCGCATCCCCCGGGATCCCGCGCTCCACGGCCCGGGAGAGGAAGCGCTCCCGTTCCGCCTCCATCACCTCCTTCTTCTTCTTCCCCATCGCCCGGCGCAGCAGGTCCGCCTCCCCGAGGCTGTATCCCGCCATCGTCGAGGCGATCTGCATCACCTGCTCCTGGTAGACGATCACCCCGTAGGTTTCCCGGAGGATCGGCTCGAGGGAGGGGTGGGGATAGGAAACCTCGACCCGGCCGTGCCGGCGCTCGATGAAGTCCTCGATCATCCCCGAGCCCAGGGGTCCCGGGCGGTAGAGCGCGTTCAGCGCGACCAGGTCCTCGAACCGCTCGGGTTTCATGCGCCGGAGGATCTCCCGCATTCCCGACGACTCGAACTGGAACAGGCCGGAGGTGTCGCCCCGGGCGAACAGCTCGTAGGTGGACGCATCGTCGAGCGGGACCCGGTCGAGGTCCGGCGGCTCCTCCCCGCCGCGGGCGATCGACTCGATCGTGTCGGCGATCAGGGTCAGGGTCTTCAGGCCGAGGAAGTCCATCTTCAGCAGGCCGATCGCCTCGACCTCGTCCTTCGCCCACTGGGTGGTGATCTCCTCCCTGGTCGACTTGAAGAGCGGCGCGTACTCGATGACCGGCCGGGGGGTGATCACGACCCCGGCAGCGTGGGTCGACGCGTGCCGCGACAGCCCCTCGAGACGCAGGGCGATCTCGAGCAGCTCGCGCACCCGCGGGTCCCGTTCCCACATCTCCCGCAGCCGCGGAACGTCGCGGATGGCGTCCTCCAGCCGCGCGCCCGGCTCCCCCGGGACCAGCTTCGCGATGCGGTCCACGTCCGCGTAGGGAAAGTCCAGCACCCGCCCCGCGTCCCGGACGACCGCCCGCGCGGCCATCGTCCCGAAGGTGATGATCTGCGCCACGTTCTCCCGGCCGTACTTCCGGGTGACGTACTCGATCACCTCGCCCCGCCGGCGATAGCAGAAGTCGATGTCGATGTCCGGCATCGTCACCCGCTCGGGGTTGAGGAAGCGCTCGAACAGCAGGTCGTACTGCAGCGGGTCGATGTCCGTGATCCGCAGGCAGTACGCGACGAGCGAACCGGCCGCGGAACCGCGCCCCGGGCCGACGGGGATCCCCTGCTCCCGGGCGTGCCGGATGAAGTCCCAGACGATCAGGAAGTAGCCCGGGAAGCCCATCTCGACGATGGTCTCGATCTCCCGCGCCAGGCGCTGCTCGTAGGCCGCGAGCGGGTGCCGCAGCCTTCCCTCCCGGGCCAGCCTTTCCAGCAGCGGCAGCCGCTCCTCGAACCCCTCCCGGACGCGGCGCCGGAAGACGCTCTCCAGCGTCTCCCCGGGGGGCACCGGGAACTCCGGGACGTGGTGCCGGCCCAGTTCGATCTCCACCCGGCAGCGCTCGGCGATCTCGGCCGTCCGCTCGACGGCGTCGCGCAGCCCGGGGAACCGGGCCAGCATCTCGTCGCCCGACTTGAAGTAGTGCTCGGGCGTGTAGTGCATCCGGCTCCGCTCGTCCCGCTTGCGCCCCGTCCCGATGCAGATCAGCACGTCGTGGGCGACGTGATCCTCGCGGGCGAGGAAGTGGCAGTCGTTGGTCACGACGAGGGGGATCCCGGTCTCCTCCGCGATCGCCCGCAGCCCCTCGTTGGCCCGCGCCTGCTCGGGGATCCCGTGGTCCTGCAGCTCGAGGAAGAAGTTCCCCTCCCCGAAGATCTCCCGGTATTCCCGGGCCGCCAGGCGGGCCCCGGCCGTGTCTCCCTGCAGGATCCGCGACGGCACCTCTCCCGCCAGGCAGGCGGACAGGGCGATGAGACCCGCGTGGTACTCCCGCAGCAGTTCCTTATCCACCCGGGGCCGGTAGTAGAACCCCTCCAGGTAGGCGTACGACGCCAGCCGCACCAGGTTGCGGAACCCGGTCTCGTTCTCCGCCAGCAGGACGAGGTGCCAGTAGGGCTTCGACCGCCCCCCCGGGGCGGCTCCCCGGTCGAACCGGCTGCCCGGCGCCTCGTAGACCTCGCAGCCGTGGATCGGCCGGACTCCCGCCCTGCGCCCCTCCTGGTAGAAC
>CAZOTT010000034.1:0-25683 GCA_964582785.1 uncultured Acidobacteriota bacterium | reverse complement strand
CAGCTCGGGGGCCTCGACGAGGGCTTCGCCGTCCGGGACTGCGCCGGCGACCACTGCATCTCCTACGATGGCGGGGCGACCGGCATCCACGACCGGTTCGACCGCTGGCTCGCCGGGGAATCGTTCCGCGACGAGGACGTCGTGGTGGACCTCGCCCCCGCGGACGGGGGCACGGTGCTCCTCGAGCTGTGGTCCGAGGGCACCTGGGCGGAGAACGCGGGCGGCGGGATCCAGGCCTGGCTGGACGAGGACGGGGCGCTGGTGGTCCGCCAGCGCCGGGGAAGGGAGCTGACCGACCTGGCCGCCCCGGGAGATCCCGGCACGAACCGGCTCCGTTTCCGCCTGCGGAAGGGGGACGGCGGCCCCTCCACGCTCCACGTGGACCGCTGGCTGGACGGGGCGTGGGACGAGGACTGGGCGGTCGCCGAGATCGCCGACGATCACCTGCTGCGGGGGCGGGGGATCGTGACGGGCAACTACGGTGGCGAAACCTCGGGCCGGCGGGGCATCCTGCTGGCCACCGGGAACGTCGCTCCCTCCCCGGACGGTTTCCGCCTGCGGCGCTCGTGGGAAGGGCTCACCGACTGGAAGCTGTTCCAGCGGGGCCCGGACGACACGGCGCCGGTTCCCGTGCCGGTCGCCTGGACTTCCGCCGTTCCGGTTCGCCTCGAGGTGCGCCTGGTCGAGAGTTCCTCCGGCGGCACCGTCCCCGGCTTCGACTGGAGCGATCACGGGTGGGATCTCCCCGCCGCCCCCGGCGGAGGGGAAGACGAGGTGGTGCTCGAGGCGGTCCCGGCCGGGGGGAACTACCGGCTCGAGGCCCGGATCGTGGACGGCGACGGGGAAGTCCGCGGGGAGGACGCGGTCGACGAGATCGCGGTGGGTGACGTGTGGCTGGCGGCGGGCCAGTCGAACATGTCGGGGTACTCCGGGGGGCTCGAGCCGATGGAACCGCCGGTGGACGAGGTCCACCTTTTCGGCAACGACTACCGCTGGAAGCGGGCCCGGGAGCCGATGGACGACGGCACCGACCAGGTCGACCGGGTCAGCGAGGAATTTCCCGCCCACACCCTGATGCTGCGGTTCGCGAAGGAGATCTCCGCCGCGGTGGGAGTGCCGGTGGCGATCATCCCGGCGCCCCTCGGGGGGACGAACCTGCACACCCAGTGGCAGCGGCGGGAGGACGACCACGACAACCGCGGCACCCTGTACGGCTCCTCGGTCTGGCGGGTGCTCGTGCAGGGGTACTCCTACCCGATCCGCGGCGTCATCTGGTACCAGGGGGAGTCGGACGTCGGGCGGACGACGGAGCAGTACCTGGCGGACCTCCGGGAACTCGTGGCCCACTACCGGGAGGACCTGGACAACCCGGAGCTCTGCTTCGGCAACTGCCAGCTGGCGACCTACCTGTACGCGGACCTGGACGCGTGGGTGGACATCCAGGAAGCCCAGCGGCGGCAGGCCGAGGAGGATGACCTGTCGGCGATCGCCGCCCTCGTCGACCTGCCGCGGAACGACACGATCCACCTGAACGTGGAGGGGTACCGGGAGGCGGGACTGCGCCTGGCCCGGGCGGTCCTGCCCGTCTGCTACGGGGTGGACGCGCCCCAGGAACCGCGGCTGACCTCGGTGACGTTCGAGGGCGGGACCTCGCGGATCGTGCTGACCTACGACAAGGAGGTCACCGGCGGCCACGTGAACCTCTACCGGGTGACCGACCGGAACGGCTACGTGCAGATCACCTCCCTGTCCGTCGACGGGAACCGGGTGATCCTGCAGCTGCAGCGGCCCGCGGCGGGAGAGACGTTCGTCTCCTACGGCTACGGCCGGGGGCCGGGCAACGCCTGGATCCGCGCGGCGGACGGTACCGGGGCCGCCCTCTGCTTCGACCTGGTGCCCGTCCAGTAGCGCCGTCAGGGGTCGGTCGCGCCCGGTTCCCGCGGCGCCTCCTCCCCGCGGGCGAGGGCGTCCCGCAGGCCGAGGAAGAGGCGGGCGAGCCCCCGGACCACCCCCCGCCCGCCGGCCCCGAGGGCCCCCGAGGCGCGGCGGAAGGCCCGGGCGGTGCCGGGCGCCAGTTCCTCCCCCACCAGGCCGGCCAGCCGGCGCGCCGCCTCCCGCCACATCGTCGGCGTCCAGGGGCGGATGCCGACCCGGCGGCTGCGCAGGGAACGGCAGCGCAGCACCGCCACGTCGCCGAGGCGGACGGTGAGCAGGCCGTTGACGAGGCCCTGGCCGACCGGACCGGCCAGGCGGGCGGTCCAGTTTCCCGCGACCTCCGCGAGGGCGCCCCCGGCGGAATCGGCGATCCGGTCGACGATGCCCGCGGTGACCGCCGAGGCGAGCACGTCGCGGACCACCCGGAAGGTTCCGAGCGGGCCCGGCCGGCCGTAATACAGGGTCGCGACCCGGGCCATCAGCTCCAGGTTGCGCACGAGGGTGACGAGGGCATCGACCAGGGCGGACGGGTTCACCGCGGTCAGCAGGGCCACCTGGGAGGCGGCCTGCCAGACCTCCGCCCGCGCCTTCCGGTCGAGGGGCTCCAGCAGGCGATCGATTTCCGTCTCCACCGCCCGGACCAGCGCCTCGTCGTCGTGTTCCCCGCCGGCGATCGCCTCGATCCGCGCGAGAACGGCGGGGACCCGGCGGCGGGCCGCTTCGTCGAGGGCCGGGTTCGCCTCCTGGCGGGCGAGCCACCGGCGGACGAAACCGAGGTACCGCCGGCGCTGGCGGGGGGTCCACCCGGCCGGTGGAGGAAGGTCCGGCGGCTCGATCACCCGGGGCAGCCTCCACCAGCGCCAACCGATCCACCCGGCGAACCCCGCCAGCAGGGTCACGAGGAGCCCCGTCACGCCCCATGCCAGCCAGGGGTGAATGCCGGCCAGGAGCTGGTGCAGGTGGATCGCCTCCAGCACGAGCACGGCGGTAGCGACGAGGAGGAACGCCCACGCGACCCGCCGGGTCCAGCGGAACACCCCCGCCAGCAACCGGGCGAGGAACGGGGTCTCCAGGCGGTGAACCGGCGCGGTCACCGCGCTCCCTCCCTCCCCGGTGGGGCGAGGGACGGACTCGCCACCTCGACCCGGACCTCGCCTCCCTCGGCCTCGTCAACGGACCGGGCGAAGGCGCGGAAGGCCCGGTACTCCTCGCCGGGCTCGACCCGGCGGTACGGGACCAGCAGCTCGCGGCGGAGCTCGAGCACGCCGTCCCGGAAACGGGCCTCCAGGTGCAGGGAGCCGAAGGGGGACGAGAGCGCGGCCGGCCGCGGCAGGCCCCGGGGAGCAAGGCCTTCCGGCAGGCGGATCCGCAACACGTCCCGGCGGAAGATCCCGGCGTCCAGCAGGAGCGGCTGGTGCCGGGTCGGCAGCGTTCCGTACTCGGCCAGCAGTCGGGCCGGGTGGATGACCAGGGGAAGGGCGAACCCGGTCGCGATGCGCCGGGCGAAGGTCCCCCCGCGGATCCCGAGCGTGATCGTCACCGGCCCGGCGGTCCCCTTCTGCTCCCCCTCGATCCGGGAGGAGGTCACTTCCGCCCCGGGGAAGGAATCGGCGGCGAGTCCCCGGAAGACCCGGGGCAGGTTGTCCGCGGAGACCTCGGCGAGGAGGGAACGGAGGGTGTCGGCGTACCCCTCCCGCAGCACGAGGACGAGGGTGCCTTCCACCCGGCCGTCCCCGGCGAGAACCAGGTCCGCGGTTCGCTCCGCGAGGTAACCGGGGGGGCGCTCCGGCAGGTCGATCAGTCTGACCGGGTGCTCCAGGTCGAGGGGGACTTCCAGGGCATCCCCCCCGGAGAGCTGGACGGGGAGCCGGTTCCAGGGGTGGTTGGTCCCGTTGTAGTCGAGGAAGACCGGTCCCGCCGGGAGGAGCAGCTCGACCAGGGGGTACCCGAACAGCGTCGGGCTCGGGCAGTCCAGGTCGCGACCCTTCATCCAGGAGGGACGGGCGAGGACCAGCCGGGCCTCGAGGCCGAGCATCCGGGCGAGGGCAAGGGCGACGACCGCCCGGTTTCCCTCCCCGCCGGAGGCCGCCGCACTCGCCGGAACCCCGGGGTGGAAGGCGGTCCCGCCGGGGTCGAGACGTTCGCAGAGGAAACGGTGCATCGCCCGGGCGAGGGACTCCGGCCCCGGTTTCCCGTCGTCCCCGCCCGCCGCCCGCCGGCGGATCTCCCCGGCCATGCCGGGCAGCGGGTCGTCGGGCCGCAGCATGCCGACCAGGGCCGAACGGATCATGTCCCCCAGGTCGGCGAAGGAGAGGCCCAGCCCGAGCCGCACGTGGGGGACGACCTCCACCGGGTCGGGCACGTGGGGTTCCGGCTGCAGCCGTTCCATCGCCCGGGCGGTCCACGACCGGATCCGCATCCCGTCCCGGACCTCGTCCGTGGTCTCGAGCCCCTCCTCGTTGCCGCAGGCCCGCACCGGGAGACCGGCGGGGTGGAAGACCACGTACCGGGAAAGCTGGAAGCTGCGGTCGGGTCCCTGGAAGAGGAAGACCGACCGGTTGTCCAGGGCGCCGGGCACCGGGCTCCACGGGGGGATCCAGCGCCGCCACGTGTAGACGATGGCGTCCCCCGGCGCGAGACCCGGCAGGTTGAAGGGGGGGCCGGACCGGGGATCGACGTCCACGATCCGCCCGTCCGGCTTGCGCACCTGGAGGGTCTCCAGCACGGCCCCGGGCATCACCTCGAGTTCCCCCTCCTGCTCCACCCCCCGCCGGGTCCAGACCTTGTGGATCCCCTGGTAGCACTCGGTCTGGCTGCCGTCCGGGTGGACCTCCACCACCGCGATGTCGGCGAGGAGGGACGCGTCGGTTCCCGGCTCCGGGGCCGGGACGTTGTGCAGGACCTCTTCCGGGTCGACGAGCCAGCCGACGAACGGGTCCTCCCGCCCGCGGCGGGCGAGGACCCGCCACAGCGCGACCCGGGAGGGATCCAGGTCGAGGGCTTCCCGGAGCCGGTCGGCCGCCTCCCGGTCCCGCCCGAGCGCGGAGAGAACGTCGGCCATGCGCCGGGGGATGTCTCCCTCGAAGGGGAAGGAACGCCGCGCCTCCCGCAGGACCGCCAGGGCCTCTTCCGGGCGGTCGGCGTCGAGGAGGACCCGGGCGAGGGACAGCCGCGCGTAGAGGTAGGCGGGGCGCCGGCGGACCATCTCCTTCCACGCGGCGATCGCCTCCTCGTGCCGCCCCTCCGCCGCCAGGTGGTCCGCCCACTCGTCGTTCACCGGGTCCCGCCGGTGCAGCTCCCGGAGGGCCGACCGGAGATCGTCGAGGCGCCCGAACCGGCGGTCGAAGCGAATCCTCGCGTCCAGCACCCCCTCCCTCGCGGGGGCGAGGGCGAGGACCCGCTCGAGGTGTTCCGCCGCCTCCGTGCGCCAGCCCCGGGCGGCGGCGATCCGGTGAACGAGAAGGAGGGCGTCCACCTGGTCCGGGCGGGCCTCCAGGATCTCCCGGGCCCGCTTCAGGGCCTCGTCCCCGCGGCCGGAGTGTTCGTCCAGCGCGGCGAGGAGCAGTCCCGCCCGGAGGAGCGCCGGGTCCCGGCGCGAGGCTTCCTCGAGGAGGGCGCGGGCCCGCGCCAGGTCCTTCTCGGGGGCCAGCCCCGTTTCCCCGGTCCGCAGGAAGTCACCGAGCAGCCAGGCGAAGACGGGGGAACCCGGCCACCGGCGGCGGGCCGCCTCGAGGAGGGAGCCGGTCACCCGGTCGAGCCCCCGCGCCCGCGTCCACCAGGCGGCCGCCAGGAGCGCCGCCGGGTCGTCCGGCGGTCCCCCCGGGCCGGCCGCGTCGAGGGGACAGGGGAGGGGGGTGGCCCGGAACTTCCCCGGGGGGAGAGGGCTCCCGCCGGCAGCCACCGCGACGACCGGGGGACCGCCGTCGAGGGGGTGCAGGGCGAGGACCAGGTTGGCCAGCCGCAGCGAGTTGTCCAGCTTGGCCAGGAACCGGTGCCGGCCGGGGGCGAGTTCCACCCGCGCGGCGAGGGAGCGGGGAGGGCGGTTCCGCCGCCGGTCGGCCGCCAGCAGCTCGCGGCCGTCGAGGAACAGCCGGAAGGAGCCGGAGGCGCCGGCCACCACCCGGAGCACCCGTCCTGCCGGCAGGTTCACCTCGCAGGCGGCGTACACGACGCCCGCCTGCCGGAAGGCGGGGGGGACGAGGAGCTGGCCGTCGGGAAACGACGCTTCCAGCCGGAAGGGCCGCCCGGGCCCGCCTCCCGGCCCCGGCGTCCCGTCGAGGAGCCCCGTTTCCGGGGGGAACCGCCGGGAGAGGGCGAGGGGTGCGAACCTGCCGTAGGGGCCGACGAGGGTCCAGCGGGTCACCCGGTGTCCCGGGTCCACGAGGGCCGCGAGCCCTTCCTCGCCGCGTCCCGACCGGGCGAGGATGTCCCCGAGAACCGCGGCGGCCACGTCCCGGAGTTCCGGGGGAAAGCGGTCGTCCCTGCCGCCGGCCAGGCGCCGCACGAGGGGGAGCAGGGACGCGCCCCCGTCCGGCAGGAGGGCGGAGATCGACAGCAGGTGGGCGGCCGCCCCCGCGGCCAGGGGACCCTCCGCGCCCGCCTCGAGGGCGCTCGCCAGCACGGCCGCCGCCCCGGCCGGGTCCCCCCCGCCTTCCAGCAGGGTCGCCAGGCCGATGGCCGACCGCACGTCCGCCGGGTCCCGGGCGAGGCTTTCGCGGAAGAACGACCGCGCGTCGTCGTCGTGCCCGGCCGCGAGAAGGGTCCACCCCTGGCCCGGGCCGGCGGCGGGATACCCCGCGGTCGAAAGGAAGATTGCGAGCAGGAGAACCACGGCGGGAACCGGGGGCAGGCGCTTCATGGGTGCCACCTCGTGACGATTCGCTGGTCCAGCGCTTCCCGGGCCCGGCGCAGGACCGTGGAGAAGCGGTCGAAGTCCGCGGGAACCACGTCGCCGCCCCGGAAGACCAGGTCGACGGCGATCTCGAGCCCTCGCCGGTCGCGCCGGACGGCCAGGTCCAGGTCCAGCCACGGCGAGGAAAGGCGGACCGGCCGGGGCACGTCCACCAGCTCGACCCCGGGGGGGATCTTCCACCGGGCCGTCGTGGTCACGTGCCGGGGGACGGGCAGCCGGAAGGGAAGCTCGCGACCGGGGGAGGGGGGCTGGACGCCCACCCGCGGCACGTGCAGCGCCAGCGGGAAGCTGACGGTGTCATCCTGCTCCCGGCGGCCGAGGCTCTCGTCCCGGAGGGCCGCCCACCAGGAGACCTCGGGGGAGGCCAGGTCGCGGGGCCCGAAGCGGGCATCGAGAAGCGTCACGTCCGGCCACTGCCGGCGCAGGCGGCTGGCGAGCACGGCCCGGGGCCGCTCCGCCAGCCGGAAGAACCGCCGTTCCCGGGCCGCGGCCTCTCCCCGCGCGGCCAGCGACACGCGGACCTCCGCGGCGCCGTCCCGTTCCGGGGAAAGATCCTCGTCCCAGCGGGCGACGAAATCGTCGGGCCGCGGGTCGGGGGTGGTCACGAGGAGACCGCCGGGAGGGTCCTCCCGCACCACCAGGGCGAGGGCGCCCCGGTCCCCGGCGGGAAGTTCTCCGAGCCCGTAGTGCAGAACGGTCCCGTCCAGCCACAGGTCGGGGTCGTCCACCCGGACGATCGCGTGGTCGAAGGCGGAGAAGGTCGGGACCCGGGTCTCGAACCTTCCCCGGTCGCGGCTCCGCAGCAGGACGACGTGGGCCGGGATCCCCGCGAGACGCAGCATCGTCACCATCAGGGCCGCCTTGTCCTTGCAGTCCCCGTGGCGCCGGCGGAAGACCGCCTTGACGTCGTAGGGCTTCACCGCGTGGATCCCGAGTTCCAGGGCCACGTAGCGGGTGTTCTCGAGCACCCACTCGTAGATCCGGCGCACCGCTTCCCGCCGGGAAGGGTGGCCGGCGAGCAGGCGGTCGACCTCGGCACGGATGTCCGCGCCGGGGTGGGTCGCGTCCTCGAGGAGGCGGGCGTAGAGGGCGCCGAGGTGGTCCCAGGTGTCCACCGTCCCGAGCACCGCGAGGGGAGCCCGTTCCTCGCGGGGGGGGGCCCAGGGCACGTCCCGCAGGGCGGGGAGCGGGCCCAGGTGCAGGGCGACGACGTGCCGGCCCGGTTCCGCGGGGAGATCCTCCTCCCGGGCCGGTGCCGGCAGGTGAAGCAGGTCCCGGTGGACCGGCAGGCCCTCGGGGGCGTCGATCACGAGAAGCGTGCGGAGCACCGGGACGCTCCGTCCGAGGACGACGATGTCGCCGAAGTACCCTTCCGCCAGGGGATTCGCCGGCCCGCGATCGGTGACGCGGTACCGGATCTCCAGCAGGTCGCCTTCCCGCAGGCGGGGGAAGATCGCCTGGAGCTGGCGGGTGTCGTACCACATCCGGAGTTCCGGGTCCGGCAGCAGGGACGACTCGCGGCGCTGCGCCGGCAGGATCGTCCCGTCGGCGCGGATGACCCGGGCCTCCAGCAGGCGGACCGAGCGGAGGGCCGGGGACCAGGAAACCACCCCGTAGGCCCGCAGCCACTCCGCCTGTTCCGGGTGCCGGACCCGGAGGAGAACCTGGTGGTACCGGGTGGCCAGGCCGTTCGGCTGGAGGCGCCAGGCGGTTACCTGGGACACGACCACCGCCTCGGGGTCCCCGGCGGGGGGGTTCTCCGCCTCGATCCGGGATGCCTCGGCCGGGTCGACGGCGTAGGACTCCCCGAAGGTGTCCTCCTCCCCCGTCAGCGCCGCCAGCCTCTCCGCCACGTGACCCGTGTCGAGCCCCAGGTCCACCAGCCGGCGGAAGGCGGCGACGGCGGCCTCCCGGTCGTCGGCGGCCAGGGCCGCTTCCCCGGCGAGCCGCAGGAGATCGGGGTTCCCGGGGGCGAGGGCCAGGTGCTCCGCGAGGACCTGCCGGGCCTCTCCGGTCCGGCCGAGACCGAGGAGCAGGTCCGCCAGGCGGGAGGTCCAGGTGACGTCCAGGGGGCGGAGCTTCCGGGCTTCCCGGACGACGCGCAGGGCGGCGTCGGCATCGCCCGCGTCCGCCAGCAGCTTCAGGAGCCCGGACCGGACCTGGTCGTCCCGCCCGCGCAGCTCCAGGTAGCGTTCCCAGGCCGCCCGGGCGGTGGCGGGCAGCCCGAGCCGCCGGGCCAGGGCGCCGACCCGCTCCAGGACCACCGGCTGGTGGGGGGCTTCCCGGGCGATGCGGCGCAGGGAGGCCAGCGCCCCGCCGGGGAATCCGCGCTCGTCCCGGGCCAGGGCCTGCCAGGCCGCGAGGAACGGGTCCGCGCCCCCGCAGGCCACAAGGCCCCGGGCCGCCAGCTCCAGGGCCTGGTCCTCGCGGCCGTACGCCAGGTCGTAGCGGACGAGGGTCCGCAGGGCGGCCGGGTGGCCGGGGGCCACGGCGAGCATCTTTTCCAGGGCTTCCCGCCCCCGGGACGGGTCGTCCTCCACCTGCCAGCAGGCCCAGAGCACGTCCGGGTCGTCCGGCGCCTGCCCGGCCGCGCGACGCACCAGGGTGGTCGCCTCGTCGTTGCCCCGGGCCGGGAGACCCCGCAGGGAGAGCCACGTGGCCCGGGCCGCCAGGGAGACCGCGGACGGACGGCGCCCCCGGCCGCCGGCGGCGAACAGGTCCGCGAGGGTCGCGGGGGAGACCGGCCGTCCCCGCCGCCGTCGCCGGGGCGCGGGGGCCGGGCGGGGCGCCCGGGCGGGGATCTCCCGGCGGACCGCGGCCGGGACCGGACCCCCGTCCGGGGCGGAGAGGCGGGCGGTCACGATCCAGGGGCCGTCCTGCTGGAGCGCCTCGATCCGCAGCCGGTGCCACCCCGGGGAAAGGTCCAGGGGAATCGCGTCCTGGTCGGGAGCGAAGTCCCGCGGGGCGCCGGTGGAGTAGAGGCTTCGCCCATCCAGGAGGACCTCCGCCGCGTCGCCCGCCCCCAGGTGGAGGACCACCCGGACCCGCCGATCCGCGTGCAGGTAGGTGACGAGGCTGGCCCGCCGGTCCCGTGCCGGGGAGAGGAGCAGGTGGAGCGGGACGTTGCCGCGGAGATCCGCCGGGACCACCCGCCATGGTTCCGTGGCCGTTTCCCGGCCCGGGGCGGGGGGCGGCGGGGGGGAATCGCTCCGTCCCCGGGGGCCGGCCAGGAGCCAGCGGTCGATGATCCCGAGACGGTCCCGCCGGCGGGCCGCCGCGGCCAGGTCTCCCCGGTCCAGGTCCGCGTCCAGCAGCAGGCGGTCGATCTCCGCCGCGAGGGGCGGGGACACCCGGGACCGGGTGTCGTCGAGGGCCGCGAACAGTTCCCCCGGGTCGGCGGCCGTGACCGCCAGCCGCGCCAGCCGCTCGAGGCGGAGAAAGGAACGGGGGTCGTCCGGGTTGCGGGCGATGGCGGCCACCTCCCCCCGCCACCAGGCGGAAAAGCAGGACGGTCCCGCCGCCGGCTCGCCGGCGGCCGCCGCCGGGGCGAGGGCACCGGCCGGGAACAGGAAGAGGACCAGCAGCAGGAGGCGTCTCATCGCTTCTTTCTCCGGGAAGAGGAGGCCCGCCCGGCCCGGCGGGACGGATCGAAGTAGGCGTCCACGCCCCGGGCGATCGCCCGGGCGATCCGGTCCCGTCCCCGCGGGTCGGCGAGGAGCCGGGCATCCGCGGGGTTGCCCAGGTTGACCGTCTCGAGCAGGACCTTGGCCGGGACCAGGTTGCCCCGGAGGACGGCGGGGACCCACGACCGCCGGCGCCGCCGGGTGCCGCGCACGACGTGGTCCCGGATCGGCCGGTTGGCGTGGACCGGCAGCTTCTCCGCCCGGTATCCCGCGAGCAGGCAGCGGGCCAGGTGGCGGGAGAGGATCTCGTCCCGCCGCCGGTCGGTGCGCGGCACCGTGACCCGGGGTCGGGCCCGGTATTCCCGGTAACGGCGGTAGGCCGCGCCCCGCACCCCGTGGCGCGCCTTCCGCCAGCGCGCCCCGGGAACGTACACCATTCCGCCCCGCAGTTTCCGGTGGAGGGAGTCCGCGTGGAGGCTGAGGAAGACGACCCGGTCGGGCGGCACGCGGTCCCCACCCCGCCCCCGGGTGAGCCGGAGGAAGATGTCGTTGGCCAGGTACCAGCGCAGGTTGACGCCCACCCTGGTGCTGCGCCCCCCCCGGTTGCGGTGCGGCGGGTGGGTCAGGATCACCTCCCGGCGGTTCATCGGGAGGCGTTTCCGGTCGAAGACCCGGCAGCCGTACTGGGTATCCCGGACCAGCATGTGGACGGTGGCCCCCTTCGCCTCGAGGAGGCGGCGCGTGCGGCAGGCGACGTCGTAGACGTAGTCGCTCTCCCAGACGTCGGGGCGGCGGGCCCGGGCGCCGATGTCCTCGCCCCCGTGGCCCGGGTCGAGGATCACGTGGACTCCCGCGAGGGCCCGGGGCGGCGGCGGGGCCTTCCCTTCGCCTGCCGGGGCACCGGACGGGGCACCTTCCGCCCCGGTGCCCAGCAGGCGCGCCAGGACCCGGCGCGGGTGGTTCTCCGGGAGGAAGGGCAGGGCCAGCATGTCGAGGGGGATCCGGATCCGGGCGCCGGCGGGAATCTTCCGCACGTCCCGGATGCCGTTCCGGGCCGCGATCTCCCGGGCGGCTTCCTCCACGTCGTCCTTGTCCACGTAGTCGGTGAACCGCAGCACGACGGCCGACCAGAGGGCCTCTCCCCGGCGGAGCACGACCTCCGCGTAGGGCCCCTTCCGGTCGTGGCCGTACCGGAGGCGCCCCCCGGCTCCCGTCTCCGGGGTGCGGAAGAGGGGCAGCAGCAGGTCTCCCGGCACGAACACCGGGCGGCCGGGAGGGATCTCCGGGCCCGGGATCCCGTTGAAGACGGCGATCCGCTTCCAGTTTTCCCCCCGGCCGGTGAACCAGAGGGCCACCTGCCAGAGACCTTCCCCGTAGGTCAACCCCCGGGCCCGGGCGGGGACGTGCTCCCAGGCCCTGCGGCGGGCCGACCAGCGGTCGGCGGGAAACAGGGCCCGGAGGGCCAGGTACCGGTACTCCTCCCGCAGGAGCGGCCAGGGGACTTCCACCGGGCGCCCCGCCACCGGGACCACGCCCCGGTTCGCGGCGGCGAGGGCGGGGAAGCGGGACTCGTCCCCGCAGACCCGCCGGGCGATGGAGCGCCACCCTTCCCCCTTTTCCGGGACCACCTCGAGGACGATTTCCCGCCCGGCCCGGAGGGAGACCCGGATCCCCTCGTCGATCCCGACCGTGGCGGACCAGGGGGCGTCGCCCCGCCCGGGGAGCGCCGGGCAGGAAAGGAGTACGGCGAGGACGGCAAGCAGCCGGCGCATCGGGTCAGGGGGCCGGCGGCGCCGGCGGGCGGAACCCCGCCTCCTCGAGGTGGGCGGCGGCCCGGAAGAGAAGATCCTCCCGGCGGCGGGGGGCGACGAGCTGGACCGCGGCGGGCAGGCCCCCGTCGTTCGCCGGCAGGGGAAGCGCCAGGGCGGGCAGGTCGGCCAGGTTGGCGGGGAGCACGAACACGTCGCACAGCCAGACGGCGAGGGGGTCCATCCCGGAACCCAGGGGAAACGCGCGGGTGGGGGTCACCGGCCCCAGCAGGAGGTCCACCCGGCGGAAGAGGTCCGCCGCTTCCCCGGCGAGGCGCCGCCGGACCTCCGCGGCGCGGTCCAGCCAGCGGCGGTGCCAGCCGGCGCGGAGGACCCAGGTCCCGAGCAGGATCCGCCGTTTCACCTCGGCGCCGAAGCCGCTTCCCCGCGTCCGGGAAACCGCCTCGCGGAAGGTGCGCCCGCCGGCCGCCCGCCCGTACCGGATCCCGTCGTACCGGGCCAGGTTGGAGGCCGCCTCGGCGGCGACCAGCACGTGGTAGGCCGGGATCGCCAGCCCGGCGTGGGGAAGACGGACGGTTTCCACGCGGGCGCCCCGGGCCCGGAGCTCGTCCCGGGCCCGCCCGACCGCGTCCCGGATCGCTTCCTCGAGGCCCGGGTGCTCCAGGGGTCCCGCCGGGATCCCGACCCGGAGCCCGGTGAGGGACCCCCCGGGGGTGGTCTCGAGGGGAGGCAGCGGCTCGCGGATCGTCGTCGCGTCCCGGGCATCCGGCCCGGCGATGACCCGGTAGACCAGGGCCGCGTCCCGGGCCGACCGCGCGAGGGGACCGGCCTGGTCGAGGGAAGAGGCGAGGGCGACGAGGCCGTGGCGCGGCACCCTGCCCCAGGGGGGCCGGAGGCCGACGACCCCGCAGAGGGCGGCGGGCTGCCGGATCGATCCCCCGGTCTCGGTGCCGATCGCCACGGGGACGAACCCCCCGGCCACGGCGGCCGCCGAACCCCCCGACGATCCCCCCGCCACCCGGCCGGGGTCGTGGGGGTTGCCGGGCGCCCCGTGGGCCGACGTCTCCCCGGTCGAACCCATGGCGAACTCGTCCATGTTCGCCCGGGCGAGGACGACGGCGCCCGCCGCCTCCAGCCGCTCGATGACGGTGGCCGCGAAGGGGGCCACGAACCCGGCCAGGATCCGGGAGGCGCAGGTCGTCGGCAGCCGGCCGGTGCAGAGATTGTCCTTCACCGCCACCGGGACCCCGGCCAGGGGTCCCGGGTCCTCTCCCCGGCGGACCTGCCGGTCGATTTCCCCGGCCCGGCGGCGGGCGGTTTCCACCGCGGCGGGGGAAGGGGGGAGGAGGGCGCGCAGGGAGACCGCCCCGGGGAGACCGGCGAGCGCCTCCTCGAGCACGTCGGTGGCCCGGAGCGCTCCCTCCCGGACCGCGGCGGCGATCCCCGCCGCGTCCCGGTCTGCGAACGGTCCCGGCCGGACACGGGACGGGATCGTGCCGGGGGCGGGTCCGGGGGCCCGCGGCGCCGCTCCGCCGGCCGGTTCCGCCGCGGCCTCCCGGGGGGCCACGACGTACCCGCCGCCGGTCCGGGGAACCCCCTCCAGGAGGGAACCGGGGTCCCGGGACAGCGGCGCGTCGGGACGTGGCGGGGCCGGCGCGGGCTCCGCCCCCCACCCGGCGGCGGGGGGGACCGTCTCGAGACGCCGGACCGCCTCGAAGATGGCCGGGAACTCGCCCCGGAACCGCTCGACCTCCTCGTCGGTCAGGGTGATCCGGGCCGCGTCCGCCGTGCGCCGCAGCTCGTCCGCGTCGATCCGGGCCGGTTCCATGGCGCCGATGGTAGCCCAGCCCCCGGGAACGGGCACCGGCAGGCAGTCAGAAGAAGGCCGTGACCCGGAAGGTCACCCGTTCTCCGCCGGCCCCGCGGGGGAGGGGCAACTCGACCGATCCCCCGGGGGCCACCCGCCCGGAGGTGGACGCCTCGGAGACCAGGACCCGCGCCCGGTCGGCCCCGCCCGCCGCCGGGCCGGGCCCGTCGTCCCGTTCCTGCCGGGGGTTCCGCCGGACCGTCACCCGGACCCGGAGGTCCAGCAGCCCGTCGCGGAGGGCCGCCGGGACCAGTTCCAGTTCCACCCGGATGTCCGGGTCGATGTCCCGGCCGGCCCCGGGGGGCAGCGAGGCGAGGCCGTACCGCGCGGGGGACCCCACCAGCGCCGACAGCCGCAGGCGGTCGAGGACCTTCTGCCGGCTGCCGCTTCCTCCCAGGACCTCGACCAGGAGGTCCACGGGACGGGTCGCGGGGGTCACCCGCTCGAGGCGCGGCACCTGCTCGGCGGTGGCGGAGAGGACCGCGACCAGGCGCCGCCGGCCCGGGGGATCCGCCCAGAGTTCCACCAGCCCGGCCCTCCCGGGATCGAGCTCGATCACGCGGGCGGCGCGGACCGGGGAGGCCCCCGCCGGCTGGACGTCCGCCTCGAGCCGGAGCCGGATCCGCCCGTTGGACGCGAGGGGCTCGGCGGTGGCGAGCAGGCCGACCCGGACCGGGTCCCGTTCCCCGAGGGAGACGGCCAGGGCGGACGGGCGGCCCGGCTCGAGGGCCCGGTCCAGGGAAGCGGTCGCCGGGGGCGCGGACCCGTCGCGCAGGAGCAGGCGGCCCCGGAGCCGGACCCGCGTCTTCCGGACGACGGTCCACCCCGGTGCCGCCGGGGAAGGGGGGGGCGCCGCGAGCGGGGCACCCGCCGGGCCGAGGGACAGGGCGGCGAGAAAGACGAGCGGGCGGAAGGGGCTCACGTCAGCAGGCTCTCGGTCACCTCGAGGACCCGCCGGCGAAGCGCCTTCCGGGCCAGCAGCCAACCGGCCACCGCGGCGAGGCACCCGGCGCCCACCGAGAGCGGACCGGCGGCGGTCGCCGGGACCCGGAGAAACGGCGCCAGGGCGAGCCCCTGGACCGCCGTCATGATCCACCTTCCGGGCCCGGGAGGCCAGAGGGGTTCCCCCGGCTCCCCCGGCCGGACCGGGGCCGGCCAGGCGAGAGACAGGAGGAGACCGGCGCCGATCCCGGCGCCAAGGGCGCCCAGGGTGCCGGTGACCAGCACCGGGGCGGCCCCCCCGCCCGGGAAGAGCCACCCGGCGGCGGCTGCCGCCACCGGGAGCAGGAGGCCGGCCGGGAGCACCGCGGAGGCCGCGAGCCGGGCGAGGAGGGGTCCGGGCCGGGCCCCGGCCAGCAGCATCCCGAGGGGGCCCCGGTGGCCCGCGCCGAGAAGGTTGGCGAGGACGGGGGCGGGGGCCGACGCCACGATCAGCCCCGCCAGGGCGCCCGCGACCCGGGGCAGCGCCGGCCAGGGGATGCCCTGGCGGACGAGCACGTGGGCCGAGAGCAGCACGAGCAGGGCCGCCACGCCGTTCCCGCTCCACCGGGCCACGATCGGCCCGGCGGACGAGATCCCGGCCGCGAGGGCCGGGAGTCGGCGGCGCGGACGGCGGGGCCGGGGAGGCGGAAGAGGAGAGGGTTCCCCGCTGCGCGCGGCCAGGACCAGCAGTCCGAAGGCGACGAGGAGCAGGATCCCTCCCGGGAGGAGCGCCGCCGGGCGCCCCGCCAGCGCCTCCCGGCAGGCGTGGCGGATCCACCAGCCCGGCGTCCAGGGGCCCCCTCCCAGCCGGAGAAGGTCGGCCGTACCGCCGCCGCCCCCGAGGAGCCAGGCGGCCGGGGCCGCGAACAGAATCCCGGATCCCAGCAGGGTGGAAAGGAGGCGCCGGCGCGTCCCGGCCAGGAAGACGTGGCGGACGAACAGGCCGAGGGAGGCGAGGAAGAGGAGCAGCCCGGCGGCGGGGAGGGCGAGGAGCAGGGCCGCCCGGGCGGAGACCTGCCCGGCACCGAGGACGAGGACCAGGGGGGCCGGCCACGCGACCGCCGCGAGGGGCTCGGCCGCGAGGAGGGAGACCGTCTCCGCCAGGAGCCGTTCCCCGGGCCCCACCGGCAGCAGGAGGAGGGGCCGGGTGGGGATGCCCCGGTGGGCCTCGTCCGCCGCGGCCACCGCGAGCACCGCCAGGATGGTGGCGGTGTCGGCGACCGCTCCCGCGACGGCACAGGCCAGCCGGGACTCGCCCCGCGCCCCGAGGGCCGCCAGGAGGGTGGTGCCGACGGCGGTGAAGGCGACGGCCCCGGCGACGAGGAGGGCCCAGGCGAGCAGGGAGCCGAGTCCCCCCACGACGAGTCCGGCCGGTCCGTACCGCCGACGCCAGGCGAGTTTCCAGCGGGCCGCGGCGAGGCGGATCCCCAGGACGAGCAGCCGGTCGGCGCGCATCACCGCGCCTCCCCGGGCCGGTACCAGGCAAGGTCCGGCGCCGGTCCCGGTTCCCCCACCGTGGCGACGAACGCCTCCTCGAGGGTCCGCCCCTCGAGGACCCGGTCGATCGGGCCGCTCGCGGCGATCCGGCCCCGGTCCAGGATCGCCAGGTGCGTGGCCAGGCTTTCCACGAGGGGCAGGACGTGGGAGGTCAGGAGCACGGTCACGCCCCGCTGTCGGAGGGCGGCCAGGATGTGGCGGATGGTCCGGGCCGCCAGCGGATCGATCCCCTCGAACGGTTCGTCCAGGAACAGCAGGGGAGGCGCGTGCAGCATCGCCGCCGCCAGGATCGCCTTCTTCCGCGTGCCGTGGGAGAGGTGGAGGATCGGCCGGTCCAGGGCCTCCCCGAGGCCCAGCACCCGGGCCAGGTCCTCGACCCGGCGCGCCGTCTCCCCGTCCTCGATGCCCCGGAGGCGGGCGATCTCGCGCAGGTTCTCCCGCGCCGTCAGGGGTTCCCACAGGGGCAGGAAGTCGGGCACGACGCCGATCAGCTCCCGCACCCGGAACGGGTCGCGGGAGGGGTCGATTCCCAGGACACGAACATCTCCCCCGTCCCGCCGGAGCAGCCCGGACAGGATCCGGACGGTCGTCGTCTTGCCCGCCCCGTTCGGCCCGACCAGCGCGAAGAGCGACCCCCGGGGCACGGACAGGTCCACCCCGTCCAGGGCCAGGTCCGCCCCGAACCGGCGGGTGAGTCCCCGGACCTCGAGGACGGGTTCCCGGTCCGCGTGTGCCATGCCAATCCCGAATATAGGCCCTTCGTCCCGGCCTCCTCCCGGGGCTTCGTGGAATAATGGCGCCGGAGGCGTGGATGGCGAGGTTCCCAGGAAGCCCCGGGGCGGCGGGGGCCTGTGCCCGGGTCCTGCTTCTCCTGCTGGCGGTGGCGCTCCCGGCGGCCGGTTCCCCGGCACGGGGCGGTGCGGCGGCGGAACCCCCCGTCCTGTCGGGCATCGTCCTCGATCCCCTGGGACGCGTGCTGCCCGGCGTCGAGGTCCGGCTCGCGCCCGCCGGCCGGGTCGCCCCGCCCCTGGTCGCCGTCCGGACCGACGCGGAGGGACGGTTCACCGTCCGGGGGATCCGCCCCGGCGTCTACCGGCTCGTGGCGATCAAGGGCGGTTACGCCGTGTTCGTCGACCGCGTGGACACGTTCCTCCGGCGGACCCTGGAACTCGTCCTTCACCCCGCCCGTACGGCCCCGGACGCGGCCCGGGCGGTGCCGGACAGGTCGTGGGCCCTGCGCCTGCCGGGGCGGGACGTGCTGGAGGACCTGGGCCCGGGGAGCGGGCCCGGCCCCGGGTTGCGGCGGGAGCAGCCCTGGTTCGCCCTCGGCCTGGCTCCCCTGGACCTGGACGCGGGTCCGGGAGGCCACGGAAACGGAGTCGACGTCACGGTGCGGGGAACCTCCGCGCCCGGGTCCGGCCGGCAGTGGACGGGCGAGCTCCGGCACCGGGGGGCGCGGGGACGCGACGGCCTCCTCGAGCGGAACGACCGGCTGTCCCTCTCCGGCCGGGGGAACTGGGGCCCCGCCCACCTTCCCCTCGAGGTCCGCGCCGCCGCCTGGCGGAGGGAATCCCGCCGCCTGGACGGCGAGGAGGGTCCGGGAGCCCGGGGGAAGACGCGGGGCCGGCAGCTCGCCGTCGGCCTGCGCGGGGATGGCGGGCCGGGTGCCTGGCGGGTGCTCGCCGAGTGGCGTTCCCTCCGGGACGAGCAGGACGATGCCGGCCGTTCCTCGTCCCTCCTGTCCGCCGGCATCGAGCTGCGTCGCCCGGCGGGGGCCCGCGGGACCTTCCGGGGCCGCGCCGTCCTGAGAGACTCTCGCCGGGGCCTGGTCCCGGCCAGCGGGGGAACCTGCGCGGCGGGGCTCGCCGCCGGGGCCCCGGTTCCCCTGGAGGTCCTGGAGGGGACGTCCCTCGAGCTCGAACTGGGGAACGAGTGGGTTCCCCGGGAATCGGTGCGCCTGTCCGTGGCCTTCGCGGGCCTGGCGGTGGACGGGGCGGGAACCCGCTGGACCGGCTGGAGCCGGGTGGAATGGAACCCGGGGGGAGGGTGGTCCCTGGGGGCCGCGGGGGGCGTCGCCGCCGGCGGCCGGACGGCCTCGGAACCCGGCTGGTCCCTCGGGGTCCGGAGGGACCTGTCCTCCTGGTCGTGGTCCCTCCGGCGCACCCGGGACGCCGGGCCGGTGCCCGGGGGGCGTCCCGGGGGGGTTCCCTTCCTGCTGCTTTCCCGGGAGGCCCGCCTGGACGCTTGGACGGGGGGCGTCACGACGCGCCTGGGGCCGGCGGGGCTCGCCCTGCACCTCGAGGGGACCGCCGGCCGCCTCGCGGGCGGGGCGGCCCCCCTCCTGCCGGGGGACCTGCCCCTGGTGCCGGTCGTGGCCCGGGCCCGGGGACGCCTGCTCTCTCTCTCCGGTGGCGTCGCGATGTTCGCCGGCAACACGAGGATCGGCTTCACGTGGGAGCGGCTGGACGACCGGTCCCCGGCCCGGGTCCTGGCGGCGGGCGGCCGCCGCTGGTCCCGGCGCGAGGTGCGGCTGGTCCAGCGCCTCGGGGCCCTCTCCGGGAAGGGTTTCGACTGCGAGCTGCTGCTCGGGTACGGCCGGGCGCGGGTGGCGGACGTGAGGGGGACCGCGTCCCCGGCCCGGGTCGCCCTGCTCCGCCGGTCGCGGGTGGCCGGTGGCCTGCGCGTCGCCTTCTGAGGGCCGGCGGATGCGTCCCCGGGACATCCTGCCCCTGCTCCTCCTGGCGGTGGTGACCGTCCTGGTCGGGGTGTCGTGGGCGCGGACCTGGCGGGAGATCGTGCCGTGGTCCGGGTTCTCGGTCGGCGACCGGGCGGGCCGGGTCGTCGTGACCGCCGTGCACCCGGACGGGCCGGCGTCGGGGGCCGGGATCCGCGAGGGAGACGCCGTCGTGTCGATCTCCGGGCGGCCGGTCTCCCGCGCGTGGGTCGCCCGCGACCTGGTGGCCCGGGTGCGGCCCGGGGCGGCGCTGGGGTTGACGCTGGTCCGGGAGGGGAAACCCCGGCGGGTTCTCCTGCGCACGGTGGCGCTGGTCCGCTGGCACCCGGAACGGGTGCTGAACGGAATCGTGGCTCTCCTGTTCCTGGCGGCCGCGGCCGCCGTGCTCGCCCGGCCGCGCCGGCGGGGGAGCCTCGTCGTGCACGCCCTGTTCTGCCTCGCGGGCGCCCTGCTCCTCGGCGTCAGCTGGTCGTCCCGCGGCGACGGGATCGACTGGATCCTGTTCTGGGCGGACCGGGTCGCCCGCCTGGCCTTCCCCGCCCTCTGGATCCACCTCGTCCTCCTCCTCGGCGGCCGCCCGGCGAGCCGGCGCTGGCTGCCGGTCGCCTGGGCCCCGCCGGTCGCCTTCCTGCTCGCGGAGATCCACCTGGTCGGGCTGGGAGGAGCCCTGCGGGCCCGCGACCCGGTCTCGGTGATCGACCTGCTCCAGTCGCGCCTGGAGATCGGCTGGATCTGCTCCGGCTTCCTGGCCGGTCTCGGGATCCTGGCGTTCCGCGCGTTCCGGCGCGGGGGCTCCCCGACCGAGAAGGTCCGGTACCGGTGGATCCTGGCCGGTACGACCCTGGGGTTCCTCCCGTGGCTGGTCATGGCCGCGGTGCCGGCGATGGTGGCGGGACGGGAGCTGCCCTGGAGCTTTCTCGCGGTGCCCGCCCTGGGGCTGGTCCCGGTGACGTTCACCGGGGCGGTCCTGGAGTACCGGCTGATGGACCTGGCCTTCTTCCTGCGCCGGGCCCTCGAGCTGGTCGCCGCCCTCGGCTTTTCCCTGCTGCTGTTCCTCGGGCTGCTGTCCGTGGCCCGCTGGGCCGTCCCCCACTTCGTGCGGCCCTCCGGCCTGCTCCCGGTGGTGTTCGCCGTCCTCGGCACGGCGGCCCTGGCCCCGGCGATCCGGGCGGGGACCCGGGACCTGGTGCGCCGGCTCTACTACCGCCGCCGCTACAGCTTCCGCCGGGCGCTGGCCCGCCTCGGGCGGGATCTCTCGGCCGAGCAGGAGCTGCCGCGGATCGCCCGCGTCCTGGAGCACCGGGTGCGGGAAGCCCTGGACGCCGGGACCGTGCGCCTCCTTCTCCGGGGGGAAGGGGAGCGGCTCCTGGACCCGGAATCCGCCCGCCCGGTCCGGGCGCGGCTCGGCGGGGATCTCCTCGAACACCTGCAGGCCGGTCGCTCGGTCACCCTGGCGATGGTCCCGGGGGCCCCACGGCTGGTCCCCGGCCTGCACCGGGAGGGGGTCCAGGTGCTGGTTCCCCTCCGGATCGAGGGACGGCTGATCGCGGTGCTCGCGGTGGGCCCGCGGAAGGCGGGGAGCCTGCTGGACTCCGACGACCTCGAGCTCCTGCGGACCGTGGCGAGCCATGCCGCCTCGGCGGTCGCCGGCGCGCTTCACCTCCAGGAGCTGCGGTCCCAGGTGGAACTCGTCCGGCGGCTGTCCGCCCGGGCGGAGGCCCTGATCGAGTCCAGCCCGATGGGGATGGCGGTGATCGACCGGGAAGGGAAGATCCGCCACTGGAACGCGGCCCTCGAGCGGCTGCTCGGCACCGTTCGGGCCGACGTGCTCGGCCGGGACTGGCGGGAGGTGTTCCCCCTCGGCCTGCTCGGGGCGATCGGCGAGCTGCTGGCGGGGGGGGACCGGGGGCGCGCCTACCGGGTGCGGGTCGCCGCCGGCGAGCGGGGAGAACGCCGGGTCAATCTCGTGGTCAGCCCGCTCCAGGGGCCGCCGGGCGACGACGGCATCCTCCTGGTGCTCGACGACGTCACCGAGCAGGTGATGCTCGAGGAGCGCCTGATCCAGCAGGACCGGCTGGCCTCGGTGGGCCTCCTGGCGGCGGGGGTCGCCCACGAGGTGAACACGCCCCTGACCGGGATTTCGTCCTACGCCCAGATCCTGCTCGAGGAGACCCGCGCGGACGACCCGCGCCGCCCGCTGCTGGAGAAGATCGTCCGCCAGGCCGAGCGCGCCTCGCGGATCGCGCGGGGACTGCTGACCCTGTCGCGACCCGCGGGAGGCCGGGCCCGGGGCCGGGGACCGGTGGACCTGGTCGAACTGGCCGAGGAGACCGCCGGCCTGCTCGCCGTCCACGTGCGCCGGGCCGGCGCCACCCTGGAGGTGGTGGGAGAGGGACGGGGCCTCGTGGTCGCCGGGGACCGGTCCCGGCTGCAGCAGGTCGTGATGAACCTCCTGCTGAACGCCCTCGACGCCGTGGACCGGGGGGGGCACGTGCGCGTCGTCGTTGCCGGGGAGGGAAGGCGGCGCGTCGAGCTCGTGGTCGAGGACGACGGACCGGGCATTCCCGAGGAGATCCGGGACCGCGTGTTCGATCCGTTCTTCACGACGAAGAAGCCGGGGGAGGGGACCGGCCTCGGCCTCTCGATCAGCTACAGCATCGTGGCCGAGCACGGGGGAGAAATCCTGGCGGAGCGTCGCCCCGGGGGCGGGACGCGGATGCGCGTCCTCCTGCCGGCGGCCGAGGCCGCCCTTTCCGGGGGGGCGCGGACGGGGTGAGGTGACCGGATGGTGATGGCGAGCGTCCCGGAGCCCGCGGCCCGGGCAACGATCCTGGTGGTGGACGACGAGGAGGTCATTCTCGACGTGCTCGGCACGCTGCTCGCGCGCCGCGGCGGGTACGAGGTGCTGTCCGCCCGCGACGCCGGCGAGGCCGAGGAGATCCTGGCGCGGCAGCCCCTCGACGTGGTGCTCCTCGACCTGATGCTGCCGGGGGTGGACGGCCTGGAGCTCCTGCGGAGGATCCGTTCGGCCGACGCGTCCCGCGAGGTGATCATGATGACGGCCCACGGGTCGGTGGAGACCGCCGTCGAGGCGATGAAGGCGGGCGCGTTCCACTACCTGGTCAAGCCGTTCCAGAACGACGAGGTGATCCTCCTCGTCGAGAACGCCCTCACCCAGCGCCGGCTCCGGCTGGAGAACGCCGGCCTGCGCCGGGCGCTGGCCGGGCGGCACCGGTTCGGCCGGCTCGTCGGTCGGTCGCGGCCGATGCAGGAGGTCTACCGCCTCATCGAGCAGGTGGCGCAGGCCCGGACGAACGTCCTGATCACCGGGGAGAGCGGCACCGGGAAGGAACTGACCGCCGAGGCGATCCACACCCGGGGCCCGCGGGCCGGCGCCCCCTTCATCACGGTCAACGGCTCGAACCTGCCGCCGGACCTGCTCGAGGCCCAGCTCTTCGGCCACGAGAAGGGTGCGTTCACCGGGGCGGACCGGGCCCGGCGGGGGCTCTTCGAGGCCGCCGACGGGGGCACCCTTTTCTTCGACGAAGTTTCGACGATTCCGCTGCCGGTCCAGGCGAAGCTGCTCCGGGCGCTCCAGGAGAAGGAGTTCCTGCCCCTCGGGTCCGTGCGGCCGGTGCGGGTGGACGTGCGCATCCTGGCGGCGACCAACGAGCGCCTCGAGGACCTGGTCCGGGAGGGACGGTTCCGGGAGGATCTCTACTACCGCCTGAACGTCATCGGGATCCACCTCCCGGCGCTGCGGGAGCGCCGGGAAGACATCCCGCTGCTGGCGGAGCACTTTCTCGCCGAGTGTTCCGACGAGCACGGCCGGGTGGGCCTCGGCATCTCGCCGGAGGCGATGAGGCTCCTCGTCCGGTTCGACTGGCCGGGGAACGTGCGCCAGCTGCGCAACGTCATCGAGCGCGCGGTCCTCCTCGCGCCCGGCAGCGAGATCGGGCCGGCGGAACTGCCCGGGGAGATCCGGGAGGAAACCGCGAGCCCGGGCCGGGACGAGATGCCCCTGCCCCCGGGCATGAGCTTCCACGAGGCGGTGGCGGAGTACGAGCGCCGGCTGATCCGGTGGGCCCTGGGGAAGTGCGGGGGGGTTCAGCGGCGTGCGGCGGAGCGGCTCGGGATGCGCCCGACCACCCTGAACGAGCGGATGAAGCGGCTCGGGATCCGCTGACCCGTCCGGGCGCGGAACGCGGGGCGGAATCCGCGGGAAGAGGGTTCGACTTGACCCGGCGGGGACGGCGGGGGTATATGGTTCGGCTCGCCGTGCCCGGGGAAGCACCTTACCCCGGGAGCAGGCGTGTTTTCTGCGTCGGGAAGAGGAGCCGGGATGCCGGCCCAGCCGGGGCCGGGAGACAGAGGGAAAAGCGCCCGGGGGGCGGGGCCCGTATCCACCGCCGTCCTCCTGGGGGAGGTCATGATGAGGCTTCGCTCGCTCGGTCTTGTCGTGCTGTGCCTGTTGCTCCTGTCCGGGCCGGGTGTCACCCGCGTCCTGGCCGGGGCCACCGGGGGAATCCGCGTCGTCGTCTACGAGGTCACCAAGGACGGGCAGAAGTCCCCTCTCCCGGGGGCGACGGTCGTGCTGGCGGACGCGAACCACCAGTTCCCCCAGACGGCGAAGATGACGGACGCGAACGGGCAGGCGGTCTTCCCGGTGGTTCCGGTGGGGTCGGCCTACGTGGTCGTCGCCCAGATGCCGGGGTACGCGGCCGCCCGGCAGACCGGCGTGCGGGTGATCGCCGGCCAGACCCAGAACGTGGTCCTGGCCCTGACCGAGCAGATCACCGAGGTGGTCGAGGTGAAGGCGAAGCGGAAGGTGGTCGACCTCGAGAAGTCGGCCACCTCCACCGAGTTCTCCGAAGAGTTCGTTTCCGACCTGCCGGTCATGGGCCGGGACGTGGAGAACATCTTCACCCTCGCGCCCGGGGTGAACGACGCCGACGGTGACGGGAACCCGAACGTCCACGGTTCCCGCGACCGGGACTTCAAGGTGATGGTCGACAACGTCAGCAACGTGGACCCGCTGACCGGCCAGTTCATGCAGGAGATCAACCCCGACTCGATCGAGGAGATCCAGGTCGTCGATTCCGGGGCAGACGCGTCCTACGGGGGCGCGGTCGGCGCCTTCGCCAAGGTTGTGACCAAGTCCGGCGGCAACGAGTTCGAGGGCACGTTCAACATCTTCCTGCGGGACAGCTCCTTCGACAACGACGCCGCGGGGAACTTGGACCCGCTCGATTTCAAGGTCTTCCAGCCCTCCCTCTCCCTCGGCGGTCCGATCATCAAGGACCACCTGTGGTACTACATCAGCCACGAGTACCGGGGGATCCAGATGCCGATCCTGGTCGTCGGGGGGGACAACTTCACCCAGACCGTGCGGCTCGTCCGCAGCGCCGACAAGATCACCTGGCAGGTGACGCCGAAGAACAAGCTCCAGTTCCAGTACCGGGCGGACCCGCTGACCGTGAAGCCCGCCGGCGTCAACTCGATCACGCCCAAGGAGAGCGGCTACACCCGCGAGAGCGGCGGGCCCACCTACCAGCTCGTCTGGACGGCGCCGTTCAGCTCCTCGTTCTTCTTCGAGGCGACGGTCGCGTACTCGGACATCGACGTGAAGTACCGGCCCTACGACCCGAACGCGCGGAACGCCTGCGTTCCCGCCGAGACCATCATCCGGGATGACACCCAGCAGGAGCCGGCAGGCCACCCGTACATCACCGGCTTCGACTGGACGCGGCAGTACTGCATGGACCGGAACCTCGGCTCCCAGCGCAGCGGGACCTTCTGGCAGACCTACAAGGACCAGCGGCAGCGGTGGTCCTACCTGCTCGACGCGGAGCAGTTCATCAGCGACTGGCTCGGGGGCAGCCACCGGGTGAAGACGGGCTTCTCCCTGATGCGGGTGCGCTACTGGAACCGGGAGAGCATCCGGCCGTTCGTCGAGCGCTACGAGGTACAGCAGGCCGGTTCCCTCTCGATGGGCGGGGGGGGCAACGGCATCACCGACTACTACAACATCAACGGGTTCATTCCCCGGACCCAGGAGCACGAGGCCCTCGGGAACTACTACGCCGCCTACATCAGCGATACCTACGAGCCCCGCCCGAACCTGTCGATCACCGTCGGTCTCCGCTACTCCCGGGAGGAGTTCGACCTGGACGGGTACCACCCGTTCAACCCCCGGAGCGAGCGCGCCGGTTTCGAGGACGCGGTCCGTTCCTGCTACCGCCGGTACGGGTACGACCCGGACGGGACCATTCCGACGTGGCTGATCCGCCGCTGCACGATGGAGAACTACTGGCGTTTCACGGCCCACCCGATGGACGACCCGTACGCGCCGGGTGTGGGGGGGG
>CAZOTT010000033.1:0-26476 GCA_964582785.1 uncultured Acidobacteriota bacterium | reverse complement strand
GGGGCGGGAGAACGGGGGAAATTGCAAGGGGGGTGTTCGAGAACCGGTGATTTTGCAAGTTGCGTGCGGGACAAGGCCCGATTCTGCAATTTTCGGGGCGGAAAACGCCCGGAAAGTTGCAGGGAGGCGGGTTGTCCGACACCCCCCTTGCACGAACCGCGGTTCTCCCGCTCGTTTTCTTGGCCAGGTGCGCCGGAAAGGGGGGCCGGACTGCCCAGCGACCGGCGGCAGGGAAAGGCCCTTCCCCTGCGGGCCGCCGCCCCGGACGGAAGTCATTGCGGGGTCAACGGTTGAGGGTGCGACCCCCGTTCCCGGCCACCTCCCACCTGGCGTCCCGCACTTCTCCCGCCGGCCCGCGGGACGACAACCGCGTGGCCGGCCGCCGGAGAGCGGCCGACTCCGGCGAGCCGTGCGAGACCCGGCAGTCGCGGGGTCCGGAGCGCCGAACCGGAGCCGCACAGCGGCGGGGGCGCGGAGCGCCCGCGGCGAGACGGCCGCCGCGCAATCCCGCCCCGCGCCCGGCCGGCGGCCTGCGAGCCGCGCGGCGCGGAGGACCCCGCGACCGCCGCCGGTCGAGCCGGTGAGACGGCCGGAGGCCGTCCCCGGCGGCCCCCGCGCCCCCTCCCCCCGGTGCCCCGGGGCTTCGGTCCCGAAAACGTGCGGGATAACCGCGATCCTGGCAGGTAGGGTGTCGGATAACCGGGCCTGTGGCAGGTTTCCGGGCGTTTTCGGCCCCGAAACCTGCCGGAACGGGCGTTATCCCGCACCCGACCTGCCAGAACGGGAGTTATCCGACACCCCACCTGCCATTTCGCCCGTTATCCCGCCCGACCTTCCAGGGCAGGAGATGTCCTCCCGCATGCCCCTGCCCTGCTGTAGACACGGGGAATGGGAGGTGCGCCGGGAACGGGCGCGGGGCGAGCGCGCAGGAGATGTACGGAAAGGGCCCGCCGCCGCGGGGCGACCGGCAACCGGTGTTCGCCCCGGCTCCCACCGGCACCGGCGGAAGCGGCGGAACTGATTCCTCCGTTGCGTCACATCCCCCCTCTTCGTGTCACCCCGCAGGACACATCCCCCCCGCGAATGTCCCTTCCTAGTGGTCCCACGCTGTTCCCCGCCGCCCGGCAGCCGCCGCGGCCCGGATCCGTGTCGCCCGTAACCCTTCGAGCTGCCGAAAGTTGCGTTTCAAGACTCCTGGCGGCCGGGTTTCCGCCTGGTCCCGCCCCGGCCGGCAAGGGGACACGACCGGGGGGGGATGTGTCCTGCCGGGTGACACCTGGGGGGGAGATGTCGTGAAACCCGGTCGCGGGCCCGGGGTGCGGCGCGCCGCGCGGCGACGCGGGGGAGTCAGGGGACCGGGACGCGGGGCAGGGAGGGGTGGATCCGGGAGACGATCTCGTAGTGGATCGTGCCCGCCCAGGCGGCCAGGTCTTCGGCGCGCAGTTCCTCGGCGCCGGAACGGCCCAGGAGGACCGCCTCGTCGCCGGCGGCGGCCCCGGGAACGTCGGTGACGTCGACCATCGTCATGTTCATGCAGACCCGGCCCAGCACCGGGGCGCGCCGGCCGCGGACCAGCACGTGGGCCCGGCCGGACAGGGCCCGGGGGTACCCCTCGTAGTACCCCACCGGGAGCACGGCGAGGCGCAGCGGCCGGGTCGCCCGGTAGGTGCGCCCGTAGCCGACGTACTCCCCCGCCGGGACGTCCTTCACCTGGGCGATCCGCGCCTTCCAGGCCATGGCGGGGCGCAGGTCGATCTCCCCGAGTCCCCGTTCCCGGGCGGAGACCAGGGTCTCCCGGGACGGCCACAGCCCGTAGAGGGCGATCCCCGCCCGGACCAGGTCCAGGTGGGTCTCGGGAAACAGGAGCACGGCGGCGGAGCAGGCGGTGTGGCGCAGGCCGGGGCGGATCCCCGCCGCCGCCAGCCTCTCCATCGCCCGCCGGAACCGGGTGAGCTGCTCCCGGGCGAAGGAGTGGTCCGTCGTGTCCTCGATGTCGGCATAGTGGGTCCCGGCGCCCGCGATCTCGACCCCCTCCGCCTCGGCGACCCGCCGGGCCAGGGCGAGCAGGTCTCCCTCCCGGAGTCCCTGCCGGTTCGTGCCGGTCTCCACCTTGAGGTGGACCCGGGCGGGCCGGCCCGCTTCCCGGGCGGCGGCCGCCAGGGCCGGGACGGCGCCCGGGTCGTAGAGGGTCAGCTCGAGGCCGGCGGCCACGGCGGGGACGAACCCGTCCGGCGGAACGTGGCCCACGACCAGGACCGGGACCCCGGGGCCCACCAGTTCCCGGACTTCCAGGCCCTCCGCCAGGTTGCCGACGACCAGGACGTCGGCCCCCGCCCGGAGCACGGCCGGGGTGACGATCGCCACCCCGTGGCCGTAGGCGTTCGACTTGACGACCGCCCCCAGGCGCGCACCCGGCGCCAGTCGGCCGCGGAGGGCGCGGACGTTTCCCGCGAGGGCGTCGCGGTCGATCTCGAGCCAGCTCAGGGTGCCGGGCGGCAGGCCGGGAAGCATGGGCCGATCATAGGGCGTTCCCGGGCGGCCTGCTGCCCGCCCGCTCCCCGTCGCGCCGTTCCCGGCGGTGGAGCCCGTACCTTTCCAGCTTGCGGTACAGGGTGGTCCTCCCGATCCCGAGGGTGCGCGCGGCCAGGGAAAGGTTGCCCCGGTGGGCGTGGAGCACCCGCACGATGTGCTCCCGCTCCACCTCCTCGAGGGACGGCAGGGACGACGGGTCCACCGCCTCCCCCGCCCGCCCCGGGGCGGCCCGCAACGTGGCCCGCGCCGCCTCGAGCAGGTAGGGGGGCAGGTGCTCCGGGGCGATGGCATCGTCTCCCGCCACCACCATCGCCCGGCGCAGGACGTTGAACAGCTCCCGGACGTTGCCCGGCCAGTCGTGGGCCTCGAGGATCTCCATCGCCTCCGGCAGCACCCGGCACTGTTTCCCGGGACACGCCTCTCCCAGCAGGTGCCGGACCAGGTCGGGCAGGTCTTCGAGGCGCTCGCGGAGGGAAGGGATCGTGACCGGGAACACGGAAAGCCGGTAGTAGAGGTCTTCCCGGAACTTCCCCGACCGGACGAGGGCGGCGAGGTCCCGGTTCGTCGCCGCGATGATCCGCACGTCCACCCGGACGGGGCGGTTCCCGCCGAGCCTCGTCACGGTCTTCTCCTGGAGCACCCGGAGCAGCTTCGCCTGGACCGGCGGGGACATCTCCCCGATCTCGTCCAGCAGCAGGGTCCCCCCGTCCGCCTGCTCGAACTTGCCCGCCCGGCTCTCGTGGGCCCCGGTGAACGACCCCTTCTCGTGGCCGAACAGCTCGCTCTCGAGGAGCGCCTCGGGAAGCGCCGCGCAGTTCAGGGCGACGAAGGGACCTTCCCGGCGGGGACCCTCGAAATGGATCGCGCGGGCGAACAGCTCCTTCCCGGTTCCCGACTCTCCCTCGAGGAGCACCGTCAGGTCGGTGGGGATCACCTTCTCGAGGAGCAGGACGGTTTCCCGCAACCCGCCCCGGATCCCGACGATCCCCTCGAACGAGTAGCGGGAACCGAGCTCGCTGCGCAGCTTGCGCACCTCGCGGGCAAGCTGCCCGAGCTCGAGGGCGTTCCGCACCGCGATCCGGAGCCGGTCCACCTCGAACGGCTTGGCCAGGAAGTCCTGGGCCCCGAGCTTCATCGCCTCGACGGCGTTCTCCACGGACCCGTGGGCGGTGAGCACGATTACCGGCAGCTCCGGGTGCACCCGCCGGATCCGGGCCAGGGTCTCGAGCCCGTCGATCCCGGGCAGCATCAGGTCCAGCAGGACCAGGTCGGGCGCGCCGTCACCGATCCGCTCCAGGGCCTCCTCCCCGCTGACCGCGGTCGCCACCCGGTGGCCGTCCCGTTCCAGGTGGAAGGTGAGGAGCCGGCGGATGGACGGCTCGTCGTCGACCACGAGCACCGTGGCTGCCCGGACGTGGGTCCCCGGGGGAACGAGCTGCGTCGACCCTGCCATCGCGGCCTCCCGCGCCGGCTGCCGGCGCGCCGCCCTTCCCGGCAAACCCGCTTCCGCGGGGGAATATGGGTTCCGGGGCCGTCCTGTGCCACTTCGGTACGCCCGGACCGTTCCGGGAAGGAACACGGCCGTCCGCCTTTCTCCGCATCCGGGTCCGGGGCCTTCCGTCCCTGTTCGCAATCACCCACCCCGGGTGCGGCATGGAACTTGCTGTTATCCGGGGCATGGGTGCGAAGGAGCAGCTCCAGGGATCCCGGGGACCCCTCTCTTCCCGCGCGCCGGCGGCGCGCCCCGCGGAAGCGGGCAGGCGCGACACCGGGCCCGCGGCCTCCGCTGCCGCGGCGATCGAGCTTCTCTCGGGGCTCTTCGACGCGCTCCCGGACGCGATCCTCGTCACCGACGAGGAGGGGCGGGTGCTCTGGGTGAACGGGGAGTTCCGGGACCTGGTCGGCCTCTCCCCGGCCACGCTCCAGGGCCGCCGGGCGAGCGTCCTGGCCGGACCCTACGAGGACGACGCGGAGGGCCGGCACGTGCTCGCCCTCGTCCGGCGCGGAGAGGGAGAGCTCGAGCTGCCGGCCTTCAAGGCGAGCGGAGAGGGCTTTCCCTGCCTCGTGCGGGTCCGGACGATCGACGACCTCGGCGGCCGGCCCGCCCGGCTCGTCTCCGTCACCGACCAGACCGGGGCCCAGCGGCTCCGGGCCGAGCTGGTGGCGCGGGCGGAGGCGATCCGGCGGGAGAAGGAGATCCTGCAGGCGACGGCGGCCTGCCTCGGGCGGGAAGGCCTCGTGGTCGCCGACGAGACGGAACGCCTGGTCCTGGTGAACGCGGCGGCCCGGGACCTGCTCGGCCTGCGGGAGGGAGAGCTGCAGGGGAAGCCCCTCGCGGAGCTCCCCCTGCCCGGGAACCTGCGCGGCGCCTGGCTGGCGTTCCTCGCCGGGCCGGAACGGGCGGTCTCCTTCACGGTGCGCCTGCCCGGGCCGGAGGGGGAGAAGGACCTCCTCATCCGCCTCTCCCGGGCCTGGAATTCCCGGGGCCTCCCGATCGCCAGCTTCCTGGCCGCGCGGGAACTGGAATCCGGGGAGAAGAGCGAGCACCGGCGCCGGGAGTTCCTGGCCCGGGTCGGGCACGAGCTGCGGACGCCCCTCGCCTCGATCCGCGGGTTCGTCGCCACCCTCCGGGCCGCACCCGACCTGGACGGGGAAACCAGGGAAGAGTTCCTCGAGATCCTGGACCGGGAAGCCCACCGGCTGGAGCGGATGGTCGAGGCCCTGCTCGAGGCGTCCCGGACCGGGGGGGACGACGGTGCCCTTTCCCGCCAGGTGCTGGACCTGGCCGACCTGGTGCGGCACACCGTCGCCCTGGCCCGGGAACGGACCCCGGCCGCCGCGATCGAGCTGGACGCCGGGGAGGGGACGTTCCCCTGCCGGGTGGATCCCCCCCGGATCGAGCGGGTCATCCTTCACCTGCTGGAGAACGCCGCGATCCACGGCGGGGCGGGGGGAAGCATCGAGGTCCTTCTCGCGCGGCGGGAGGGGCGGGCCCGGCTCGCCGTGCGGGACCACGGGCCCGGGGTGCCGCCGGCCGACCTGGAGCGCATCTTCGATCCGCTCCACCGGGCGGCCGCGCCGAAACGGGACGCGCCGGTAACCGGGGGACTGTCCCTGGCGGTCTCCCGGCAGGTCGTCTCGCGCCACGGGGGGCGGCTGTACGCCGAACTCCCACCGGGGGGAGGCCTGGCCGTCATCCTCGAGCTGCCCCTCGAGGCCCACGCGTCCCCGGAGGAGGACGGGACCGCGCCCGGGAAGGACCCGCGCGACCCCGCCACGGGTCCATAATCACGCGGACGGGTTCGCGAGCCGCCGGGACCGGACCGGCTGCCGGCGGCGCGGAACCGGGGAGGAACGATGTCCGCTACGACCCGCCTGACCGCGATCGTCGCCACTCTCGGCCCCGCCTGCGCGGCGGAGAAGACGCTGGACCGGGTGCTCCGCGCCGGGGTCGACGTGGCGCGCCTGAACATGAGCCACGGGGACCACGACTTCCACCGGCGGATGGTCCGGCAGGTGCGGAAGATCTCCCGCCGGCTCGGCCGGCCGGTCGGGATCATGGCCGACCTCCAGGGCCCGAAGGTCCGCCTGGGGAACTTCCCCGGGCCGGTGTCCCTGCGGCGGGGCGCCACCATTGTCCTGACCACCCGGGTCCGGGAAACCGACCCGGAGCGCCTCGTCCTCCCGGTGGACTACCGGCACCTACCCGTGGAGACCGCCCGCGGGCACGAACTGCTCCTCGCCGACGGGGCGGTCCGCCTCCGCGTCGAGCGGGTGCGGGGGCACCGGGTCACCTGCCGGGTGCTCGAGGGGAAGGAACTCGCCCCCCGGGCCGGGCTGTCCCTGCCCCACGCGACGGCGGTGCGCTCGGCCCTGACGGCCAGGGACCGCCGGGACCTGGCCCTGGCGGTGGAGCTCGGCGTCGACTGGGTCGCCTGCTCGTTCGTGCGGCGGGCGGAGGACATGAGGCAGGCCCGGCGCCTCGTACGGCGGCTGGGCGGGGACCAGCACCTGGTCGCCAAGATTGAGACCCGCCAGGCGGTGGAGAACCTGGACGAGATCCTGGCGGAAGCGGACGCCGTGATGGTCGCCCGGGGCGACCTGGGGATCGACCTCCCCCCGGAGCGGGTGCCGGTGGAGCAGAAGCGGATCATCCAGCTGGCGGGCGGGGCGGGAAAACCGGTCATCACCGCCACCCAGATGCTGGAGTCGATGCGGTTCTCCTCCCGGCCGACCCGGGCCGAGGCGTCGGACGTGGCGAACGCCGTCTTCGATGGAACCTGGGCGGTCATGCTGAGCGCCGAGACCGCCTCCGGGGAGTACCCGGTCGAGGCCGTGAAGATGATGGACCGGATCGTCCGGGCCGCCGAGGAGATGCTCCTGAAGCGTCCCCGCCGCCGCCCCGCGGTGGCCGCCCACTCGATCGCCGAGGCGATCGCCGAGGAGGGCGCCTGGCTCGCCTTCGACGTCGGGGCCCGGGGCATGGTGGCCCTCACCCGCTCGGGGGCGACGGCCCGCCAGGTGGCGCGGCAGCTCCCCGGCCTTCCGACCTGGGCCTACACCCCCTCCCGCCGCGTGCTGCAGAAGATGACCCTCTACCGGGGCGTCGAACCCCGGCTGCTCCCGATGCAGCGCACCTTCACCGCGGCGATCCGCAGGGTGGAGGCCGACCTGCGGAAGCGGCGGGACGTGGACCCGGGAGAGCTCGTCGTCATCCTGGGAGGCTCCCCGGACGAGCCCCTCGGCGTCACGAACCGGCTGGTCGTCCACCAGGTGCGCTGACCCCCGCGAACGATCCCGGGCGGCGGCGGCGCGGCGCGGACCGCGGATCCCCTCGCGGGCGGGATGCCGCACCCGCTCCATCGATCCCTTGGCCGGCCCGTCCCGGTCACCGTACAAATACCGCAGCGCTCCGGGGACGTCCCCCTGCCCGGTCTCCGCACCGGGGGCGGGGGGCCGCCGGAGGGTCACGGAACGGGAAGGGTCGGCGTCGAGCCGGGGCAACCGATGGATTCGGGGTTCGGCGCCGATCCTCGCCCGCGAAGGGATCTCCCTGTCCTTCCGTCCCCGGTGCGGAAGGTGCCTTCCCGGTTCGATCCCCCGCCCCCCGGGCGGGGGCTTTCTTCGGGAGCTCCCGCCCTACTCCCCCGGCACGGGCTCGATCCGGCCCTCCCGCAGGAACCAGAGTTCCCGCCGGGGGAGACGGGACAGCCCGAGGGCGCGGGCCACCGCCCTCGCGTACACCGCGAGCTGCGGCGCGTAGTGCCGCACCAGGCGCTCCCGGGCCGCGGGCGTCGCCGCCCGGTCGGTCTTGTGGTCGGCGACCACGATCTCCCCGGTCGCCGGGTCCCGGTACAGCAGGTCGATCGTGCCGCTCCAGGCGAACCCGCCCTCCGCCCCGGGGTCCGCCGCGAGGGCCACCGGCACCTCCCGGCCCAGCAGGTGGGGGAACACCTCGACGAAGCGCCGGAACGGCCCGCTCCCGGCGAACCCGGCCAGGATCTCCTCCACCTCGGCGGCCACCGCCTCCCGGAGGGCCCCCGGGGCGGCCTCCGCGACGACCCGGGGCAGTTCCTCCGCCAGGAACGAGTTCCAGGCGGCTTCCGGCCCGTCCCCGGGATCGAACCGCTCGAGGAGCCGGTGGACGACGGTCCCCGCCGCGAGCAGGACGTCCCGCTCCCGGGGATCGGCGGGGAAGAGCGGCTCTTCCTCCTCGTCCGGGGACGGCTCTTCCGCGGCGCCGGACGGGGACAGGAGCAGGGTCCACGCCGACCGGGCGGCGGCCTCCACCCGCCGGGCCTCCGCGGCGGCGAGGGGAGGCCCGGGGTCCGGCGGTTTCGCCGCGTTCCCCCGCCCGGGGACCCGGGTCTCCCCGGACTCACCGCCCAGGACCCGGTAGCGGACGCCGTGCTCGTCGGTCCAGGCGGTCTTCCCCTCCGCGACCATCCGGCCGAACGGCCCCGGCCGGGCCGCGGCCAGGCGCTCCAGGAGAGACTCGCCCCCCGCCCGGTCCTCTTCCGGCCAGCACCCGCAGACGACCAGGCGGCGGCGGGGCCGGGTGATCGCCACGTAGAACATGCGGCACGCCTCGGCGGCTTCCCGCCGTCCCTGCCGGCGCCCCCGTTCCGCGTCACCGGGCAGCCGCATCCCGCCCGCCGAGACGATCACCCGGTCACCCTCCCGCACGATCCGCGCCCGCGCCGTGCCGCTGCCGCCCCCGGTCCCGTGGTGCAGGTCCACCAGGTAGACCTCGTCGAAGGTCAGCCCCTTCGCCTTGTGGATCGTCAGGACCCGGACCGCGTCCTCCGCCTCGTCCGCGGGCGCGGCCGGATCCTCCTCGACGAGGCCCGCCGCGGCCTCCCGGAGCGCCCGGAGCACCTGGCGGGGACTTCCCGGGAGTCCCCGCAGCCGGTCGAAAAGGCGGCGCAGGAACGTCCGCTGCCGCAGGACCCGGGTCTCCCCCTGCCAGCGGGCGGCCGCCTCGGCGAACGGGAGCAGCCGGTCCCCCAGCCGGCGGACGAAGGCGTCCACCCGGTCCCGGCGGAACGACTCCCGCAGCTCCGCCAGCAGCTCGACGGCGTGGACCGCGGACTCCTCCCACCCGGCGACCCGGGCGAGGCCGGGGACGTCGCCCTCCCGCTCCCGGAGCGCGGCCGCCACCTCCCGCAGGAGGCGGGTCGCCCGTTCCGCGGCGGCAGGGTCCTCGCCGAGGGCCGCCGCCAGGGCGGGAAACCCGGCCCGCCACAACCGGGGCAGGGCCGCGTCGGGCACCCCGGCGAACGGGGCCCGCAGGAAGGTGACGAGGGCCAGCCGGTCCGCGGGGTCGACGACGGCCCGGACCAGGGCCGCCAGCTCGACCACGTCCCGCCGCCGGGCCCAGTCCCGCTCCCGTTCCACGACGCAGGGGATCCCCGCCCCGCGCAGCGCCTCCAGGTACGGCTGCTGGCCCGTCGTCGCCCGCAGGAGGATCGCCACCCGCCCGGGCCGGAAGGCGGGGTCGTGGTCGATCCGGTCCCGCAGGTCCCGGGCGATCGCCGCCGCCTCCAGCTCCCTCGCCTCCTCCGCCCGGGTCCGCGCTCCCCACGGCCCGCCGTCCTCCCCTCCCCCGGCCGGCGGGAGCTTCCAGGAGGCCCAGAATTCCACCGGGGAGCGGTCGCCCGGGAGCGGCTCGCCGGCCCCGTCTTCCGCCGGGACGAGATCCTTCCAGGCCGCCTGGACCCCCCGCTCGTACCCGAGGAGCGGGCCGGCGGACCGGGCGACCTCGTCCAGGATCGCCGGCACCGAGCGGTAGTTGACGACGAGGGAATGCACCTCTCCCCCGGCCTGCCGCACCCGGTCGAGGAAGTTCTCGTAGGCCCCCAGGTCCGCGGACCGGAAACCGTAGATCGACTGCTTCGGGTCCCCGACCACGAACAGGCCGGGACGGGGGCCGGGCTCCTCCTCGAGGGCGAGCAGGCCCACGATCTCGTACTGCAGGGGATCGGTGTCCTGGACCTCGTCCACCAGGAGCTGGTCGAGGGACGCCCGCACCGCCCGCAGGACCCCGCGGTGCTCCCCGAGGAGCCGCCGCGCTCCCGCGAGGAGCGCGTCGAACCCGACGATCCCCCGGGCCCGGGCCTCCCGGTCCGCCTCCGGCAGCAGGGCGGCCAGCACCCGGTGGAGCGCCCCGAGGACCGGCGGGTCGATCTCCCGGGCCTCCCGGCAGAGCTCCCGCAGGGCGGCGCACTCCGCCCGGAACGTCCCCACTTCTTCCGGCGGCAGGAGGGTCACCGGTTTCTCCCGGCGATTCCTGGCCCGGCCCAGATCGTCCAGCAGCCGGTCTCCCGCCTCCCCCGCGAGGACCTCCCGCACCGCCGCCAGGTCGCCCCCCGCCCCCGCGGTCGCCAGTTCCTCCAGCCCCCCCCGGACCCGGTCGGCCACCCTCCCCGACCAGCCGGTGGCGTGCAGCCGCCCGGCGAATTTCCGCGCCCGGAGCGCCACCTCCCGGGCGAGCTCCTCCTGCCGGGGCGCGGGGAACGGATCCCTTTCCAGTTCCCCCGGGCGGGCCCCCGCCGCGAGGAGCGCCGCGAGGGCCTCCGCCAGTTGCCGCGGGCCGATCCCGGCGGCGGCCAGGGTCACCAGGTCCTCCGCGTCCCGGTCGCCCGCCCGGGCCGCCTGCCTTGCGGCCACGACCGTCTCGGCGAGGGCGAGGGCCCCCCGGCCGTCGGCGTCGATCTCGAAGCCGGGCCGGAGCCCCGCCTCGAGGGGCCAGGCCCCGAGGAGGCGGGAACAGAAGCCGTGGATCGTCGTCACCTCCAGCCGGTCGATCCGGGTGGCGAGGGCGGTGGCCCGCCGCGCCACGTCCGCGGCCGGGAGGGCGAGCTCGCCGGGGGGCAGCCCGATCACCCCTTCCCCGCGGGCGAGGCGCTCGAACGCCGCGCCGCACCGGTCCGCCATCTCGGCGGCCGCCTTCTCCGTGAAGGTGATCGCGGTCACCCGGGCGAGGCAGCCGGCGGCGATCTCCTCGTCCGCCGGCTCCCGCCGGGAACCGGCCTCCTCCCGGAGCCGCGCGGCCGCCCGGTCCCAGCCGGGCCCGAGGCACCAGGCGACGACCCGGGCGACCAGGGTCGCGGTCTTGCCGCTGCCGGCCCCCGCCTCGAGGACCAGGGGACGGTCGAAGACGGACCGGGCCGCCTTCCGGGCCGCCGCGTCCCGGGCCCGGGAATCCCCGGTCATCGACGTCCCTCCCCGTGGCCGGCCCCGGCGACGGCGGCCAGCCGCCCGAGGGGCGATCCCGGCCCGGGAGGATCGGCGGCCACCGCGGAGTGGAGCTGCTCGAGGCGCCGGACGGACTCCGTGTCCCCCGCCACGCAGGCCTCCCGGTACTCGCACCGGTCGCACGCCCGGCTGTCCGCGCCCGGCAGGCTCCCGCAGCGGGGGAAGAACGGGCCGGCGGCGGCGAGCCCCGCCAGCCGGTCCACGGCGGCAGCCAGGGCCTCCGCCACCTCCCCGTCCTCGGCCTCCACGGTGAACGACCACCGGTCCGCGGGCAGGGACGGGTCCAGGTAGACGTACCGCCCCCGCACCGGGAGCCCCGCCCCCGCCCCGAACCGGGCGTAGGCGGCGGCCTGGAGGAGCGTTCCCCCGGCCACGCAGGCCAGGAAGTGCCGCCTCCGGGTGGATTCCCGCTTCGCGTTCGTGAACGGCCGGCCGGTCTTCCAGTCCACGAGCAGCAGTTCCCCGTCCCCCAGCAGGGCCAGGTCCGCCCGGAACCGGACCCCCCCGGCAGCCGCGACCAGCTCCGCCCCGGCCACCCGGGCTCCCCCCGGGGCGCCGAGCCGCTCGAGGGCCCCCGCGACCAGGGGCAGGACCTTCCGTTCGAGGGCCCGCCGCGGCACCTCCCCGGGGATCCCCTCCTCCGCCAGGACCCGCCCGGCCTCCTCCGCCGTGACGGCGGCGACCGTCCCCGGGTCCGGCATCGCCGGCGCGGAACCCGGCCCGGCCAGCCGGTCGTCGAGGCTCCCCCCCACCCGTTCCCCGGCGAGGAGCCGGGCCAGGACCCGGTGGGTGACCGTCCCGGCGAGGCGCGGGTCGCCGACTCCCGGCGGACCCGCCGGGTCCGGCGGCGGGAGGATCCCCAGGACCCGGCCGAGGAACGCCCGCCAGGGGCACCGGGCCAGGTCCTCGAGGAACGTCACCCAGGGCGGACCGTCGGCGCGCCCCGTGTCTCCCGGGACGACGAACCCGAAGCCGGGCAGGGCCAGCCGGTCCGGCCGGCCCGGGTCCGGGCGCTCCTCCAGGAGGGCCGCGAACCGGGCCCGGGCCGCCGCCGCCCGGGCCGGCTCGGCCGTCCCGGGGGGAGCCTGCCACCGGCGGGCGGCCGCCCCGAGGAGAAGTCCGACCGCTCCCGCCAGGCGGGGAACCTCCCGGGCCAGCCGTCCCCGGAAGGCCCCGCCCACCGCCACCGCCAGCTCCTCCAGGGTCCGGGCGTCCCCGGGAGCCGGCGTCTCGGGCACGGCGGCGGGGGAACCGAGAATGCCGGCCAGTTCGAGCCCCCGCACGAAGGGGGACGGGTTGCGGGGCCGGCCGTCGGCATCCGCCCGCTGCCAGGAGAGGACGACCCGGTCCGCGCCGGCGACCAGGTGGGCGAAGAGCCACCGTTCCTCGTCGTGCCCCGCCAGGGGCAGCGGCAGGGCGGGCAGCACGTCCCGCAGGCGGCGGCGCAGGGCGTCGGGCAGGAGCGGGTCGTCCCGCACGATCCGGGGAAACACGTGCCGGTTCATCCCGGCGAGGAACAGGTGCCGGAAGGGGATCCCCCGGGCCCGCAGGGCGCTCATCACCCGGACCCCTCCCCCGGCCCCGCCGGGCCGCCGCCGGGACCGCTCCCGGAGGATCGCCCCGGCCAGTTCCAGGATCTCCTCCCGCTCGAGATCGAAACCGGCGGGGAGCGCGTCCGCCAGGGCGGCGGAGACCTCTCCCGCCCTGTCGTCCCGTTCACCCGCGGCGGCGAGCAGGTCCCGCAGCCAGGCCGCCCCCTCCGCGGGGGACCGGCCGGGCGGGCCCGCCCCGAGCCGGGCGAGGAACCCCCGGGCCGCCTCGATCTCCCGCGCGACCAGGTCCCGGGAAAGCGTCCGCCGGGCGAGGCGCTCCCCGTCTTCCCCGGCCGGTTCCCGGGCGGGGAGGAGGACTTCCCCGCCTCGCCCCGGGAGGTTCCCGGGATCGGTGGCGGCGAGCTGGTCCAGGCGGAAGCACCCCCGGGAAGCGAGCAGCAGGGAAAGGTCGGCGGCGACCCGCGGGGCCGGGTCCCGGGCGTGGATCCAGTCGTCCACGGGCGCCGCCGGGCCCCGCTCGAGGAGCGTGGCGAGGGAGGCCGCCCGCCGTTCCCCCGGGTCGAGGCCGGCCGGGACCGGCGCGAAGAGGCTCCAGGGGATCCCCTCCTCGTCGAACGAGGCGGCCAGGGAAGGCAGCAGCTCGTCGAGACCCCGGGCGACGACCGCGATCTCTTCCGGGGGGACGCAGGCCTCCAGGAGGGCCAGGATCCTCCCGGCGATCTCCCGCGCCTCGCCGCCCGTCCCCGCCGCGTGGAACGCCTCCACCGCCGGGGGCACGGGGGGCTCCGCCGGGGGAGGAACGGACCGCCCCGCGGCCGCCAGGAGCGCCTCGCGGAACGGCGTCCGGAACGCCTCGCCGGGGGCGGGCCGGTCCGGGGCGGCCGGGTCCGGGGGCTCGTCGAGGAACACGGTGGTCCCGGGCAGCCGGAGGAGGGCGGCGAGCAGGTCGGCGGTGCGGCCGGGCGCGTCCGGGATTCCCCAGCAGAGGACCACCCGCCAGGGAAGCCCGGCCCCGGGGACGGCGACCGCTTCCGCCGCGAGGGCGACCCGGTCCGCGTTCCGCGCGAGCGGCCGGGCCTCCCCCCCGGGCCCGGTCCAGGCGGCCATCCGGGCGGAAACCTCGAGGGCCACCTCCACGAGGGCCCGCGCCCGGTCCCGCACCGTGGCCGGCAGGGTCTCGGCCTCGATCAGCTCGAAGAGCGCCTCCCCGACCTCCGGGGAGAGTCCCGCCCCGAGGAGGTCCCGCACCGGGGAGAGGGCGAGGAGTTCTCCCCGCTCGAACCTGCCGAGGGTGTCGGACAGCACGGGCCGCCGCCGGGCCGCCCTCTCGACGAACAGCCGGAACGCGGTCTCCCCCTCCCGCAGCCGGCCGGCGAGCCCCGTTTCCTCGAGCACCCTCCGGGCGAACCCCCCGGCGGACAGGACCTCGAGGCCGAGGACGGCCCCCCCGAGTTCCGCGGCGATGCGGGGCAGGAGCAGCCGCCGCTGGGCCGAGGAGCCGACCAGGAGGGCGACCGGCGGGGACACCGGGGAGCGGGGATCCCGGGGGACGAGCTCCCGGAGCCGCTCCAGGAGCAGGCGGAACCCCTGTCGCGTTCCCCGGTAACGGACCAGCTCGCCCATCGCTTCCCGCGTCCTCCCCTGCCGGTCCCGGCAACGGGCGAAGTATGCCACCCCGTCCGGGGGGCCGTTACAATGGCCGCCACCCCACCGGAGGGACCCGTCATGGACCAGGACAAGCTGAAGCGGATCGAGCAGCTCCTCGCCGGTTCCACCCCCGCGGAGGTCCGCCAGGGTCTCGAACTCGCCCGGGAGGAGATCGTCCGCTGCGGCCCCGAGGACGCCCGGGAGGCGATCGACGCGATCACCTCCCTGTTCTACATCGACCCCCTCGACCGCCCCGACCTCAAGCCGTGCATCGACGATGCGGTCGACCTGGTGATCGGCCTCGGCCGCCAGGTGATCCCGAGCCTCCTCGAGACCCTCGACGAGGGGGACGTCAAGGCCCAGCTGGTCGTGGCGAACGCCCTCGGGCGGATCGGCGCGGACGCCCTGGAACCCCTGCTCGAGGCGTACCACGGGGCGCGGGACCACCACCGGAAGGAGTTCGCCCTCTACGCGATCGGCCACATCCGGTCCCCCAAGGTGGTCCGGGCCCTCCCCCTCGCGCTCGAGGGGCTCGAGGACGACGACCCGGGGATGCGGGATACCGCCACCCGCGCGATCGGCCGGATGGCCGAGGCGATCCCGGCGGGCGAGATGCCGGAGGAGCTGCGGGACGCCATCTTCCGCCGGCTGATCCTGGCGGTCTCGAGCCCCTCTCCCGCCATCCGGGCCAAGGCGGTGCGTTCCCTCGGCAAGCTCGCCCAGTACGGGCACCTGCGGGACGACCAGAAGGAGAACGTCCGCCGCCTGATGCTCCGGATCCTCGGCGAGGACGAGGACCGGGAGTGGGACCACGCCTACATCGTGCGCAAGGAGGCCCGGGAAGCCCTGCAGCTCTGCTGCTGACCGGCCGGGGGTCGACGACCCGCCCCCACCACCTGCAGGGCGGGCGGCTTCCCGCCCCCTGCTGCCGACCGGCCCCGGGTTCAGGCCCCCGCCGGGCCTGCGCCGCCCGCCCCCCGCCCGATCTCCCGCAGGCGGGCCGTGATCTCCGCCGGGCCGCCGTCCACGCCCGGCTCCAGGAAGGGCAGCCAGGGGTGCGTCCGGCGCCAGGTCTCCACGAGGGAGGCGGCCTCGCGGCCCTCTCCTTCCCCCGGGGTGGCGGGGGGGACGTCCGCGGCGAGAAGGGCCCGGACCGCCCGCTCGATCGCCGCCGGGCCCCGGCGCGGGCCGGGAGCCAGGGAAACCCGGTCCACCAGGACGCCCCCCCGGACGACCCACAGGAGCGCTCCCCGCCCCCCGGCCCGGGGCTCCCACAGGATCCCGTCCGGGGCCGGTTCCCGCCGGACCTCCCGCCGGCGGTTCAGCCGCGGCGCCAGCCGGCGGATCAGGCGGGCCTCCCGGACCAGGGCGGCGAGGCCGGTCTCCTCTTCCCGGACCTCGAGGCGGTCCGCCTCCCGGCGGATCTCCCGGTCCTTCTCGTCCCGGGGCATCCCGGTGAAGTAGGACCGGACCCGGGCTCGCAGGCAACCCGACTGCCCGGCATAGAGAGGCGCCCCGGCCCCGTCCCGGAAGAGGTAGACGCCGGGCCCTTCCGGGAGGGCGTCCAGGTCCTCCGGGCCGAACCGCCGGCCGGCCAGGTCCGCCGGTTCCCGGCGCTCGGTCACGAGGGACGCGAGGCCGAGGGGGGTCGTTACCCCCTCGAGGGCGAGCTCGGCGACGAGCGCTTCCCAGGTGGCGGCCAGCACCTCCGCCCGCCCGGCGGGGCCGTCCCGGTCCACGTGGGGCACCCCCAGGAACTCCGCGATCCGGACCGGCTCCCCCGTCCCCCGGTAGCCCCGCAGGACCCGGACGGCGGGCAGCACGGCGATCACCGGCCGGGGGAAGGCCCGTCCGAGCCGGGTCTCCACCCGCCGGGCCTCCCCGTCCCCCCGGAGGGTCACCCCGTACGGGCGCCCCTCCCCCCCGCCCCGATGCACCCCGGCCACCTCCGGGCGGGAGGGCGCCCAGCCCGCGACGAAGGGGCCGGCGAGAGCCGGGCCCGGGTCCCACGGGGGACCGCTCCCTTCCCGCACGCACCATCCCGCGGGGGTCCGGGCGAGGCGGGGGTCCGCCCCCAGCACCGGGCCCAGCACCCGGTCGGCGGTCTCCTCGTCGAGGACACCCAGCCCCAGCCAGCGGCGGGCCAGGTCCGCGGACGACCGCGGCGCGCCTTCCCGCGCCAGCTCCTCCACGATCCGGTCGACGAGGCCCCGGTCCACGGCGTTTCCTCCCCGTTCATCGTGGGCGGAAACGGTCCGCCCGTCGAGGCCTTCCGGCGGAGCCGGTTGTCCCGGTGGCGGGGACGGGGGCAGAATCGGCCGATTCACGACCCCGGAGGAGGCCCCTTCCATGACCGGTTCCCCTGGCGCCCCGGCGGCCGCGACGGGATTCTTCCATCCCGCGTCCCGCCCCTACCGGTTCATCGTGCTCCTGTTCGCCAGCCTGCTGCCCCTCGGCAGCTACTTCGCCTACGACAGCATCGGGGCGATCTCCACGATCCTGGTCGAGCAGCTCGGGATCTCCCGGGCCGCCATCGGCAACCTCTACACGGTCTACTCCATCGCGGCGATCGGCACGCTGCTCGTCGGCGGGATCCTGATCGACGTCCTCGGCACCCGCCGCGCGAGCCTCCTGTTCTCGGCGCTGGTCGTGCTGGGCGCCGCCGTCGTCGCCCTTTCCGACACGGCGCCGGTCCAGGCGATCGGCGCCGCCCTCCTCGGCCCGGGGCACGAGTCGGACGCCACCTACTGGGCGATGGTCGCCGGCCGGTTCGTGTTCGGCGCCGGCTCGGAGTCGCTGATCGTCGCCCAGAGCTCGATCTTCGCCCGCTGGTTCCGGGGCAAGGAGCTGGCCCTCGCCTTCGGGATCGGGCTCACCGTCAGCCGGGTGGGTACCCTCTTCACGTTCAATACCGAGGCCCTGATCGCCGAGACGTTCGGCAGCTACCGGGCGGCCCTCTGGGCGGCGGTCATCCTCTGCCTCGCCTCGCTGGCGGCCAACCTGGTCTACGTCCTGCTCGACCGGCGCGGCGAAAGGGTCCTCGCCCTCAAGGAAGAAGGGGTCGAGGAGAAGATCCGGCTCGCCGACATCGGGGCGTTCCCCCGCTCGTACTGGTACGTGACCCTGCTGTGCGTGACGTTCTACTCGGCGATCTTCCCCTTCACGGCCCTGTCCACCGACTTCTTCCACGAGAAGTGGGGAATGCCCCTCGCGGCCGGCGGCGGCGGCGGGTTCTTCGCCCAGGCGTTCGGCAACTTCCTGCACATGTTCAGCACGGCGCCGGGCACGACCAGCATCATCATCTTCGCCTCGATGGTCTTCGCCCCCTTCGCCGGGCAGCTCGTCGACCGGATCGGCCGGCGGGCCACCCTGATGGTCTTCGGCTCCCTCCTGATGATCCCCTCCTACCTGCTGATGGCGTACACCCACCTGCCCCCGATGGTCCCGATGATTCTCCTCGGGGCGGCGTTCGTCCTGGTCCCCGCCGCCATGTGGCCGTCCGTGGCGCTGGTCGTCGACGAGAAGCGGGTGGGGACCGCGTACGGGCTGATGACGATGATCCAGAACATCGGTCTGGCCCTCTTCCCGTACCTCAACGGGAAGCTGCGGGACCTCACCCACGACTACACCGCCTCGATGCTGATGTTCGCCTCCCTGGGCGTCGTCGGGCTGGTCTTCGCCCTCCTCCTGCGGATCGCCGACGCCCGCGAGGGCGGGCGGCTCGAGCGGCCCGGCACCGCCTGACCCCGGGGCGGGACCCGGCCCACCGCTCCCGCCGGTGGTACGCTTCCCCGCGTGAGCAGGCGGGAACGGAACGGAACCGGTGACGGGGAACGGGCCGCGCGGGCGGAGGGGGGGCACGCCGCCCGGTTCCGGGTGGGGCCCGCCCTCGCCGGCTACCGGCTCGACCAGTTTCTCCAGCGGATGATCCCCCGGCTCTCCCGGAACCGGATCCAGCGGGCGATCGCCACCCGGGTGCGGCTGAGCTGGGACGCCCCGGTGAAGCCCTCGACTCCCGTCCGGGAGGGGGGCGAGGTCTGGGTCGACGACCCGGAGGTGAACGAGCGCGAGATCGACTTCGATCCCGCCGTCCTCCACGAGACGGACGACGTGCTCGCCATCGACAAGCCGGCGGGGATCGTCGTCCACCCGACGCATTCCCATCTCCGCAACACGGTGATCACCCTCCTGCGCCGCCGGCGCGGGGAGCCGGGTCTCACCCTCGCCCACCGGCTGGACGCGGAGACCAGCGGGGTACTGCTCCTCGGGAAGCACCGCTGGGCGGCCCGCAAGCTCCAGACCGCCTTCGAACGCGGATGGATCGAGAAGCGGTACCTGGCGATCGTCCGGGGCGAACCCCGGGAGGACCGGTTCGAGGTGGACCTTCCCCTGGGAACGGTCTCCCGGGACAACTACGTCTTCCGCCAGGGACCGGGGGGGAAGGACCAGCGTCCCGCCCGGACCCTCTTCACGGTTCGCGAGCGCCTCGGCGCGGTCTCCCTGGTCGAGGCGACCCTGGTGACCGGCAGGCGGCACCAGATCCGGGCCCACCTGGCCCTGGCCGGTCACCCGGTGGTCGGCGACAAGCTGTACGGCCTGGACGACCGGGCCTACCGCCGCTTCCTCGCGCAGGGGGGCCTGGACGCCGGGCTGCGGGCCCGCCTCGGGGCCGACCGGCAGATGCTCCATTCCAGCCGGCTCGTCTTCCCGGACCCCCGGGACCGGGAGACCCGGATCGAGGTCCGCGCCCCGCTCCCCCCGGACATGGCCGCCCTGCTCGCCCGGGCCCGGGCCGGGGAGCCGCCGTTTCCTCCCGCGGGGGAGTTCCCGGGACGGCCCGGCACCGGGTGAACCCGGCACCCCTTTTCCAGGAGGCCACCCACCGATGACCGTCACGTCCCGGACCCGGTTCCGCCGCCCGCTGCCCTGCGCGCTGCTGGCGGCGCTCCTCCTCGTCCCCGCCCTCGCCGCCCCGCCCGCCCCGGCGCTGCCCCCGGCCGGGGAGGCCGCCCTGGACGACCTCCTCGCCCGGCTGGGCCTCTCCCGGGAGGACCTGCGCTTCCCGAAGGATCTTGCCCCCTCGGACCTGCGCCTGGCCGCCGTGGACCGGGTCCTCGACGATCCCCTCGCCCTCGCGAAGATCACCACCCCCTGGCGGGAGATGGCCCGGGACGCGGGGCGGATCGGGAACGCGGGGGCCCTGGCCTTCCTCGCCGCGGGCCAGGGGCTCGACCTGCTCGGGGTCCCCGCCCGGGACCGCTACGACCTCGGCCCCCGGGAGGAAGCCCTCGACCAGCTCCTCTCGGTGAAGGAAGAGCGGGAACAGGTCCTGGCCGCGGCGCCCGGGATCCCGGAGCCCTGGGCGAACGCCCTCGCCACCCTGTCGATCGACCTGGCCCGGGCCCGGTCCTTCCTGGCCGACGCCCTCGAGCCCCTCGACCCCGCGGCGCGGCGCCGGCTGGTCGCGGTGCTGCCGGCCCTCTGGTTCGAGGGGACCGGCGAGGACACCGGTCCCGGCGGACGGGAGGCGGGGAAACGGCTCCCCGGCACCCCCCCGCCGGCGGACGCGGAACCGGGGGATCCCCGCTCCGCCCTGCTCCTCGGGGCGCGGCTGGACCGGAAGGCCCTCGCCCGGTCGGCGGGGACCCTGCTCCTCGCGGTGGACACCTTCCTGCGGCTCCGGCCCGCCGCGGGGATCGGTGGCCCGTTCCGGGAGGACGTGCCGGGGGTGGACGGGGCCGCGATCGGCCCGATTCCGCTGGCCGCCGGCAACCTCTACATCGGCGGCCCGGGACCGAACCGCTGGCGGTGCGCGGACGCGGCGGTGATCGTCGACCTGGGCGGAAACGACACCTGGGAGCTGCCCGCCCCCCTGCCTGCCCTGGACGGGGGCGCGACGGTCCGGGTCCTGCTCGACCTCGGGGGAGACGACACGTGGCGGGGGCGGGGATGGGGCTCCCTCGGGGGCGGGATCCTCGGGCTTTCCCTTCTCCGGGACCTCGCCGGCGACGACCGCTACGAGGGGACCGTCTTCTCCCAGGGGGCGGCCTGGTTCGGTGTCGGGGCGCTGCTGGACGACGGGGGAGACGACGTCTACTCCGCCGCCGCCCTCTCCCAGGGGGCGGCCGGCTTCGGGCTCGGGATCCTGGCCGACGCCGGGGGGAACGACGCCTACCTCCTGGGACGGGAGGGCCAGGGTTTCGGGACGACCCTCGGGGCGGGGATCCTCGCCGACCTTTCCGGCCACGACACCTACCGGGCCGGTACCCGCTGGCCCCACCGTCCCCTGCTGCCGGAACGCCTCCAGGGACTCGGGCAGGGGATGGGCCTCGGCCACCGCTACCACCGGGTGGCCGGCGGCGTCGGGGTTCTGTGGGACGCCCGGGGGAACGACCGGTACGAGGCCGGGGTGTACGGGCAGGGGGCCGGGTACTGGTACGGCCTGGGCCTCCTCGTCGACGGCGGCGGCCACGACGTGTCGTCCCTCGTGCAGTACGGGCAGGGTGCGGGCATCCACCTGGCGGCCGGGGCCCTCGTGGACGAGGGAGGCGACGACGTGCGGACCGCCACCTACGGGCCGGCCCAGGGGGCGGCCCACGACCTCGCGGTGGGCCTCCTCCTCGACCTGGCCGGCAACGACGTGGAGTTCTGCGGGGGGATCGGCCAGGGGCAGGGGCACGCGAACGGCGTCGCCCTCCACCTGGACGCGGCCGGCGACGACGTCTACGCCGCCCGGGCGGCCCGGGACGTCGGCGGCACCGCCACGGCGGCCCGGGAGACCGGTTCCTTCGGCCTCTTCCTGGACCTGGGGGGCCGGGACGTCTACCCGGGCCCGCCCGCGCGGAACGACGCCGCCTGGAGCCGGGGGACGTGGGGAGGAGGACTCGACCGGGAGTCTCCCGGAACCCCCGGGAAGAAGAAGGAGGAGCAGCGATGACCGCGGCACGGGGCGCGATCGGCGCCGTCCTCCTGCTCGCCGGGCTCGCGGCCGGCCCGGTCCTCGCCGCTCCCCCGGCGGGGCAGGCGGCCCCGGCGGCGGACCCCGGGGACGCCCGGTTCGCCGCGCTGTTCGCCACCGCCAGCCTCTGGCGGGTGGGGGACAACGTGGACCGGGTCGAGGCCGCGCGAAGGGAACTGGCCGCCGCGGGGGAACCGGCCATCCGCTGGCTCCTGGACCGGCGCCTCGGCGTGGAGACGACCCTGGAACGGCGGGCCCTCGACGCCGTCCTCCTGGCGCGGAAGGACCTGGCCGGGCCGCTCCTCCTCGCGCGGTTCCGCGCGGGCCCGGGCCCGGACCCCGCGGTCCGGCAGAACCTGGCCCGCCTGGCGCGGAAGCTGGGCCTCCGGGAAGCGGCCCCGGCGCTGGCGGACTGGGCCCGGGACGTTCCCGGTCTCGCCCCCGCGGCCGCCCGGCCGCTGGCGCGGGAAGTCCTCGCCGCCCTCGCCGCGCTGGCGCCGGCGCGGGCGGTCCCCGCCGGCCGGGAGCTGCTCGAGGCCCCGGACCCCTGGATCCGGGTGGCCGCCCTCCGGGCCCTCGGCCGCTCGGGAGACCCCGCCGTGGCGGGGGACCTGGCCGCCGTCGCCATCGGGCCGTCCACGGCGATCGTCCGGGGGGCCGCCGCCCTCGCCCTCGTCGACCTGGGCGATCCCGCGGTCGGCCCCCTCGAGGGGGTCCTCGAGCACTGCGCCCGGGAGGACGCGGACCCGGCCGCCTGCGGGTTCCCCGTGCGGGCGGCGGCGGCCCTCCTGGGACGGCTTTCCGGCGCCCCGGCGGCCCGCCTCCGGTCGGCCCTGGACCGGGTCGCGGCCCTCGGACCCGCGCCCCTCGCGGGGCTGGTGGTCGAGCTGGCGTACGGGACCGAGCCCGCCCCCGGGAATTGAGGACCCGTCCGATGGGAGGTGCGCCGGGAACGGGGGCTGCGCTCCCAACCCGCGGCTTCGCGGGGACTTCCGACCGCGGCGACCGCTCCGGTGTCCGGCCGCGGAAGGGCCTTTCCCTCCCGCGGTTTCCGCGCCGACCCGGCCCCCATTCCCGGCGCACCTCCCGCGGGTTTCCGGTCCCGGCGCTTCTCTTCCTGCTCCTGCTCGGGACGGCGGGCTGTGCCGGCCGGCGCGTGGCCCCCGCCGCGGGACCGCCCCGGCCACCCGGCCGGGGAACGGCCCCGGCCGGCGCCCCGCGGGAAGCCGGCACCTGGCACGTGGTCCGGGCCGGGGAAACCCTGTGGCGGATCGCCCGGCGTTACGGGGTGACCGTCGAGGCGATCGCCCGGGCGAACGGGATCCCGGACCCCTCCCGGGTCCGGGCCGGGCAGCGCCTGTTCGTCCCGGGGGCCCGTCCCGGGCCGGCGCCCTCCCCCGGCGTCACGCCGCGGGAGGAACCCGCCTCTCCCGGCGGGCCCTGGCGCTGGCCGGTGGACGGCCCGGTGACCTCCGCGTTCGGGGCCCCCCGGGCCCACGGCGGCCGGGCTCACACCGGGATCGACATCGCGGCCCCCGCCGGGACCGCCGTCCGGGCGGCCCGGGGCGGGCGGGTGGCGTTCGCCGGCCGGAAGGGGAGCTACGGCCGCCTGGTGGTCGTCGACCACGGCCGGGGCTTCGCCTCCTGGTACGCCCACCTGTCCCGGGTTCTCGTGCACCCCGGCCAGCACGTGGCGGCGGGGGCGGTGCTCGGGCGGGTCGGCGCCACCGGCAACGCGACGGGCCCCCACCTGCACTTCGAGATCCGCCGGCGGGGGCGTCCCCTGGACCCCCTGCTCTTCCTCCCGTGAGGGACCGCGCCGGGTAGCCCGGGGGGCTCCCGGGAACCATCTTGACCCCCGGGACCCCGCGGGGTTCCCGGGAGGATCACCGTGGACACGATCGAGATCCCGTGCCCCGCCTGTGGCACGACGAACCGGATTCCCGAGGACGCGATCCCGGAGAGCGGCGAGGTCCCCTGCCTCGCCTGCGGGGAACGGATCTCCTTCCGGGCCGCGCCCCGGGGAACGACCGGCACCTTCCGGGTGCCGGGAACCCCCCTGCCCCCGCCCCCCGGCCCCCGGAACCTGCTCGAGGACTTCCTCGCGGAGGAAGGGGGGCCGGCCGGCGGCCACCGGGTGACCTGCCCCCGCTGCGGGCACGTCTTCGACCCGGAAGCGGAGGGCGGCGGGAAGCAGACGGTCCTGGTGGTCGAGGACACGGATTTCTTTCTCTACCTGGCCACCGAGGTCCTGGGGCGCCGCTACCACACGATCGGGGTCCGGACGGCCGCCGAGGCCCGGGAGGTGCTCGCCACGCGCCCGGTGGACCTGGTCGTCCTGGACCTGACCCTGCCGGACGCCGAGGGCACCGACGTGCTCCGCGCCCTGCCCCGCCCGGACATTCCCGTGCTCGTCTACACGAGCCGGGACGAAACCTCCCTCCTCGGCCAGGAGTGGGACATCCTCCGGGCCCTCGGGGCGGACGACGTGGTGCACAAGGGGATCAACATCGAGGATACTCTGCTGCGCAAGGCGGACGAGCTGCTGGCCGCGCACCCCGCGACCTGACGCCGGCGGGCGCGGGGGCACGGCTCCCGCCGCCGGAGGTCCGATGGCAGGCAACGGAGATCCTCCCCGGAAGTGGCAGGTGGCCACCCTCGCCGGGGGCTGCTTCTGGGGCATGGAAGAAATGCTGCGGCAGCTCCCGGGGGTGATCGACACCGAGGTGGGCTACACGGGGGGTACGACCGCCTACCCGACCTACGACCAGGTGAAGACCGGCTCGACCGGGCACGCCGAGGCGGTCCAGGTGCTCTTCGATCCCGACCGCCTCTCCTACGCGGACCTGCTGCGCTGGTTCTTCCGGGTCCACGACCCCACCACCGTCGACCGGCAGGGGCCGGACAGGGGTTCCCAGTACCGGTCCGCGATCTTCTTCCACGACGACCGGCAGCGGGAGATCGCGGAACGGGTCCGGGACGAGATCGCCCGTTCGGGCAGGTGGCCCCGGCCGATCGTCACGGAGATCGTCCCCGCCGGGCCGTTCTGGCCCGCCGAGGAGGAGCACCAGGACTACCTGCGGAAGCACCCCGACGGGTACAGCTGCCACTTCCCCCGGGACTGGTGACCGGGGTTCCGGGGACACCCCCGTCGGGCCGGCGCCCCGTGCCGGGCGCGCCGGCCCGGACCGTCAGGGAGTGCTGGGGCTGGACTGGCAGCCGATCAGGCAGTCGGCGTAGTCGTCCGCGGCGCGGTTGTAGCAGGCGTTGCGGTCGGCCTCGGCGTGGTCCTTCCCCGACTCGTAGGCCACCTCGCAGCGCATCCGCTCGAGCCAGTCCCAGCCCGCCTCGGCGATGCACTGCTCCCGCTCGGCGGCCAAGTCGGCCAGGGCCTGGTGGTAGGCCGCGTCGCAGGCGGCGGTGTCGGCGGCGTAGTCGGCCTGGCACGCCTCGGCGCATCCCTCCCCGGCGGCCCATGCCGCGAACCACCCGGCACCAGCAAGCGCAAGGGCGAGGACGGTCAGCAGGACGGTCATCCTCTTGCGGGCCATCTCTCCTCCTCTCGTCTCCAGTTGCTCGATCCCCAACCCGGCCCGCCACCGGGACGGCCTCCCGGGGCTGGCACCTCCGTGCCGTGTCATGGTAGTACGCGGGAACCGCCGGACGGCAAGGAAAAAGGGCGGCGGGGACGGGTTCCGCGGGGCAGGCGCGTCAAAGGCCGGTCCGGAACGCGCCAAGATCCGTCAGGTCCGGCCCCGTTCCTCCTCCTCGGCCAGGGCGACCCCGTCCAGGCCCAGGTAGTGCCCGATCTCGTAGAGCAGGGTGAGCCGCAGCTCCCGGACCAGGACGTCGAACCCGGGGCACATCCGCTCGAGGTTGCGCTTGTAGAGGTAGAGGACGTCCGGTTCCGGGTCGGCGTCGTCCTCCCGGTCCGGCAGGGGAATGCCGGGAAAGAGGCCGTACAGGCACGGGTCGAGGGGCGGGTCGAAGGCGAGGAGGTCTTCCTCGTCCGGCAGGTCCCGGACGACCAGTTCCAGCCGGTCCAGGGCCTCCCGCATCGCCGGGGGCAGGTCGGCGGCCGCTTCCTCGACCGCGTCGTCGAACTCTTCCGCGCTCCAGCGCACGGGCCGCGGGTAGGCCTCCGGGTCGACGGAGTGGGCCCGGAGGAAGCATTCCTCCGCCAGTTTCGTCTCCCCCCGCCGCTCGATGCAGAGCCCCATCCAGTAGGAAGCCTGGGGATCGGAGGGGTCGATCTCGAGGGCCCGGGCGAGGACCGCCTCGGCGTCCTCGAACTCGCACAGCTCGAAGAGGCACAGGCCGAGGTCGGCGAGGGTGACGACGTCCCGGGGATCTTCCTCGAGCAGTTCCTCGAGCCAGGGGATCGCCTCCCCGTACCGTCCCTGCTCGATCACGGCGGAGGCCGCGACCTGCCGGGCGTCCACCGACGCGGGCGACAGCATCAGGGCGCGGCGGGCCAGCGCTTCCGCTTCCGCGTGGTCCCCGGCGTCGTAGGCGATGCGCGCCAGCCGCACCAGTTCGTCGGCAGTCCGTCGCGGTCGCTCGTCCATGAGATGCCCCCCCGCGGGCCTCCCGCCCCGGGACCACAAGGATAGCACCTGCCTGCCCGGCCCGCCGACGGCGGGTACAATCCGTCCATGGACAGAATCCCGCTCTTCCTGCTGGTTTCCTTCCTCCTCCTGTCCCTCCTTCCCGCCCGGGCGGAGTCCCCTCCGGCTCCCGCGCCCGCCGAACCCGCGCCCCGGCCCGGCGAGCCGATCGCCCCCGCCTTCCGCTTCGATCGCCACCTGGCGGCGGGTCGCGCCTACCTGGAATCCCTGCCGGAAGGAACCCGGATCACGATCCACCGGAACGACGGCACGAGCTTCTCCCTCCGGCTGAAGGGCGGTGTGCTGGTTGCCGACCCGGACCTCCCCGCGATGCACCGGGACGGCGACGATCTCGTCACCCCCCTGGGCCACCGCCTGCGGCTGGGTCGGGCCCCGAACGGGCGCTTCCGGGCGGTGATCAC
>CAZOTT010000032.1:0-26848 GCA_964582785.1 uncultured Acidobacteriota bacterium | reverse complement strand
AAAACGGGCCTTATCCCGCACCCGACCTGCCAGAACGGGAGTTATCCGACACCCCACCTGCCATCTCGCCCGTTATCCCGCACCTTCTCCCGGCGACACGTTGGGCGGCAGCGGGCCCCCGGGCGAAGCAGTCGCCGCCGCAGGCCGCCGGGGCGGCAGGGAAGCGATTGACGGGGCAGGCCGCCGGGCACCGGCGATGGGTCCCGGTGCGCCCGGGTCCCACCCGGGGATGAGCCGCGGGCGGGCCCCCTGTATTCTCCGTGGAAGGAGGAGGCACCCTTGGCCCAGGTCTTCGTCGTCGACGACGATCCCGTCACGGGGGAGGCGATCGCGGCGGCCCTCGCCCGCGAGGGACACGACCTGCGGGTCTTCACCTCCCCGGAAGAAGTGCTCGAGGCGGCCCGGGAGTCGGGGCCGGCGGTGGCGATCACCGACTTCGCCATGCCGGGGATGAACGGGCTGGAGCTGGTCCGGGCCCTGCGGGAGCGGTCGCCGGACACGACCTTCCTCGTGGTCTCCGGCCAGGCCACGGTCGAGGACGCCGTCGCCCTGATGAAGGAAGGGGTGGTCGACGTGCTCGTCAAGCCGCCGCGGGCCCGGGCCCTGCGGCGGGCCCTCGCCCTCGCGCTCCGCCAGCACGAGCTGGCCGCCGAGAACCGCCGGCTCCGCCAGGCGCTCCGGGACCGGCGCCTCCTGCGGAACGTGGTCGGCGCCTCGCCGGCGTTCGCCGAGGTGCTGCGGCAGGTGGAGCAGGTCGCCGCGACACCGGCCACCGTCCTGGTGACCGGCGAGACCGGCACCGGCAAGGAGGTGATCGCCGAGGCGATCCACGAGCTGTCGCCCCGGGCCGAGCGGCGCCTCGTCAAGGTGCACTGCGCGGCGATCCCGGAAACCCTCCTGGAGAGCGAGCTGTTCGGCCACGCCCGGGGCGCGTTCACCGGGGCGGTCCGGGAAAAGCCGGGCCTCGTCGAGGTGGCGGACGGCGGGACCCTCTTCCTCGACGAGGTGGGCGAGATTCCCCTCGACATCCAGGCCAAGCTGCTGCGGGTGCTCCAGGAGGGGGAGGTCCAGCGGATCGGGGAGACGGCGCCGCGCCGGGTCGACGTGCGGGTGGTGGCGGCGACGAACAGGGACCTGGAGGTGGAGGTCCGGGAGGGAAGGTTCCGCGAGGACCTCTGGTACCGGATCAACGTGATCCCGATCCACCTGCCACCCCTCCGGCAGCGGGGAGACGACGTGCGGCTGCTCGCCCGGCACTTCCTGGAACGGGAGAGGGAACGCCTCGGGCGGACCGATCTCGAGGGATTCACGCCCGAGGCCCTCGAGGCCCTCCAGGGGTACGCCTGGCCCGGCAACGTGCGCGAGCTGGAAAACGCCATCGCCCGGGCCGCCGCCCTCGCGCCGGGTCCCCTCGTCCGGGAGGAGGACCTGCCGGACCGGGTCCGGGGCGCCGTCCCGGCCGGACGGGGGTTCGTGCTCCCCGGGGACATGACCCTGGCGGAGATGGAGCGCCTGGCGATCCTCCACGCCCTCGAGGTGACCCGCGGGAACAAGAAGGAAGCGGCGGCCCGGCTCGGGATCTCCCTCGCCACCCTCTACCGCAAGCTCGACCGCTACCAGCGGGGGAACGGGTGAACCTCCGGGCGCACCTGGCGCTGCTCCTCGTCGTGGCCCTGGTCACGGGCCTCGTGCTCGCCGTGGTGCTGGGGAGCGCGTGGCGGCACGACGCCGCCCGCCTCGACGAGGCCCGCCGGGACCGGGTGCGCCGCGCGGCCGACGTGGCCCATCTCCTCGTCGGGCAGCGGGTGGCCACCGCGCTGACCGCGGTCCGGGCGATCGCCGGCTCGGCCGCCCTGCGGGACGCCCTCGCCGAGGGGAACCGGGGCGCGGTCAACGGGGTGCTCCACTCCCTCGCGGTCGTCCCCGGGATGCACGTCGTCGTCGAGGATGAGCGGGGACTCGCCGTCGGCTGGTCGAGCGCGATGGCGATGCTCCAGCTCGGCCGGCAGGAAGGGGACGCACCGTTCCGCCTGGAGGTGATCGCCGGGGACCTGGCGGCCCGGTTCGTGCTGCCGATCGAGGAGCAGGGCCGCCGCGTGGGCACGGTCCGGGCGGCCGTCCTGCTCGGCCGGGTGCTCGTCGCCGAACTGGCCCGGCAGCTCGAGTTGCCGGTGGCGTTCCTGGTGGGGGGAAGGGTGGCCCACTCGACCTTCCCCGCCGACCCGCCGCCTCCTCCCGGGACCGGTCCCCCCGGGGAACCGTACCGGGCGGTGCTGGCCGGCGAGACGTGGGACCTTGCCGCCCGCCCCCTGGTCGGCCGGGCGGCGCCCGGGGGGCTCCTCGTGGTCGGGCTCTCCCGCACGGACCTCGTCGCCGCCCGGAGACGGTACCTGCGGGTGATGCTCGCCCTGGGCGCCGGCGGGCTCCTGGTCGTGCTCCTCGCCGTCGGCGGCGTGCTGGCGGCCGAACGGCGGAGCGCCGGACTGTCGGACCGGGTGGCTCACCTGGAGGCGGTGGTCCACGACATCAAGGCGCCGGTCGGGGGAATCCAGCTCCGGGCGGAGGGCCTCCTCGAGGAGGAAGACCGGCCGGACGTCCGCGCCGCCCTCGCCGGGATCGTGGAGGCGTGCGGTCGGCTCGAGCTCTACCTGGTGAACGTCCTGACCGCGGCCCGGGAAGAGGAGGGCCCGATCCGGCCCCGGGCGGAGGTCGTGCTGCTGCCCGGCCTGCTCGCGGAGGTCGCCGAGCGGACGGAACCGCTGGCGGAAGCCCGCGGCGTCACCCTGCGGACCGAGGTCCCGGCCGACCTGCCCCCCGTGGAGGGGGACCCGGTCCTGCTGGAACGGGCGCTGTGGAACCTGGCGGCCAACGCCCTGGCCGTGACCCCCCGCGGAGGGGAGGTCGTCCTGTTCGCCCGCCGCGGAAAGGAAGGGACCCTCGAGGTGGGGGTGCGGGACACCGGACCCGGCTTCCGGCAGGTGGACCCGGCCCGCGCCTTCGACCGCTCCCGCCCCCGGATCAAGGACGCCTCCCTGCGCGCCGGTTCCACCGGCCTCGGCCTCTTCATCGTCGGCCGGATTGCCGCCGCCCACGGCGGTCGCGCCGTCGCCCGCAACCGCGGGGAAGGCGGCGCGGAGGTCTTCCTCGCGCTGCCGCCGGCCTGACCGGTCGTCCGGGGCCCTCTTCCCCGACCGGGAGGATGTCGGCGCCGCGAAAACGTTCCTCCTGCTCCCGCCGGTGCGACCCACAGTCCGCCCTGCCATCGCCCCCCGGTCGGCGCCCGCTCCCGGCTCCCCTCCCTTCCGGTAAGGCGGAACGGGACGTTTCACCCGGATCCAGGACGGCCGGTTTCCGGGGGTGGCGGGAGGAGACGCGGACACCTCCCGCAGGACCGGGGAAAGGTGGCTTGCCCGCGGGGGCGGGGAGGCACGAACTTCCCCCCGGGGCCGGGACCGCGGTGGTCCCGCCGCAACCGTGAACGAGGAGGGAAACCCGTGAGGAAGGTCCTGCCAGCCATCCTGTCCGTCCTGGTGCTGGTCTCCGCGCTGCCGGCTACGGCCGGGGGCCTCGAGGCCGGGAACCGGGAGCTCGCCGCGTCGGCCTGGTACGTGGACATGGACATCGACGACGCCAGCTTCAAGATGACGAACCTGACCGGCCAGTTCGGGTGGGCCTTCGCCGACGGCCACGAGCTCGAGGTGCTCGTGGGCTACTGGAAGATCGACCTCGACGGCTGGGACGTGGACGGCCTGATCTGGGGCCTCGGCTACACGTACAACTTCTCCACCGAGGGGAACGTCGTGCCGTTCCTCGGGGTCGAGGTGGCGAAGATCGACGGCGACCTGGGCGACCTCTACGACATGACCTGGGGGGCCGTCGGCGGGATCAAGGTCTATCCCTGGGAGCACGGGGGGTTCCGGGTCGGGGTCCGCTGGGGGAAGATGAACTCCAACATGGACGGCCTGTCCGACGCGGACCTGCTGGGCCTCGACGCGGGGGTCGTGCTGCGCTTCTGAGCGCGTAGGGGCGGGCACCCGGCCTTCTGTCCGGAAGGGAATCCTGCCGTTTCCGGGCGGCGGGGCACCTGCCACGTCCACGCCCGTCACGGCCCGGGGGAGAGAGTCCCCGGGCCGTTCCGCGTGGGCGCCGCGGCGGCCCGGCATGCCGGCGGATCAGAACGTCGGCGGGGTGTTCACCCACACCGCCCGGGCCGGGACCCGTCCCGGGTTGTGGAGGCGGTGGGCCAGGTCGGACGGGAACGTGATCGCGTCTCCCTCCCGGAGGAGGTGGGTTTCGAGCTCGTCCAGGGTGACTTCGATCGTCCCCTCGAGCACCAGGAGGAACTCCTCCCCCGCGTGGGTGTAACTCTCCCCGCTGCCCCCTCCCGGCGGAATCGTCACCAGGTGGGGCTGGAGCAGCCGGGCACCCCGGGCGAGGAGTTCGAGGCGCATGGAGGGGTCCCGCGTCTCGAGGAGCGATCCCTCTCCCGCGCGAACGACGCGGCGCCGGCCGGCGGGGCCGCCGAACAGTTCCTGCGTGGTGGTCCCGAGGGCCGCCGCGATCCTTCGCAGGGCCCCCAGGGAGGGGTTGGCCTTCCCCTGCTCCACCGCGGACAGGAACGAGGCGGACAGTCCGGCCCGGGACGCCAGCTCCCGCAGGGTCAGGCCCCGGCGTGCCCGCAGGGCGCGCAGCAGGGTCCCGGGGTGGCGGGCGTGTCCCGGCGGGGGCACATCGCGCTCCCGCCGGGCCAGCTCCCGGCGGACGCCGCTGGCGTTCAATCCTTCCTCGGTCTTGAGCCGGTGAATCAGCCTGAGGCGCTCGATCAGGGCGGGAGAATAGTACCGGGTGCGCCCGTGGGGACGGAGGGGACGGACCAGGCCCTCCCGTTCCCAGAAGCGCAGAGTGGAAGGGCTCACGCCCACGAGCGCCGCCGCCTCCCCGATGCGGAGAAGGGGGCCGCTGTCCCGCCGTCGTCGCGTCGCCATCGCCGGGGCCCTCCGGGAAGACACTAGGATGCCTTCCCGGCCCGGGGACCGCCCGGATTTTTCCTGGAAGCGCGGCGGGACCGGGGGCCGGCGCGGCGCGCAACCGGCAGAAGGAAGGGCCCGGCTACCAAGTCCGGGACCCCGGCGGAGGGTTGACGGGGCGCGCCCCAGGCGGAAGGAAGGACGCGGCGGGACCGGGGGCCGGCGCGGCGCGCAACCGGCGGAAGGAAAGGCCCGTCTCCCGCCGGCACCCACCTCGGACAGAAGTCCTGTTATTGCCATTAGTTCCGAGAGCGAGCTCCGCTCCCGGCACCCCGCTGCTTTTTTTGCTGGCACGGTCACGAATCTACAGTACATTTGCAGAAACAAAGAATTCCGACCCCGTACGGGAGGGTTCCATGTCCGGTTCGTGCAGGAAGAAGTTGTCGATCCTGGCGGGGCTCGTCTGCCTGGCCCTCCTCCTGGCGGGGGTGGGAACGGCCAGGGCGGACGGGCTGCGGGTGGCGATCTACGGCGAGGCCGGCACCAACGGGGAAGAACTGCTGGCGATCGCGCGGGCGGTGGCCGCCGGGGGTCACCTTCCCCTGGTCGTGACCAACGAGGACCTCGACGCCGGGAAGCTGACCACCGACCGCTTCGACGTTTTCATCCTTCCCGACGGGCAGCGCGGGTACTCTTCCTACTACCAGGAGAAGCTCGGGGATACCGGCCTCGACCAGGCGATCATCGACTTCGTCGAGGCGGGGGGAGGGTTTCTCGCGTTCGGGGCGGGGGCCCGGTATGCCGCCGCCACCGAGCGGTGGAACGGCGACGACTACGCCCGCATGGGCCTCTGGGACGGGACGGCGGAGGGCCCCACCTGGACGGTGGGCGACGGCCTGGCCGAGGTGACGATCGAGTCCTCCTGGCAGGCGGGACATTCCGCCGGGGAGTCGCGCCTGTTCTACGTCGGGTTCGGCGCGGCCTGGTTCACGGGGGGAAACGGGGAGATCCTCGCCCGCTGGCACACCGGCCGGCCCGACGACGTGGAGGAGGGGCAGCCGGCGATCCTGCGGTTCACCCGCGGCGGGGGCCGGGGCGTCCTGTGCATTCCGGAGGCGGCCCTCGATGTCCGGTCCTTCGGGGACTGGACCGCCTGGGACGACCGGGTCTGCCACTCCTGCGACGGCGAGCACGACCTGGGTTTCTTCCTCTCCCTCCTCGAATGGGCCGGAGGCGGGGAGGACCGGCGGCCGGAGAACCTGCTCTTCACCGCGACTCCCGGCCGGCGGATCGCGATCTACACGACCCGCCGCCCCAACGATGACGGGGACGAGGGGGGCGCCTACCCGGGGATGCTTGCCGCCATCGCCCGTGCCGTGGAGTACGCGGGCCACCAGCCCCTGGCGATCCGCGACCAGGAGATCTACTGGCTCGACCTGGACCGCTCCCGGTACGACGCCATCCTCTTTCCCGGGGGATGGGCGGGGGGTTACTGGAACCAGCTGGCGGGGTACGAGTACATCATCCGTGACTTCGTGAACGCCGGGGGAGCCTACGTCGGGATCTCCGCCGGCGCCTTCTACGCCGCCGACGAGATCATCTGGGACGGCGAGCAGTACAACTATCCCCTCGACCTCTACCCGGGCATCCTCGAGGGACCGATCGACGACCTGCCGCCCTTTCCCGAGCACACGCTGACGCCGGTCGCGGTGGACGACCCGGACCCGGGCATCCCGGACGGGACCTACCGGACGTGGTACCAGGGAGAGGGATTCTACCACGAGCCGATCGAAACGGGAACGGTCGTCGGGCGGTACGATCACGAGGGAGCGAACCGCGGAAAGGTGGCGATGCTGCGCCACGAGTACGGCCAGGGCCGTTGCGTCTACCCGAACCTGCACCTCGAGATGGAGGAGGGGGATTCCCGGGACTGGACCTTCACCGGCGACGAGGACGGAGACGACCCGGAGACGGAATGGGACCTGTTCTCCTCGCTGGTGAACTGGGCCCTCACCGGGAATCCGGCGGAGGAACCCTCCCGGCCGTCCGTCGGGCTTCCTTCCCGCTTCGGCAAGTGGGACAACACCTGGGAGTGGGTGTCCGAGGCCCAGGACGACGACGCCTGGGGTGACGTCCCGACGGACCTCTCCTACGGGGACGGCCGGCTGACCGTCCTCCCCGGCAAGGTCTTCCACCTCGCCGGGTTCGGAGCGAAGGCCCGGGCGGGAGTCCCTTCCGCCGTTCTCGAGGTCGAGTACTCCGCCCCGGACGGGTACCAGGGAGCGGAGGAGATCTGGTGGACGACGGACGGGGACAACTGGAACCCGACGGGCCTCGTGCCGCAGGCGGGGAGGACCGACGAGGTTCTCACCTACGATCTCCACGCGGCGGGCGTCGACACCCTGGAGGAGCTGCGCCACCTGGAGATCTACTTCGAGAACGGGGCCGAAGGCGGCGACCCGGTCCACTTCGACCGCGTCTGGGTCCGCCTCGCGGACGACGCCGACGCCGACGGGGCCCCGGACTCCCTGGACTGCGACCCGGCGGCCCCCGGGGCCTGGGGAGCGCCGTCGGACCCGTTCCTCGCCTGGAGCGAGGACAAGGGAACGGTCACCTGGGACGACGAGGCGGTGACCACCGGCGAGGGGATCACCTACGACGTGGCCGCCGGCGACCTGGATGAACTGCGCGAGGACGGGGGGTTCGACCGGGCCGACTGCAGCGTGGCCCACGTCCCGGAGTTCGCGGTACCCGACCCGGCACCGGGAAGCGGCTCGTGGGTGCTCGTCCGCGCCCGCAACGATTGCGGCGATGCGGGCTGGGGAGACCGGGCGGACCACCCCTCCTGTCCCGACTGAGCGGGGTTCCGGGAGCGCCCGGCATGGTCCCGGCGCTCCCGGGCACCGGGACGGCGGACCGTGACTTTCCCCGGGAGCGCCGCCCGGACGCGGGGTACCCGTTCCTCTCCCGGCGCACCCCCGGAGAGGGCCGGGATCAGTCGGACTGCCACGCCAGGATCGCCCGGACGAGGACGCGGGCCACCGTCCGCACCGACTCCAGGTCCACCCTCTCGTCCGCCCCGTGGATCCCCTCCCCGTCCGGGCCGAAGACCGCGCAGGGGATCCCGAAGGCACCGGCCCAGCGGGCGTCGAGACCGGCGGTATCCGCGGCGGTCCCGGGTCGTGCGCCCCGCTCCGCCGCGACGGCGTCACGGAGGATCTCCACGAGGGGATGGTCCTCGTCCTGGAGCCAGGGGGAAGCCCGCCAGCCGAACCACTCCACCGCGGGCGGATGTTCCCGCAGCCACGGGGAGGAGGCGGCGGCGGCGACCGCCCCGGAGACCTCCCGGCGGACGTCCTCCTCCCGCTCCCCGGGCAGCCAGGAGAGGCGGCCCTCGATCACCGCCTCGCCCGGGACGGTGGAGGGCCAGTCCCCGGCCCGGAAGACACCGACGTTCAGGTGGACGGAGCGGCCGGAACACCCCGGCAGCCGCTCGAAGAGGGGGTGGCGGTGCGCCCGGGCGCGATGATCGTCCAGCTCCCGCAGGGCGGCCACGATCGGGAGGGCCTCGTGGAGGGCGCTCACCCCGTGCTGGGCGAGCGCCGCGTGGACCGACCGGCCGGGCACACGGACGCGGAAGTAGAGCACGCCGGGATGACCGACGATCACGTGCGACCACAGGGGCTCGGTGATGATCATCCCGTCACCACCGATGCCGGCGAGCCGGCAGGCCAGCGCCCCGTGGATCCCCCCGGCCTCCTCCTCGACCACGCTCTCGAAGAGCAGGTCCCCGGGGGGGTCGAACCCCGCCTCCCGCAGGGCCCGGAGCGCGGCATGGATCGCGATCCACCCGCCCTTCATGTCGGCGGCGCCGCGCCCGTGGAGGAACCCATCCCGCACCTCGCCGCTCCAGGGATCGGTCGTCCAGGCCTCCCGCGGGCCGGGGGACACCACGTCCACGTGGGCCTGGAGCAGGAGAGATTTCCCCGTCCCGGAACCGGGCCAGCGCCCGACCACGTTCGGGCGCCCTTCCCCGGGGAACCCCGTCTCGAACCACCCGGGATGGGCGCGAAGCGTCTCCTCCGGGAGCTGGACCTCCCGCACCGACAGGCCCAGTTCCTCCATCCGCCGCCGGGCCCAGGCCTGGACCGGGCCTTCCCGGCCGACGACGGACGGGATGCGGACCATCTCGGCGAGGAGGGCCACCTCCTCTGCCCAGGCGGCGTCCAGCGCGGCGAGGGCAGCCGCCTCCGCGGAGCGGCGGCTCATCGTCCCCGGCCGGAGGGATCCTTCCCGAGAACCCACCGGGCAGCGCCCTGCAGCAGGTCCCAGTCGCTTTCCGGGTCGTCGATCCCCTTCTCCTTTTCCGGCCAGTCGGTGCGGTCCCGGCGCGATGTCAGGTCGAACTCCAGGTGGACCGCGGAGAGGAAGACCCGGCCCCGACCCTTCCGGAACGCGACGATCACCGGTTCCCCGCCCGGGTCGAGGCGCCCGAGGATCTTCGCGTCCGCACCCTCCCGGGGCGCGAGGACCGGGCCCCCGTAGTACAGGACGGTGCGGGTCGCCGGCCCGCCGGCGGTCAGGGGATGGTCCTGCGCCAGGGAGACCCGGACCGTCGCGTACCGCGGCCACGGGGCGATCCGGCGGATCGGCCCGGTGGGCACGCCGGGAAACAGGTCGAGGTCATAGGGCCAGCGTTTCCCGTTCCAGGAGATCTCCCGCGCGGCGTAGTAGCTCCCGGCGCAGATGCCGAGGTAGCCGCCCCCCTTCTCGACGAATTCCTGCAGGTGGCGGGCCCCCGCGTCGGTGATGTCCCGCACGTAGTGGGCGGCCCACCCGCCGGGCATGTAGACGGCCCGCACCTTTCGCGCGAACGAGCCGTCGTTGATGTCCCGGGCGAGCAGCGGACGGACGGTGAGGCCGGCCGCCGTGAAGCAGAGGGACGCCGCCTCGATCCCCGCCGGGAACCCCCCCCAGTCGGCGTAGATGCCGATGTCCGCCCGGCCCCGGGGCTCGACCGGGAACATCACCTCCGTCTCCAGCCGCTCCGGCGGCACGTCTTCCGGGCCGTTCAGGTAGCGCTCCATCTCGGGGCCCGCCACCTCGAGGCCGAGGGCGGGCAGGCGCAGGAGGAGCCGCGAGATCGTCGGCCGCACCCGGTCCCAGGGCCCGACGTGCAGCAGGGAGGCGACGAGCACCGGGTCGGTCCGCTCCAGGCGGGCGCCGAGCTTCCCGGGAGCCGGGGCGGGAAGGGGGTCGCCGGACACGTTGACCGGGATCCGGGCGACGGAACGGAGCCTTTCCGCCCGGACCCGGGTGGGGTCGTCGAGGTACACGCCGATTCCCCGGTCCACCGGGTACCAGCGGTGTTCCTCGATCCAGTCCAGCAGCTGCTGGAAGGTCCCGGAAAGACCGGAGTACGGCCCCACGTGGTCCGCCACCGCGTCCACCCGCCGGGGGAGGATCCGTACCTCGACCCGCGGCCGCTCCTTCCCCCCGCCGGCCAGGGCGGGGGGAAGGAGCGCCGTCCCCTGGAGGGCCACGAGGAGGGAAAGGAGAAGGAGCACGGGGAGCCGGGCCGGTGGGGCCCCCTTCCCGTCACGCATGTCACGCATGTCCTTCATCGGTCCGGCCTCCCGGGCTGATGCCCCGGTCGAACCTCCCCGGAAGGAGGTCGTCCGTCACCCATGACCGCCATCCGCCCGGCCCCCCGCGGCCGATCCTCCCACGCGCTCCAGGGCGGTGGCGAGGGCCCGTTCCATCCGGTCGAGCCCGTCCCGCAGCAGGGCCGGCTCGATCACCAGGGGCGGCAGCAGGCGGACGACGTTCCCGGCCACGCCGGCGGTCAGCACCAGGACCCCTTCCTCGAAGCAGGCGCGGGTCCACTCCCGGGCGAGGGCGGGCCAGGGTTCCCGGCTCGCCCGGTCCCGCACGACCTCCACGGCGAGCATCGCCCCGAGACCGCGCACGTCACCGACCTGTTCCGGGTGGGCCCGCTGCCAGTCCTCCAGCCGCGCCCGGGCCGTGCGGCCGATCTCCCGGGCACGGCCGGGGAGGTCCTCGTCCCGGATCACGTCGAGGGTGGCCAGGGCCGCCGCGCAGGCGACCGGGTTTCCCCCGTAGGTCCCCCCGAGACCGCCGGGCTGGACCGCGTCGAGCAGGTCCGCCCGACCGACGACGGCGGAGAGGGGGAACCCCGACGCGAGGGACTTGCCGAGGACGAGGAGGTCCGGTGCCACTCCCGCCTGCTCGATGGCGAAGAGGGTCCCGGTACGCCCGAAACCAGTCTGGACCTCGTCGACGATCAGCACCGCCCCCGCGCGGTCGCACGCCTCCCGCACCGCCCGGAGGAACTCCGCCGGCGCGGGGACGAACCCTCCCTCCCCGAGCTGGGGTTCGATGACGACCGCCGCCAGGTCCCCGGGATCCACGTATCCCGCCAGGGCCCGCGCGAGCAGGTCCCGGCACTCCACCCGGCAGGAGGCCCGTTCCCTCCCGACGGGGCAGCGGTAGCAGTACGGGTAGGGAACACGGTACACGTCGCCGGGGAAGGGGCCGAACCCCTTCTTGTAGGGGGAGACCCTGCCGGTGAGGGCCAGGGTGAGCAGGGTCCGGCCGTGGAAGGCCCCCTCGAAGCAGAGGATCGCCCCGCGTCCCGTGGCGGCCCGCGCCACCTTGATCGCGTTCTCCACCGCCTCGGCGCCGGAGTTGAAGAGGACCCCCTTCCGGGGGAAGTCCCCGGGAGCCAGCTCGACGAGGCGGCCGACCAGTTCCGCGTAGGGCCGGTAGGCCATCACGGAAAAGCAGGTGTGAACGAGGCGATCGAGCTGCTCCCGGGCGGCCGCCATCACGCGCGGATGCCGGTGGCCGGTGGCGAGGGTGCCGATCCCCGAGGCGAAGTCGATCCACCGGCGGCCGTCCTCCCCGGTGATGACGGCCCCCGTGGCCGTCGCGGCCCCGACGGGCGCGTGGACCGCGAGGCCCGGGGGGAGGACGCGGGCCACCAGGGCGGCGAGGGGTTCCCGGTCTTGGCTCCTTGACATGGCCGCTCCAATCTACCACACTTTTGCAAACTTGCCAAACACCCGCCCGGGAGAATCGATGATCGACCCCCTGTCCCTTTTTCCCGTCCCCTCCCCCGTCCCCCTGGGCCCGGTGCATGGCCACCGGGTCACCCTGGCCGCCTGGACGGGGGTGGCGGCGGCCCTGGGGCTGTTCTCCTGGCTCGGCTGGCGTTTCTCGCGGGTGGAATCCCGCAGCGATTTCCTCCTGATGGGGCGGGGTGTCGGGTTCTGGCTGTTCTTCGGCGCGTACACGGGGGCCTCCATCGGCGGGGCCTCCCTGGCGGGATTCACGGGAGAGGGATTCTCCTCCGGCATCTCCTCCATCTGGCTGATCGTCGTCTCCAGTTTCACCGTGCCCCTCTTCGCCCTCCTGTTCGGGCCGGCGATCAACCGCTTCGGGAGGGAGCACGGGGCCTGCACCCTCGGTGACTTCCTCGTGTGGCGCTACGGGCCCGCGATGCGCGGACCCGCCATGTTTCTCACGTACCTGCGGCCCGCGTTCATTACCGGGCTGCAGTTCCTCGCGGTCGGGACCCTGATGCGGGTCGCCTTCGGCGTCCCGACCGCGGCGGGCGTGATCCTGGGCGCGGCGATCGTGCTCGCCTACAGCTTCCTCGGGGGCCAGTACTCGGCCATCACGAGCCAGTGGCTCCAGGCCCTGTTCCAGGGCCTGGGAATGTTCGTGTTCCTCGTCCTGGCCATCCGTGTGCACGGAGGGGTGGCGGCCGCGGGCGAGGCCCTCGTGCGGGAGCTGCCCCCCGCCTTCCTCGACGCGTGGCACGTCTCCCCGCGCCTGCTCTCGGTCTGGGTCATCTCCATGGGCCTGTTCTACTTCGTCGATCCCTGGCTCTACCAGTGGGCCTACATGGCCCGCGACCGGCGGACGTCCCGCAACGCCCTGGTCGCCGCGTCCATCACCTCGCCCTGGACGGCGGTCTCGTTCCTCGGGGGGATGCTCCTCGCGGCGGGGGTACGGGCGGGCCGCCTCCACCTGCCGGCGGGCCTCGACCCGGACCTCGTCTACCTCCATTTCGTCCAGCACCACGTGGGCACGGCGCTCGCGGCCTTCCTGCTCGTGTCGTTCCTGATGACGGTCCTCTCCTGCGCCTCCTCGTTCCTGATGAACGGGGCGACGATCCTGCAGGCGGACCTGCTCGAACCCCTCCTCGGCGAGAGCGCCCGCCGCCACCCGGTCACCGTCGGCCGGGCCGCGGTCCTCCTGACCGGCTGCTTCGGGATCGCCGCCGCCCTCTGGGTGCCCGTGCTGGTTCCCCTCTGGATCATCGGCCAGGCGATCGCCGTCAGCGGGCTGTTCTGGCCCGTCCTCGCCGCGTGGGCCTGGCCCCGGGCGACGACGGCGGGCGCGGTCGCCTCCCTGCTCGCGGGAGCGGTCGCCAGCTTCGCCTGGGCGCTGGCCGCGTGGTGGCAGGAGGGATCGGCGAACGCCCTCTACCACGGCCTCCATGCCGCGCACGTCGGCATGGGACTTTCCTTCCTGGTGCTCGTGGCCGTCAGCCTCGCCACGGCCGCCGGGGGGAGAACCCGATGAAACGGCTCGCGGAGCGGGCGGGCTGGGCCCTCGTCGGGGCGCTGTTCGTCCTGTTCAACGTGCTGCTGCTGGCCAACCGTGTCCGGGAGCTGCTGTGGCTGACGCTCGCCAGCCTGCTCCCGATCTGGGTGCTGACCGCCGTCGGCGGCTCGCTGGAGCTGGCCGCCCTGCTGCGCACCCGTACCGCGAAGGGAGGAAGCCATGACGACGAGAAGACCGGTGATCCTGCTGCTGGCGGCCCTGGCGCTGGCCGTGCCGGCCGCGCTGCCCGCGGCGGCGGGGACGAACGAGGTTGAGTTCCACTACGTGTTCGACCGGAACCCGGAGTGGTACTACGGACAGGGAAACTACCTGGTGACGCTGCGGGGCAACGGTTTCACGTCCTGGGGTTCCTTCAACTACTACGTGGACATCGACTTCGCACCTCACCACGGCACCGAGACCGACTCGATCTACCTGGAGATCACGCCGATCCTCAGCCTCTCGAAGGTCTTCGGGATGCGGACCGGGAGGGTACTGACCGACGTCGGCCTGACCCTCCAGTACAACCACGGGCTGCTGAACGGGAGGTACCAGCTCATCCCCCAGGCGTGGCTCTACGGGGTGGTTCTGAGCTTCGGCGGCCGGGGCATGGACATCCTCGACGTCCACCTGCTGCGCAAGGAGTACAAGGACTACCACGAAACGTACGAGATCCCCTACATCGACTGGTGGGGGTACCCGCAGCTGGCGACGGTCCACGACGTGTGGCCCTACGAGCCCGGCTGGCAGCTCACCGTCGAGTGGTCGAAGACCTGGGAGACGGGCAGGGGCCACGAGATCTTCGCCCGCGGGTTCTGCGACTGGTGGCGCCAGGAGTGGGCGGAGGTCGAGCAGTGGCCCCGGTACTATCCCGGCCAGCGGTTCAAGGGCCCGACCTGGCTCGCCCCCGGCGGGGAGAACAAGCTGATGTGCCAGCCCCAGTTCGGGGTCCGGTTCGGCCGGGACAACCAGTTCGCCCTCGGGACCGAGATGGAATACAGCCGCAACCTGTACCGGGTTCCCGCGGATGACAGCCGGTACCTCTACGAGTACGATCGGGACGCGTTTCACTGGAGCCTCTTCCTGTCCGCGAGGTTCTGAGGTTCCGGGTCCCCGCCCGTGACGTGGAGGTGCGCGACATGACGATGCGCTCCGTGAACCCGGCGACCGGCGAGACGATCGAGGAGTTCGAGACCCTGTCCCCCGCGGAGGTGGACCGCGCCCTCGAGGAGGCGGACCGGGCGGCCCGCGCCTGGGCGGGGACGCCCCTCCCGGAGCGGTGCGCCCTCGTCCGCCGGGCGGGCACGCTGCTCCGCGAGCGGCGCGACGAGCTGGCCCGGGTGATCACGCGGGAGATGGGCAAGCGGATCGCCGAGGCGCGGGCCGAGGTGGAGAAGTGCGCGTGGGTCTGCGAGCACTACGCGGAGCACGGGCCCCGCTACCTGGCTCCCGAGGAGATCCCGACGGACGGCTCGCGCAGCTACGTCGCCTTCCAGCCCCTCGGGCCGGTCCTGGCCGTCATGCCGTGGAACTTTCCCTTCTGGCAGGTCTTCCGGTTCGCGGCGCCGGCCCTCGTCGCGGGGAACGTCGGCCTGCTCAAGCACGCCTCGAACGTCCCCCGGTGCGCCCTCGAGATCGAGCGGGTCTTCACCGACGCCGGCGCCCCCACCGGCGTCTTCCGGACCCTCCTGGTCCCCGCCGCCGACGTGGAACGGGTGATCGAGGACCCGCGGGTGCGGGCGGTAACCCTCACCGGGTCGGACCCGGCGGGCCGGCGGGTGGCCGCGGCGGCCGGCCGGGCGCTGAAGAAGACGGTGCTGGAACTGGGCGGGTCCGACCCGTTCGTCGTCCTCGAGGACGCCGACCTCGAGGAGGCGGCCCGGGTCGGCGTCGCCGCCCGCTACCAGAACGCCGGCCAGAGCTGCATCGCCGCGAAGCGGTTCATCCTCGTCGAGGCGATCGCCGAGGAGTTCCTCGCCCGCTTCCGTTCCCTCGTGGAGGAGCTGAAGCCGGGCGACCCCCTGGACGAGGCGACCACCCTCGCCCCCCTCGCGCGGGCCGACCTGCGGGACGAGCTGCACCGGCAGGTCCAGGACTCGGTGGCCGAGGGGGCCGTGGTCGTCACCGGCGGGGAACCCCTGCCCGGCCCCGGGGCGTACTACCCGGCGACAATCCTCGACCGGGTGGAGCCCGGGATGCGGGCCTACGAGGAGGAACTGTTCGGCCCGGTCGCGGTCATCCTGCGGGCGAAGGACGAGGAGGACGCCCTGCGCCTGGCCAACGATACCCGCTACGGCCTGGGCGGAGCGGTCTTCAGCGGCGACCCGGAGCGGGGCGAGCGGTTCGCCCTCGGGATCGAGGCGGGAGCCGCCTTCGTCAACGGGATGGTGAAGTCGGACCCGCGCCTGCCGTTCGGGGGGATCAAGATGTCCGGCTACGGCCGGGAACTCGGCCGGGAGGGGATCCGGGAGTTCGTCAACATCAAGACCGTCTGGATCCGGTAGCTCCCTGCCGGAGCGGTCCGGGAGCCCCGTCCGGGGACGCCCCCCGGGCGGTTCCCTTCCCGGCACGCCCCTAGACGAGGACGCGGCCCGCCGCCACGACCAGGTGGATCGGGGGGCTCCCGAGCCGGTACAGCAGCTCCCGCCGGTCCTCCGCGTCGAGAACGAGCAGGTCGCACCTCCGGCCCGGCTGGATCGAGCCGCAACGGTCGGCGAGGCCGAGGGCGGCGGCGGCGTGGCGGGTCGCGGCCAGGATCGCCTCGTCGACCCGCAGTCCCATCCGCAGGCAGGCGAGCTGCATCATCAGCGGGAGCGACTCGGAGGGACAGCTCCCGGGGTTCAGGTCGGTGGAGACCGCGACCGGGATCCCGAGGTCGATCATCCGCCGGCCGTCGGCCCAGCGCTCCGCCCCGATGAAGAGGTCCGCGCCCGGGAGCAGGACGGCGACGGTTCCCGCCGCGGCCAGCGCCCGGAGGCCTTCCTCGGAGGCGTGGTCCAGGTGGTCCGCGCTGACCGCCCCGACCTCCGCCGCCAGCCGGGCCGCGCCGTCGTCGGCCAGCTGGTCGGCGTGCACCTTGGGCACGAGGCCGAACTCCTTCCCCGTCTCGAGAATCCTCCGGGCCTCGTCGACGCGGAAGGCGTGGGCGTCGACGAACACGTCGACGAAGCGGGCCAGCCCCCGCTCGGCCACCGCGGGGATCATCTCCCCGCACACGGTGTCCACGTAGCGCCGGCGGGCCGCCTCGTCCCCCCGGGCTTCCCGGGGCAGGGTGTGGGCGCCGAGAAAGGTCGTCACGACCTCCTGGGGGCGGCTCTTCGCGGCGCGGCGGGCCGCCTCCAGGATCCGCAGCTCGGCCGCGGTCTCGAGCCCGTAACCGCTCTTGACCTCGATCGTCGTCACGCCCTGGCGGGCGAGCCGGTCCATGCGGGCCCGGGCCGCCTCGGCGAGCTCGTCCGGGTCCGCCGCCCGGGTGGCGTCCACGGTCCGCAGGATCCCGCCCCCCGCCGCGGCGATCTCCGCGTAGGTCTTCCCCGCCAGCCGCTCCTCGAACTCGTCCGCCCGGTTCCCCGCCCAGACCAGGTGGGTGTGACACTCGACGAGCCCGGGGAGGACCGCCCGGCCGAGGACGTCGAGCCGGGTCGCTCCCGGGAGGACGTCCACCTCCCGTTCGAGGTTGCGCTCCGGGCCGACCCACGTGATGGTTCCCCCGCGGGCCGCCACCGCCCCGCCGGGGACCGGGTCCAGTCCGTCCCGGCAGGTGACGACCTCGGATGCTCCCACCAGGACGAAGTCGGCCTCCGGCCGGCCGCTCATGACTCGTCGACCCGCGTCGCGCCCTCCCCCCCCGCCAGCGGCGGCGGCACGGTCGACCGGGACGAGAGCCCGGACTCCTGGCGCCGGACCTCGACCAGCCGCCGGTGCTCGTCGAGGAGCGCCAGCAGGCGGTTCTCGAAGGTCTCCCGCTCCACCTTGAGCCGCAGGATCTGCTGCTCCACCCGGGTCACCTCCGCCCGGGTGCGGGACAGGACCTGCTCCGCCTGGCGGCGGGCGTCGGCGATGATCCGCTCCGCTTCCCGCTGGGCCTGGGCCTTCCGTTCCTCGACCAGGCGCTCCGAGCTGGCGAGGGCATGGAGCAGGGTCCGCTCCCGCTGGTGGAAGCCCTCGACCTCCTTTTCCAGCTCGGCGACCCGGCGCTCGAGTTCCTCGCAGCGGAGGTTCGCCGCGGACAGCGCGTCGGCGGCGGCGCGCAGGACGCGGTCCACGTCGCGCCGCCGGTAACCGAGCAGCTCCCGGCGGAAGCGCCGGGACTCGATATCGAGCGGCGTCAGGGGTGCCTGGGGCATCGTTCCGGGCCCTCCGTCGTGCGCCCGGGACCGGGCCGTCCGGGCGGTTCACGGGACGCCCGAACGATACCGCGTTTTGCCGGCCCGAGAAACGGCCCGGCGTGCCGGCGCCGGCCGGGGGGAGGCGCATCGCCCGGTCCGGTTCCGCGCCGCCACGGCCCCCGGGAGGGGGACGGGCACCCCGCCGGGCCCGCGCCGTGCAGGTCCCGGCGGAGGGACGCGCCCCGTCAGGACCTGGTGCGGCCCGGGCCGTACAGGGTCCCCGCGAGGGCGGGAATCGTGGCCGAGCGGGGATGGCGCAGGAACGGCACCTTCGCCCTGTTCGTCGCCGCCGAGAGGGCCTGGGTCACGTCGTGGCCGCAGAACCGGGTCAGGGCGACCACCCGGTCCCAGCGTCCCTCCCGGACCTGTTTTTTCAGCGAGGAGAAGTCCGCGCTGTGCTCCCGGTAGGACTCGACCCAGTCGGTGTCCTCCCAGCCGAAGAAGTCCTCGAGGACCTGGAGCCGCCGTCGGTCCGGCAGGCCACCGACGAGGAGCACCCGTTCTCCCCTGCCGGCGTCCCGCCGCTCCAGCACCCAGTCCGGCCAGGGACCGACCGCCTCCTCGACCGCGTCCTCGGCGGCTTCCTCGGCCGGGTCCTCGGCTTCCACCGGCTCGGGGACCCCCTCCTCCGGCGCGGGGACCTCGTCCTCGGCGGCCGGCTCCAGACCGAGCAGGCGGCGCAGGCCGCGGAAGGCGCGGCCGGTGGCGACCAGTTCCTCGTGCCCCCCGAGGAGCGCCGCCACCCGTTCGAGCCGCTCCTCGTCCCCCTCGGCCAGCCGGCAGGCGACCGCCGCCTCGGCCCGGGCGGCCTCCCGGAGCCCGTCCCCCTCGCCGAGCCGGTCGAGGAGGGCCCGCAGGCGGTCGACGGCCTCCTGGAAGGCGAACCGGCGGACCTCCTCCCGCCACCGTCGGCGCGCCTCCTCGACCTGGCGCCGGCGGCCCTCCTCCCGGAGGCGCTCCCGCTCCTCTTCCCGGGCCCGGATCCGGCGTTCCGCCGCCCGGGCCAGCCGGTGCCAGTCCAGGTTGCGGACCCGGGAGTCGAGGACCTCGGTCCAGCCCGGCTGGTGCCGCTTGCTGGTCCGCGTCAGGATCCCGAACGCCTTCCGGATCGCCTGTCCCTCCCCGTCCAGCTCCGGGATCGGCAGGTCGGTGGGCAGGTCCCGCCGCTCCCGGTCCTCCTGGAGGACCTTCAGGCGGGCGCCGATGGCGACGATCCGGTCGAGGAGGTCCTCCTTCTCGAGGGTGGCCGCCTCCAGCTCGAGCCGCTGGGCGCGCCGGAGGAGATCGTCGGCGGTCCGCTGCTTCTCCTTCTCCTCGGCGACCGCCTCCTCGACGGCGATCCGCTCCTCGAAGCGCTCGAAGAGGTCCGCCGGGAAGGGGATGTCTCCCGCCCGGCACGTGCGCCGGAGCAGCTCCCACAGGTGCTCCTCCGCCAGGCGCCCCAGGCGGTCCTTCCCGTGGAGGAGTTCGTTGGCCAGGTTCCGGGCGTCCGTGTCCCGCCGCACGCGGCGGATGCGGGACCGGAGGTGCAGGTAACGGTCCCGGTCGCAGCCGGGGAAGCACTCCGCCTCCAGCCGTGCCGCCTCCTCCTCGAGGCGTTCCGCCCGTCGGTGGAACCCGGCCGCCTTCCCCCGCAGCGGACGCGCGTACACGCCCAGCCCCAGGTCGTCGAGCCGACCTGCTTCCTCGTCGAGGAGCCGCACCAGCGCGTGGAGCAGGTCCGCGTCCACCAGGCGCTCCGCGATCTCCCGGGTCCGGGGAGACGCGCCGAGGACGCGGGTCAGGCGGGTGCGACGGGCCTCGATCAGTGCCTGCCGTGCCTGTTCGCGGTCCATGGGCCAAGGGTACCGGACCACCCCTGCCCCCTCAAAGAACGGGACGCACGCCGGGAAAGGGGGCCGGGTTTCCGCGCCACCGGCGAACGGGGAAGGGCCTGCCGCCGCGGGCGGCCGCGTCGGGACCCCGACCAGAAATCCTTGCGGGGCCGGCGGTTGCCCGCGCGGCCCCCGGTCCCGGGGCGCCTCCCGGAAAACGGGAGGTGCGCCCGGCCGGGGGTGGCAACCGGGCGGGCGTTTCGGGAAACAACCGCCACGGCCGCCGCGCGGGTCCCCGGACTCGAGAACGGGCGGGATAACGGCGATTCCGGCAGGCGGGGTGTCGGATAACCGGGCTTCTGGCAGGTTTCCCGGCGTTTTCGGCCCCGGAACCTGCCAGAACGGGCGTTATCCCGCACCCGACCTGCCAGAACGGGAGTTATCCGACACCCCACCTGCCATCTCGCCCGTTATCCCGCACGCAGCCTCCAGGAACGCGAGTTCTCGGACACTCGCCCGCGATCCTTCCCGAGATCCCGCACCCAACTCGCCGGGACCGACTTCCACCTTGCCTCCGCGGGCAGCGCAGCCGGAGGGAGGGGCAGCGGCGGGACGCCGGGCGCCGCCGACTCCGGCGAGCCGTGCGAGACCCCGGCAGTCGCGGGGACCGCAGCGCCGGAAACCAACGGCGGCAGGTGCGAGGAACCGCCGGAAGCTGGAAACAGCCACTGCGGCGGGCCGTGGGCGGGGAGCCCTCCTGCCGGGGACCGGGGGGACCGGCGCGTCAGAACCTGTGGTGGGTGAACGTCTCGTCGAACTTCCAGGTCCACTTCCAGGCCTCGAGGTCGACGGTGACCTGGTGCCGCACGTGGACCTTCACCTCGTTCCTTTTCACCTTCACCTCGACCTGCTTCTTGTCCAGGGGAAGGCCCAGTTCGTGGGCCTTCTCGAGGATCCGGCGGGTGAGCTTCCGCGGGTCGACCCGGGAGGCGGCCGCCGCGAACTTCACCTGCTCGTCCACGTAGTCGTGGAACTGGTAGACCGCCACCCGCACGGGAATCGCCCGGACCCCCGTGAAGACGGCGGCCCCCATCATCACCAGCCAGATCAGCACGCCCAGCCGGCCGGAGCCGCGCTGTCCCCGCACGGTGTCCATCATCGGGTCCTCCGGGGTGGAATCTAGGGACCGGCGGGGCCGCGTGGCAAGATGGGCCCATGGACGACGCCCGGATCCTCCGCGCCACCTCGCGGACGTTCGCCCTCTCCATCCAGCTCCTGCCGGGCCCGATGCGGACCCCGGTGGAGATCGCCTACCTGCTGGCGCGGGCGGGGGACACGATCGCCGACACGGGCGCGGTGCCGGCGGACGTCCGGCGGTCCCTCCTCCGGGCCCTGCGCCGGGCGGTGACCGGGGGCGGCGGCGCCCGGCCCCTCGCCGCGGCCGGCCTCGGGGACACCCCGGAGGAACGGGCCCTCCTCGAGCGGCTCGACCCGCTGCTGGCCCGGTTCCGGTCGCTGCCCCCCGGCGACCGGGAGGACGTCGGCGCCGTCGTCGACGAGCTGGTGGCGACGATGGAGTGGGAGCTGGGCGCGCGGAGCGCGTTCCCCGACGCGGCGACCCTGCTCCGCTACGCGGACGGGATCGCCGGCTGCGTCGGGCCCTTCTGGATGCGGCTCGTGGACCGCCACCGGGGCCCGCTGCCCCCCCGGCGGCTCCATGCCCTCCTCGTGGAGGGTCGCCGCTACGGGCGGGGGCTCCAGCTCGTCAACGTGCTCCGGGACCTGCCCCGGGACCGGGACCGGGGACGGGAATACCTGCCGGCCGACGAGCTGGCCCGGGACGGGCTGCCGTCCGTCCTCGACCGCTGGCAGGCCCGGGCGCGCCGGGGACTGCTCGCGGGGATCGCCTGCGCGACCCACCTGCCGTCCTGGTCCCTCCGGGCGGCGACCGCCCTCCCGGCAGCCCTCGGGCGCGCGACCCTCCGCGAGCTGGAACGGGCACCCCTCGAGGAGCGGCTCGACTCCTCCCGGGTGATCCGGATCCCCCGGTCCCGGGTGCGGCGCCTGCTCCTCTCGACCTCGTTCTGGACGATCACTTCCCGCGGCACCCGGCGCCTGGCCCGCGCGTAGCGGACGGGCGCCGCGGGGTCCTCGCCGTCGGGGTAGGGTCCGGCCCCGCTCGCCGCGCCGCGGGTGGCCGATCGCTTTCCCCCGGTCGCATCACCGGGCACGGAGCCGCCGGGGCCTTTCCGGCAGGTCGGGGGGCCCCGGCCCATCCCTCGCACCGCGCGGCGGGCAGCCGGACCCTTCTCCCGGCGCCATCGCCGTGCACGGCGTCGCGCCCCGGCCACGGGCCGGGGAGGGGGCGCGACGGTTCCCCTCCCCGGCCCCGGGTGGACCGGCCCGATCCCGGCGGCCACCCCCGGAGCGCGAGCGGTCGCAACAAAGCGGGCGCTCGCGCATACTCGCCTTCCCGTGGCAGCGGGATGAAGCGGCGCTCCGCGCGGGACGCGCGGACGTGCCCGGAGGACTCGCCATGACGGAAGGTCCCACCTGGACTCCCCCCGAGATCACGGTCCCGAAGCTGAAGATCCCGCGCGGAGCGGTCCGGGCCGTCCTCCTCGTGCTCGTGCTGGCCATCGCGGCCTTTTCCGCCTACTACCAGGTCGAGCCGGACGAGGAGGGAGTCATCCTTCGCTTCGGCAGGTACGTGGGCACCGCCGGGCCCGGCCCGCACCTGAAGCTCCCCTTCGCCGACACCGTGTACAAGGTGCCGGTGCAGCGGCAGCTCAAGATGGAGTTCGGCTTCCGCACCCTGCGGGCCGGGGTGAAGACGGTCTACTCCCGGGAGGACTACACCGCCGAGTCCCAGATGCTGACCGGCGATCTCAACGTCGCCGACGTGGAGTGGATCGTCCAGTTCAAGATCCGCGACCCGTACCGGTATCTCTTCAAGGTGCGGAACGTGGACGAGACGTTCCGCGACCTCTCCGAGGCCGTGATGCGCGAGGTCGTCGGGGACCACTCGGTGGACGAGGTGCTGACGATCGGCCGGGAGAAGATCGCCGCCGAGGCGCAGCAGATGCTCCAGGACCTGTGCGACCGGTACGAGACCGGCATCGCGGTGGAGCAGCTCGTCCTCCAGGACGTCAACCCGCCCGACCCGGTCAAGCCGGCCTTCAACGAGGTCAACCAGGCGATCCAGGAGCGGGAACGCCTGATCAACGACGCCTGGGCGGAGTACAACAAGGCGATCCCCCGGGAGAAGGGGGAGGCGGAGCGCCGGATCCGGATGGCCGAGGGCTACGCCCTCGAGCGGGTGAACAATGCGAAGGGAGAGGCGGCGCGCTTCGAGTCGGTCGTCCGGGAATACCGGCGGGCCCCCCGCGTCACGCGGCGGCGCCTCTACCTGGAGGCGATGGAAAAGGTCCTGCCCCGGGTGGGCCGCAAGGCGATCGTCGACGAGAAGCTGAAGAACGTCCTGCCCCTGCTGAACCTGGAGCGGGAGCCGGCCCCGGCGCAGGCGCCGGCGGGAGGTGGAAAGTGAAGGCCGCCGCGGTCGTCCTCGTCGTGCTGGCCCTGCTGGGCCTGGCTGCCTCCGTGTACGTCGTCCCGGAGACCGAGCAGGTGATCATCACCCAGTTCGGGGAACCGGTCGGGGGACCGGTCACAACGCCGGGACTCCACTTCAAGATCCCCTTCGTCTGGACGGTGAACCGGTTCGACAAGCGCTGGCTCGAGTGGGACGGGGATGCCAACCAGATCCCCACCCGGGACAAGAAGTACATCTGGGTCGACACCTATGCCCGCTGGCGGATCGCCGACCCGCTGCTCTTCTTCCAGCGGGTGCGGGACGAGCGGGGGGCGCAGTCGCGCCTCGACGACGTGATCGACGGGGCGACCCGCAACGCGGTCGCCTCCCACGACCTGATCGAGGTGGTGCGCTCCACCTCCCGCCCCTTCGAGGTGACGGCGGAGCTCAAGGGGATCACCCCCGGCGAGGAGGCGGTGAAGATCCGGGTGGGACGGGAGAAGATCGCCCGGGAGATCCTGGAGAAGGCCTCGAAGATCACGCCGGAGTACGGGATCGAGCTGGTCGACGTCCGCTTCAAGCGGATCGACTACATCGAGTCGGTGCGGAAGAAGGTCTACGAGCGGATGATCTCCGAGCGCAAGCGGATCGCCGCCCGCTACCGGTCGCAGGGGCAGGGAAAGAGCGCCGAGATCCGGGGCCAGATGGAGCGCAAGCTGCGCGAGATCCGGTCCGAGGCGTACCGCAAGGCCGAGGAGATCCGCGGCCGGGCCGACGCGGAGGCGACAAAGATCTACGCCGAGGCCTACGGCAGGGACCCGGAGTTCTACGCCTTCCTGAAGACGCTGGAGACCTGGGAGAAGGCCCTCGGACCGGACTCCTCGCTGGTCCTCTCCACGGACTCCGACCTCTTCCGCTACCTCAAGCGGGCCCGGTAGGGCCGGCAGGAGAAGCGGGGGCCCGGGCGGGATTCGCCCGCCCGGGCCCGGGCACCCCGCGGAAACGGCCCGGTCAGTTCCCCTCGACCCCGCAGGGGTTGACGGCGACCACCCGGTAGAACCAGGTCTTCCCGTTGCCGCCCTCGTCCAGGTCGTCCCAGTGGGTTTCCGTGGTCTCGCCCAGCAGGACGAAGTCCTCCGGGCGGGGTCCCGTGCCCCGGTAGACCCGGTAGCCGCTGGCGTCTGCCGCCGCCTGCCAGGTGAGCCGCACGTGGACGTCGCCGACCAGCTCGACCCGGAGCCCGGTCACCGGGCCCGGGACCGGCCGGTCCGTCGTCGCCTCGACGTGGACCCGGACCAGGTTGTCGTCCATCACGCCGCCGTTGGCCGGCCCGGTCCCGCAGGTCTCGTCGGTCTCGGCCCGGACCACGTACCAGAGATCGGCGTCCTCCGGGGCCCCGCCGTCGTGCCAGGACGTTCCCTGGATGCCGCTGGCGACCAGGTTGGCCGGTCCCGGAACGAACCCCGGGTCGGTCGAGCGGTAGACCGCGTAGGTCCCCCCGTCAGCCGTGCCCCAGGCGACCGCCTCGTCCCACGAGACCGTGACCCCGGTGGCCCCGCAGGCGTCGTCGTCGGTGGCGGAACGCGCCCCGCCGAAGGCCGGCGGCCCGCCGCAGGTCTCGCAGGGGCCGTAGTCGGGCAGCGAACCGTCCTTGAGGATCACGTCGTCGATCGTCCACCCGCCGTACTGGACGTCGGTGTCCGCCTTTTCCTGGAACTGGAGCCGCACCCGGGGGGCGCCGTCCACCTGGGACAGGTCGTACGTCTGCATGACCCAGCCGTCGTCGGCGACGAGGGTCTCCCCGCTCCGCCAGAGCGGGACCCCCTTGTCGGTCCAGAGCCAGAGGATCGCGTCGTCTCCCGCCGCGCTCTGCAGGCTGCGGTAGAAGATCAGCTTCGTGTTCCGCCACGTGGTCGCGTCCAGCCACGGGGTGTAGGCGGATTCCGAGGTCGAGGGCTCGTAGGCCCCGGCGAAGTTCCCCTGCCCGGCAAGGTCGTGGCCGAGAACGTTCCGGTTGTTCCAGGCCCGGTCCGGGTCACAGTACCGCCCGTTCCAGCAGCCGAGACCGGCGGGCTCGCCGGACTCCCACTCGCCCTGCAGGGTCCACCCGGCCGTCCCGTCCTCGAACGTCGCCCGCCAGTAGAGCCCGGGGATCGTCCCCACGTGGAACTCCCAGGGCTCCCCCTCCCGGTCCGCCACGGCCTCGTTGCCCAGCTCGTCCGTACCGCGCACCCGGAAGAACCCGGCCTGGCACAGGTCGGTGAACTCGTTGATCGTCACCTCGTGGGAGGTGGTCAGCTCCGACCGGCTGACGACGTGGTCGAGGGCCCCGGGCGCGTACCCCCACTCGAGGACCGTGTCGGCCGGCTCGTCGGTGGTCCAGCGGATCGTCACCCGCTGGTCGGTGATATCCGTCACGGCCAGGTCCCGGATCACCGGGCCCGCGCAGTCGATCACCGCATCGTCCCAGGAGAGCCCGGGGGAACCGGTCCCGTCGTCCGCATCGTGGTAGGTCACGGTGACCGTGGCCCCGTCCCGGACCTGGATCTTCCCGTCGCGGGCGACCGCCCCGGAGTCGGTCGGGATCGAGCCGGTGAAGCGGGAGGAGTCCACGTCGGTCTCCACCAGTTCCACCAGCTCCGGTTCCGTCTCCACCGTGCTCGTCACCTCGACGGTCACCCGGTCGGCCGCGTTCGGGTCCAGGTTGAGGTCCATGTCGGTCAGCGTGATCGAGATGGAATCGGCGCAGTCGTAGGCATCCCGGTCCATCGAGACGCGGCCGCCGTGGCAGGACTGGGGCCCCTGCCCGAAGTCACCCAGGGTCTCGAAGTGGTAGTACGCCCCGCCGTTGTCGTCCTCCGCCCCGTTCCCCAGGGGGTCGGTGGAGGAAACCTTGTACCAGTAAACGGTGCACTGCTCGAGCCCGTCGAGCCGGACCCGGTGATTCTTCACCCGGGCCGCGCTGCGCTTCTCCCGGTCCGGTGGGATCTCCGGCCCCCAGGTCACCACGGAGTCCGAGTCCTCGTCGGTGGTCCACACGATCTCGACGCTGTCCAGGCCGGCATTCTCGTCGTGGACGGCGGAGATGACCGGCGGCGCGCAGTCCACCCCCGCCGTGTCGGTCTTCTCCACGTCGTGGTTCCCGTTCCCGTCGTCCGCGTCGATGTAGTGGGCGACCACGGTGTCCCCGTCGGCCACCTGGATCTTTCCGTCCGCCGCCGGCTCACCGGGAACGGCCTCGATTTCGCCGCGGAAGACGCCCGACCCGCTGTTCGTCTCGGTGAGGGTCAGCGTCTCGCCGCCCGGTTCCGTGTCCGAGGTGATCGTCACGTCCACCGTGCCCGCCCCCTGCAGGTCCTCGTCGGACACCGTCACGTGCAGCAGGTCCGTGCAGGCGATCGTGCTCTCGCGGATCGTGATCCGGCCGTCCGGCGTGGCGCACATCGACACCGCCTCCCAGGCGTCGACGCGGCCGGAGCCGTAGACGTTGTCCTTCCCCGGGTCGCCGAGGTC
>CAZOTT010000031.1:12793-26897 GCA_964582785.1 uncultured Acidobacteriota bacterium | reverse complement strand
TATCCGACACCCCACCTGCCATTTCGCCCGTTATCCCGCACGCAACCTGCCAGAAGGGACGTTATCCGCACGCAGCCTGCCGACCGCTTCAGCCGCACCGCAGCGGCGACTCTCTGACCCCGGCAGCCAGAGGAACGTGCGGCGGGAACGGGGGTCGCCCTCTCACCTGGTGGTCCGGGAAGGACTTCTGCCCGGGGCGGCCCCGACGGCCGCCTGCACTGGAAGGGCCTTTCCCGTCCGCCGGTTCCAGGTGAAACCGGCCCCCCTTGCCGGCGCACCTCTCAACCGATCACGTCGAGGAGCCCGGGAGCCCCCCGGCGCCTGCCGGCGCCGGCCACCGGGTCCGTTGCCGGCGCGGCGTCGACGGCGGGGCCGGGGGAACCGTCCCCGCCGTCCCGCTGCCGCCGGCCCGCCGCCCCGCCGGACGGGTCTTTCCGGGGCCCGGCATCCCCCGCGGCGACGTCCACCTGGACGGCGGTTCCCTGGCGGGCGCACGCCGCCTCGATCCGCGCGCTTTCCCGGCCGAGCAGCGCGGCCACCTCGGCCCGGTCCGCCTGGACGTGGACGCGGAGGCGATCCCCCCGGCGCACGAAGCGGAGGATCACCCGGCCGAGCTCCGGGGGATCGAGGCGCACGGTGACCGAACCCCGTTCCCCTTCCAGGGCGGCCAGGCGGGCGGCCACCTGCTCCGCCAGGGCCGGGGCGCCGGCGCCCCGGGAGGCGGCCGGGATCCGGGCCACGGCGCCCCCGGCGGGGCGGCCGGGCCCGGCCGCCGCCCCGACCGGGGCAACCCGCTTCGTCGGGCCCGTGCCGCTCCCCCCCGGGACCGGCGCGCCGCCCGTCCCGAGCGCCGGGGAGGCCGCCGGCCGGGGAGCCCCCCCGGCGGGGCCGGCGCCTCCCAGACGGCTTGCCTCGGCGGGAGACACGGGTTCCGGTGGGGAGGGGACCCCGCCGGGCCGGGTCCCGCCGGGGGGCTCGGTTTCGCCCGGGCCCGTCCCGGCCGGGGAACCGGCCGGGAGGGTCCGCGGCACGGCCCGTCGCACCGGGCCGGCCGGGCGTCCCCGGGCGGGGGCGGGTTCCGGCAGGGGAAGGCGCCGGTCTTCCTTCTCGTGCCGGGGCTGGCGGCGCCCCCGGGACGGCTTCTCCTTCCCGCCGCCGGTGATCCCGGGAAGGCGCCGTTTCCCGGGAACCAGGGCCGCGCCCGGGGACAACCCCGCCTTGCCCACCGCCGGGTGCCGTGCGGCGGCCCCGGCCACGCCCGGCTGCCCGGGACCGGCTCCCGGCATTCCCGGGGCCGGTGTCGCGGCCCCCCGCGGGGCGGCGAGGCGGGGAACCGGCCGTGACCCGCTTCCGGGAACGGTGGCCGGACGGGCGCCGTCCCGGCCCACCCCGGGGCGAGGACTCCCGGCCCGCGCCGACCGGAGCCCTCCCGCCTCTCCGCCCCGGGCGACGTTTCGCGCCGACCGGTCCGTGGAAGCACCGGGACCGCGGTCTGCCGTTCCGCGGCCCGGTGGAGCCGGTTTCCCCGGGCCCTCCGGCGATCGACCCGTCCCGGGGGCGGAATGACGGGCTCCCTCGCCGGCAGCGGGAACCGGGGCGGAACTCTCCCCCCGGGCCCCGGGGCCGCCCGGCCCCGGGCCGGGCGGGGACCCGCGGGGGGCCGCCTCCCCCGGCGCGGGGGCCACGGACCCGGGCGGCGACCCGGCGGGGAATCCCGGCACGGCGAAGGCGGTTCCGGGATCCCGGGAGCGGGAGGGACCCGGTTTCCCGGGGCGCGGCCCGGGTCCGGAGGTTCCCGCTGGCAGGACGACACGCATGACGCCCTCCGGGAAAGCAAGGAGTGTGCCCCTGCCGCGGGGGCGGATGGCGGCGTCCCCCGGCCCCTGCCGGGAGGACACCCGGCAGATCCTGCCGGCCCGCCCGGCAGGGGTTTCCGGGACCGGAGGCTCAAGGGCCGCGGGACCCGGGCCGACAAGACCGGAGAGAAGCCGCCTCCCCCGCGCGGCGGAAGGATCCCCGTGGCCGAGGACGCGACCAGGCTGTTCACGAAGCTGATCCGCGAGGAGCCGGAGGTCATCCTCCAGATCCTGGCGGAAAACGTGGGCTCTCTCGTCGGGGCGGAGGTGGAGATCACGCCGATCCACGAGGACCAGGACCAGCTCGAGGGAGCCCTCGGCAACAGGGATCTCTACTTCTTCCCGATCACGGACCACCAGGAGAACCGGACCACCGCCCTGCTCCTGATGGACCTGCCCGCGGCGGTCCACGCGGGAGCGGCGTTCGCCCTGATGGGGCCCGAGCAGGTGGAGGAGGTCCTCGAGACCGGCGAGGTGCCGGACATCCTCCACGACTCGATCGGCGAGGTGGCGAACGTGATCTGCGGCGCCGCCGCCAACGTGATCCGGGAACGGAGCGGGCAGGCGCCGGAGTTCCGCCGGGCGGCGGACTTCAGGAAGGTTTCCGCGGGCCCGTGGCCCGCGATCCTCGCGGACATCGACGGGGACGTTCCCTGGGAGTTCGTCGCCGGAAGGCTGAGCCTGAAGGGCGAGGACCGGGGGGTCATCCTCTTCGCCGGCAGTGACCGGGAACGGGGGACGATCACCCCCGAGATGATCCGGGAGGCCGGGGCGAAGGCCGGGGGGACGGGGGAAGGGCGGAAGGCCTCGCCGGGCGAGGGGGAAGCCGTCCCGGCCGCGAGCGCGGCAGAAGGGGCCGGCGGGGACGGAGAGGCGGCCGCCGAGGCGGGCGCGGGTCCGGGGGGCAGCCCCGCGGAGGGCGCCGCTGTCGGCCCCGGGACCGCCGGGAAGGACGCGGAACCGGGGGCGGGGGAACCGGCCGCCGGGGCAGGGGGAGCGGCCGCGGCCCGACCGTCCGGGGGGGCACCGGCCGAGGCCGGGGAACCGGGATCCGGCACGGGGCCGGCCGGGGAGGAAGAGAAGGCGGCGGCGCCCACCGCCTCGGGGCTGGACCCGTCTTCCAGCCGGATCAGCCTCTCCGCCCAGCCCGCGGACCCGGCGGCCGTCGCCCTCCGGAAGACCCTCCTCGAGGTCGGCGTGCACGTGCCGCCCCTCTACCGGCCCGGCGGGACGGTTCCCCGGAAGTCGGACGCGGTGATCATCGTGACCCGGTCCCCCACCGACCTGCGGCTGCGGGCCGAGCGGATCCGGGCCATCGGCCAGACGGAAGGAGCGATCGTGGCGGCTTCCGACCACCCGACGCGGGAGCTGGTGCTGGCGGCCAGGGAGGCGGGGGCGGCCGCGTTCCTCGTGCTGCCCGCCACGCCCCGCAAGGTCCGCGAGCTGCTCGCCCGGCTGCCCCGGCCGGCGGTCCCGGAACCGGAGGAGGCGCCGGCCTGAGCCCGGCCCTTCAGATTCCCCCGGCCCGTCCGATACGGAGGCCGGGAAGACGCCCCACGGGGGGGCAAGCAACCCGAATCCGCCCGGAGGAGACGAATCGATGGCGATCAAGGTACTGCTCGTGGACGACTCGGCGGTGATGCGGAAGGTCCTGACGCGGGCCCTGCGGCAGGCCGGCCTGGACGTGGGGGACATCCTCGAGGCCGGGGACGGCTCGGAAGCGATCGGGGTGCTGGAGAACGATTCCTCCGTCGACCTGGTCCTGTGCGACTGGAACATGCCGAACATGAACGGCCCCGACTTCGTGGCGGCCGCCCGGGCGAAGGGCTACGAGATGCCGATCGTGATGGTCACGACCGAGGCGGGCAACGAGCGCGTCCAGCAGGCCCTGGACGCCGGCGCCAACGGTTTCGTCACCAAGCCGTTCACCCCGGACAAGCTCGGCGAGGCCCTCGAGAAGATCCTGCAGCCGGCCTGATCCCCGACCGGCGAGGGGGGTCGGACGAGGGAGGAATCGACGTGTCGGTCGACGCAGCCGTGGACGTGGGCACGATTCTCGCGGAGTCCTTCCGCGAGAACATCGAGATGATGTTCGGACTCCCGCTGAAGGGGCCGGAAGAGGGTTCCGGAGACGGACAGATGACCATGTCCGGCATGGTCGGTCTCGGCGGGCCGGAGTTCCGGGGTCTGCTCCAGATCGCCTGCACCGACGGGGGGGCGCGCAAGCTGGCCGCCACCCTGCTCGGGGGCGAGGAGATGCTGGGAGACGACCCCGCGATGATCGCGGACGGCCTCGGGGAGCTGGCCAACCTGGTCGGGGGAGCGATCAAGCGCCGCCTGGACGAGGGAGGCAGCAACATCGAGCTCTCCCTCCCCTCGGTGCTCGAGGGGGAAGGCAACCTGCTCGGCGTGAGCAATTCCGACCGGGTGACCCTCCGCTGGATCGTGGACGGCGAACGGGTGGAAACCTCCCTCGTCTACACGATCAACGGTTCCTGATACCCGCAGGGCCGCGCGCGGGCCATGCGGACGGGGAGCCGGTGCGCCGGCTCCCCCTCGTCGCTTCCCCCGCGCCGGGGGTCAGGAAGGATCCTCCGGGCCGGGGACCGGGAAGGAGCCCGGCGGCAGGAACGACCGGGGAACGTTTCCCCCGCCCCGGCCGGTGGCGCCGCGCAAGGGGGGGCGCCGCGCCGACCGGACCGGCACCGCGCCGCCGTGCCGCGCTGCGCCTTCCCGCAGGAGGCGGGTATTGGCCTCGAGCCGCGCCCGCTGCTCCTCGAGGGATGCCCTCACCTCGCGGAGCTGCTCGAGCTGGCGGCGCCAGCCCTCGGCGAGCCGGCGGAAGTTCTCCTCGAGGCGCTGCAGGCCCGCCCGGGACCGGGCGGTGGCGGCGGCCACCTGCAACTGCCGGGCGAACGTTTCCTCCAGGATGGGGAGGTAGGGGCCTGCATCCTCGGCGAGGGAGATTCCCCTCCTCGCGAACGAGGAGCGGACACTCTCGACGAAGGACTCCGGCGCACGGTGGCGCCGGGCGAGGCGGTCGATCTGGTCGGCGAGGGTCCTCGTGGGCTGGTCCATGGATGCCTGCTCCCGACCTCCCCGCCCTCCCCTGTACGGCGAAACACCGGCCGTGCAAGGGGATCCGCGGGGAGCGAACGGCCCCGGACCCCGCCGGTCCCGCGGGAACGGTCAGTCGGCGGGCAGGGGGAGCTTGTCGGCCAGGTTGTTGCGGATCCAGCGCGGATCGAACCACTCGATCGGGTCGACCGCGACCCCGCCGACGAAGATCCCCAGGTGGAGATGGTCTCCCCCGGCGAGCCCCGTGGCACCGGTCCGCCCGAGGATTTCGCCCTTCTTCACTTCCCGGCCCGGCTTCACGTCGATGGTCGAGAGGTGGGCGTAGAGGCTGAGCAGGCCGTAGCCATGGTCGAGGATGACGACGTTCCCGTAGATGCCGAGCCAGCCGGCGTAGAGCACCCGGCCGCCGTTCGCGGCGGGCACGGGCGCCCGGGCCGTGGAAGCGAGATCGAGCCCGAGGTGAACCTGCCGGTCGACGACCTTCCCCCGGTAGACGTAGGTGCGGTCGTCGGCATACCCGGCACGGCGGGCGGAGTTCGGCAGTTGCAGGAAGCGGCCGCGCCAGGAGAACGTTTCCGCGCTGCGCCCCGACAGCTCGGCGACCTTCGCCCGGTTCGCCCGGCGCAGGTCGCCGTTGATCCGCAGGTACTGTTCGAGCAGGGTTCCCGAGGCGTCGAAGCCCGGTGTCCGGGACGCGATGGCGGGGACCACCCGGCGGAGGAAGCGATCCGACAACCGGATCGTGTCCCGCCGGGGCGGATGGCGGCGGAAGTGGTCGATGAACGCCTGCTCCACCCGGTTGCCGGCCGAGTCCTCCGCGAACAGACGAATCCCGGCCGGGTCGTCCAGGTCCCACGGGACGCCGTAGAGACAGAACCGTTCCCCTTTCCCGCCACCCGGCAGGGGATGGGACGGGATTTCCACCCCCCCCACCCGAACCCCGGAACGGACCGCGGTGGGACCGACCCGGAAGACGACCGCGCCGGCGCCTCCCTGCCGCACGTAGTGCCTGGCGGAGACGACACCGAGGGAGGGAGGCCGGAAGCGCACCGGGAGGGACTTCTCGACGACGACGGGCGCCGGCCGGCGGAGCAGGCCGTGCCGCCGCTCCGCGACGACCCGGAGAGTCACCTTTCCCTCGGCGAGCCACCGGGGAGAACCCTTGCCGAGCCGCGCCTCGAGGCGGGCCGTGCGTCCCGGAACCCTCTTCCAGAATTCCCAGGGGGTGGGAAGGTCGTCCCGGAGCTCACCGAGAACGGCGGAACGGTTTCCCTGCTCCGCGAGCAGCCGCACCCGGGCGACGCCCCCCGCCGGGATCTCCACCGTGGCGGTCACTCCCGTCCCCGGCAGGCCGACGGCCGGCCGGCCGGTGGCGAGGACCAGGACCGGCGCGGGCCCCACGTAGAGAAGGCCCCACAGGCCCCAGGCCGCGAGCAGGAGGACCAGGAAAACCAGGACGACGCGCACCTTCATCGGCAACCCCCGTCACCGGGCCCGGGCTTCACCGGCCCCGGATCTCGCGGTAGAGGCGGCGGGTCAGCGCCACCGGGTCGAACCCGGGCAGGAGGAACAGGGCGATGCGCCGCACCGCGATCCCCCGCGGGGTCCCCTCCTTGGCGACCACCAGGACCGCGACGGTCTCCCCGCGGCGCCACACGGTTCCCTCGACGGGGTACCCCGACCTGGGGTCACGCAGGTCCACGAGGGGCGCCACCGGCGGCCCCCAGCGGTGCGCCAGCTCCTCTCGCCACTCCCGGGCGACGGGGCCCGGCCGGTCGGCGACCAGCACCACCCGCGAGACGCGGGCCTCGTCCCCGTCCCGCGGGGCCTCGAAGCGCAGGGTGACTTCCGGGTTCCCGGGCAGGTCCACCCGCCCCCGCCACTCCCAGCGGTAGACCCCCTCCTTCTCGCCGCGGGCCCGGACCCCGGGGCCCGGGGCGTTCCGGGCCGCCGCGACCGTCATCCCCGGCCGGATGCCGCGGATCGAGAGGACATCGTCCGCCCCGCCGATGGCGGGCGGGCAGGCGAGGGCGAGAGCGGCAACCAGCGGCACCAGGCGACGCACGGGGAACCTCCCGGGCCCCATGATGCGCCGGCACGCCCCCCGCCGCATCCCCGCGGGACCCGGCCGGGGACGCCCCCCGGGCGGGGCCGGAGCGGCTACCGCTGGTGGCGGGGATCCTTCTGCCAGATCTCCCAGGACAGGTCGGCCGCGATCTTCGGGTGGGTGGAGGCGAGGGCGTCCAGGGTGCCCGCGGCCTGGCGGGGCTTCATCCCGAGGAGCAGGTCGACCACGACCCGCCGGTTCCTGCCGTACAGTTCGACCAGGGCCGCGGCGGCGTTCGCCGGGTCCATCCCCTCGTACGCCTTCAGCAGGCGATCGAAGCTGGGGGACCGGAGCTGTTCCAGCCGTTCGCGCTCCTTCTTCGCCTCGTCCCGCAGGCGGGCCAGTTCCTCCCTCTCGGCGTCCAGTTCCTTGCGCGCCGCGGTCAGCTCCCGCTCCCGCTCCACGAGTTCCCTGGCCTTCGCCTCGAGGACCTTCCGCTGCTCCTCCAGCTCGCCGACCAGGGAGCGGTAGGTCTCCGCCTCCACCTCGGGACCCCGGTCCAGGGGATGCAGCTCTTCCGGCTGCTTCGAGCCGTCCGCCCCCTGGTCCCCCGCGACGACGCGGGGGACAACGACGCCGAGGGTCAGGGCATCGACGACGAGCAGCGCGTTCGCCGCCAGGGCGACGAACAGGATCGACCTGAGCACGCGGCGGAGGGTCATCCTTCACCTCGCATCCCGGCCAGTTCCAGGTGGCGCCGCCGCCCGAGGACCAGGTCCTCGACCTCGGCCGCCTCCCGCTGCGCCTCTTCCTGCAGGTGCCGCACCCGGGCCTCCCGCCGCAGGCGCTCCAGCACCTTGACCTGGCGGGTCACGTCCGCGAGGGCGGACCGGGCCTCCCGCTCCCGCGCGGCCAGTTTCCGGCGGCGGTCCTCGAGGACCGGGCGGCGGGAACGCAGGCGCTCCCGCAGCGTGGCCGCTCCCGCCAGCACCGCCCCGGTTTCTCCCTCCCGGACCAGGGCAGCCAGTTCCCGCGACCACTCCCGCTCGTCGGCGTCCAGGCGGGCCAGGGCCTCCTCCACGGCCGCCAGTTCCCGGAGCAGTTCCCCCAGCTCGCGCCGCCGCCGGTCCCGGTCGATCCGCGCGAGCTTGAGGGGGACCTCGAGGCGAAACCGGAAGCGGGCCATCAGCCGGCCTCCCCGTCCGCCCCGAGGGCGAGCAGCCGCGCGACCGTCTCCTCGAACGGCGTGGCCCCGTACCCCTCCTGGCGGAGAAAGTCCCGGATCGGCCGGTGCCAGCGGACGGCGGCGTCCAGCTCCGGGTCGATCCCCTCCCGGTACGCCCCGATGTTGACCAGGTCCTCGTTGTCCCGGTAGATCGCCATCAGGCGCCGGACCCGCAGGGCGGCCCGGCGGTGTTCATCGCCGGTCACCTGGGGCATGACACGGGAAATGGACCCGAGCACGTCGATCGCCGGGTAGTGGCTGCGCTCGGCGAGGGACCGGGAGAGCACGATGTGCCCGTCGAGGATCGACCGGGCGTGGTCGGCGATCGGCTCGTTCATGTCGTCCGCCTCGACGAAGACCGTGTAGATCCCGGTCATCGAGCCCGCCCCGGCTTCCCTCCCCGCCCGCTCGAGGAGCCGGGGAAGGAAGGCGAACACCGAGGGCGGGTAGCCCTTCGAGGAGGGAGGCTCCCCGGCGGAGAGACCGATCTCCCGCAGGGCCATCGCGACCCGGGTCAGGGAGTCCATCAGCAGCGTCACGTTCCGGCCCCGGCGGCGGAACTCCTCCGCGATCGATGTCGCCGCGAGGGCGCACCGCACGCGGCGCACCGGGGGCTCGTCGGACGTCGCCACCACGACCACCGCCCGGGCCAGCCCTTCCCCGAGGTCCAGCTCGACGAACTCCCGCACCTCCCGGTTCCGTTCGCCGACGAGGCCGATCACGACCACCTCGTCGGAGGCGTGCCGCGCGATGTTCCCCAGGAGGCGGCTCTTGCCCACGCCGGACCCGGCGAAGATCCCGATCCGCTGTCCCCGCCCCAGGGTGAGGAAGCCGTCGATCGCCCGGACGCCGGTCGCCATCGGCTCCTCGATCCGGGGCCGCTCGAGGGGGGCGATCGATTCCCCGTGCACCGGGCGCGGGGCGACGTCCCCGAGGGGACCGCGACCGTCGATCGGCCGGCCGAGGGCATCGATGACCCGCCCGAGAAGGCCGTCGCCGGCCGGCACGACCGGCTGGCGCCCGGTGGCGATCACCCGGTCACCCCGGCGCAGGCCCCGCACCTCGTCCACCGGCATCGTGAGAATCCGGCTCCCCTCGAAGCCGATCACCTCGGCGGTGCTGACGAGGGTCCCGTCGGCCTTCTCGAGCCGGCACTCCTCGCCGACGGCCACCTGCGGGCCGCGGCTCTCGACTCCCAGGCCGACCAGGCGGGTGATGGTCCCGGAACGGCGGACGATGGGCACCTCCCGCACGCGCCGGCGGGCCCGGGCCAGCCGCCGCCGGAGCGCACCGAGATCCCCGCTCATGCCGGTTCCCCCGCCGGCTCCTCCCGGCACGCGTGAAGGGCGGTCCGGACGCGGGCGTCGAGGGTTTCCAGTTCCGTCTCGACCAGCACGTCTCCCCGCTCGAGGGAAGGATCGGGCACGAGTTCGACGAGGCCGGGAGAGGCCAGCTCCGGCGCCCGTTCCCGGACCTGCTCCAGGTCCCGCGGGTGGAGCCGGACCCGGACCCCACCCGACTCTCCGCAGGCGGAGAGGACCTCCCGGGCCGCGCGGAGGGCAACCTCGTCTCCCGCCTCGATCCGCGCCCGGACGATGCGCTCGGCCACGGCGACGGCCAGGTCGACGATCTCCTCCTCGAGGCGGGTGAGCACGTCCCGCTCGAGGGCATGGACCGCGGCGAGGGCCCGGGCGAGCCGTTCCCGCTCCCCGGCGACCGCCGCCTGCGCCTCCTCGCGCCCGCGGCGCAGCCCTTCCTCGTAGCCGGCGCGCACCGCGGCCTCCACCCGGCGCCGTTCCTGCTCCTCCGGCGCCAGGGAAGGGTCCCGCTCCGGGGGCAGCCACCGCTCCCCCCGGGAGCCACCGACGAGGCGGCTAGGCAACGGCCTGGTCCTCCAGGCTGATCGCTCCCTCCTTTTCCAGGCGGAGGACCAGCTCGATGATCGAGCGCTGCGCCTGCTCGATCTCGGAGACCTTGGGCGTGCCGAGGAATTCCATCTCTTCCTCGAGCATCTGGGCGGCGCGCTCGGACATGTTGCGGAAGAACAGGTCGCGGATCTCCGGCGCCGCGCCCTTCAGGGCCAGGGCGAGGGTGGCCCGGTCGACCTGCTTGAGGACCTCCTGGCAGTCACGGTCGTTGAGGCCGATCAGCATGTCGAAGGTGAACAGCAGGTCCCGCAGCTGCTGGGCAAGCTCCGGGTAGTCGTCCTGCAGGGCCTCGACGATCTCCTGCCCGGTGGCGCGGCCCAGGCTGGTCAGGGCATCCGCCGCGGACTGGATCCCGTCGAACGGAATGATCGGCTCGTCGCAGATCGTCGCCAGGCGTTCCTCGAGGACCCTCCCGATCTCCCGCACCACCTCTTCCCGGACTTCCCGGATCGCCGCCATGCGGCGGGTGACCTCGATCCGGCGGTCCGGCTCCATCGCCGCCATGATCCGCGCCGCCTTGCGCGGCGGCAGGTGGGCGAGGACCAGCGCGACCGTCTGGGGGGGCTCGTCCTGCAGCAGCATCGCCAGCCGCCGGGACGGGGTGGCCAGGATCGTCTCCGGCAACTCCGGGGGCTCCACGTCGGGCTGGACCTCGTCCGGGTCGGGGATGCGCCGCGGCTCGATCTGCTGGAGGATCCGGTCCCCGTCCTCGGGGCGGGACCGGGCGACCAGCCGTTTCGCCAGGGGCAGGCCGGCCAGTTCCAGGCCCCGGGCCTCGTTCACCATCCGGGTGAACTCCTCGAGGATCGGCTCGTGTTCGCTCGGGTCCACCATCTTGATCCGGGCGATCTCGGCCGCGATCCGGCGCACCTCCTCCTCCTCGAGGCAGGCGAGCAGCTTCGTCGCCGCCTCCTCGCCGAGCAGCGTCACGAGGAGCGCGGCCTTCTGGACCCCCGTCAGCCCTTCCGCCATCCCTCAGCCCTTCGTCTCGTTGAGCCAGACGCGCACCGTCTGGGCCATCCCCTCGGGTTCCTCGAGGGCCAGTTTCGCCAGCTGCTGCCGCATCCGTTCGAGCCGGGACGGCGGCCCGAGCTGGGGCATCGCCTCCACCTCGGCCGTCGCCGCGGCGGCGGACGCCTGGACGTTCGCCACCGCTTCCCGGATGGTCCGCAGGAACGGCCGCCAGAAGAGGAAGAACACGAGGAACAGCAGCAGCACCAGCGCCGGCCACTTGACCCACGGCAGGTACCGCCTCCAGTCGAAACCGGCGGGGGGCTCCGGCGTCGGGACCGGCGGGAAGGGAGCCTGCTCCACCGTGACGACGTCGCCCCGGTCCGGGTCGAAGCTGATCGCCGCCTTGACCAGCTGCTCGATGCGCGCCATCTCCTCCGCCGACCGGGGCACCCGTTCCGGCCTGGACGTTCCGTTTCCTCCCTCGCCGGCGCCGCCCTCGCCCGGCTTCTGATCGACGAGCACCGCCACCGAGAGCCGCCGGATCCTCCCCACCGGCTCCTCGACCCGCTTCTCCACGACCGAGTACTCGAAGTTGTTCACCTGGTCGGTCCGTTCAGAGTTCTCCCCGGTGGCCGCGGCGGCCCCGACGCCTCCCGGCAGGTTGGACGCGGTCCCCGGCACCCCTCCCCCCGTCGCGGCGGAGCGCGTCTTTTCCTTGCTCTTCTCCTCGGAGACGAGCACCCCGCTGTCCGGGTCGTACTGGCGCTCGTGACGGCTGACCTTCTGGAAGTCCAGGTCGGCGCTGGTGCGGACGACGAAGTGCCCCTCCCCCACCAGCGGAGCGAGGACCTTCGCCACCTTCCGGTCGATGTCCCGCTCGATCGCCGTCTTCATCTCGAGCTGCCGCGTCGCCAGCAGGTTCCCCTCGTCGCCGTCACCCTCCCAGAGGACGTTCCCGCTCGAGTCCACCACGGAGACGTGCTCCGGCGTCAGCTCCGGCACGGCCCCGGCGACGATGCGGGCGATCCCCTGGACCTGGTCGGAGGCCAGCTTCGACCCCGCCCGGAGCGTGATCGTCACCGAGGCCTTCGCCGTGTCGTCGTCGTCGAGAAAGACCCGGTCTCCCGGCAGCGCCAGGTGGACCCGCGCGCGGGAAACCTCCGACAGGGACTCGATCGTCCGGGCCAGCTCGTCCTCGAGAGCCTTCTGGTAGCGGATCTTCTGCACCCGGGAGGACTGGGCGATGTTGTCCTGGGCGAACATCTCGAGGAACCCGAAGCGCCCGCTGGCGGGCAGGTTCTTCGCCGCCAGGTCCATCCGCAACCGGTCCACCCGTTCGACCGGGACCTCGATCACCCGCCCCCCGTCCCGGATCCGCACCGGGACCTGCTCTCCCTGGAGCTCCTCGATCACCGCCTGGGCGTCCTTCGGGTCCAGGCCCGTGTAGAGCACGCCCCAGGTCGGCTGCTGGGCCCACCAGACGATGGCGCCCACCGCCGCGACGGTCAGCACGGCGGACAGGACGAGGCTGATCTTCTGGCGGGTGGCGAGCCCCCCCCAGGCTTCCCGGACCTGCCGCAGGAGATCGTCCATGGCTTACACCGGCATCCTCATGATTTCCTTGTAGGCCTCCAGCAGCTTGTTGCGGACCTGGAGCATCGTGCGGAAGGAGAGGTCCGCCTGCTGCATCTCGAGCAGCACGTCGTGGAGGTCGCCGCCCTCGCCGGAGATCCACTGGACCGCCTTCCGGTCGGCGCGGCTCATGTCCCCGTCCACGGCGCGCAGCGCGTCCTCGAGGGCCTCGCCGAAACTGGGGCCGCCGGGCGTGTTCCCGCCGACGCGCGGACGTCCGGTCTGCTCGAGCAGGTCCCGTCCGCCGAGCCTTCCGAGTCCCAGGTCCTCGATGCGTCCACCGTTCATTCAGTGCCTCCCGGTCATCGCAGCAGGTCCAGGGCGTCCTCGCGCATCTTCTCGACCGCCTTGACCACCCTGGTGTTCGCCTCGTAGGACCGCATCGCCGAGAGCAGGTCCACCATCTCTTCCGCGGGATCGACGTTCGGGTAGGCGACGTAACCCCGCGCGTCGGCGTCCGGGTGTCCCGGTTCGTACCTCATCACCGGCGGGCGAGGATCCACCGCCACGCGCTCGAGCTCGACGCCGCGCACCGCGCGGGAAACAGCGTCGCCGAAGGCGTGCCGCCGCACGGGGACGGCGCGGACGACCGGCAGCATCCGCCGGTAGGGCCCGCCGGCGGCGGTGCGCGTCGTGCGGGCGTTGGCCAGGTTCGAGGCGACGACCTCCATGCGTGCCCGCTGCAGGTCGAGGCCGGAAGCGGCCACCCGGAGCGCATCCCTCAGGCTCATCGCATCGGCCCTCCGTTGATCGCGGCGAGGAGTTCCTGCACCCGCAGCCGGGCGAGGCGCGTCGCCACCTGGAAGCGTCGCCTCGTCTCGGCGAGGGCGAGCATCTCCCGCTCCAGGTTCACGTTGTTCCCGTCGTTGCGGACCGGCAGGCCCCGGACCTCCCGGGGCCGGGCGGCGGCGGACGACCCGGCCCCCGCGATGTGACCGGCGCGGGTCGTCCGGAGGGGGACCCGCTTCCCCCGGCTGTCGACGGCCCGCTGCAGGGCGGCATCGAAGTCGAGGTCCTTCGCCCGGTACCCCGGCGTGTCCAGGTTGCCGATGTTCGAGGCGATCAGCTCCCCCCGGGCGGCCATCACGTCCATCGCCCGCCGCAGGCGGCTGACCAGGACCTCGTCTCCCATTCCCGGGATCTTCATCGCACACCTCCCACGCGCCGGCAGGACGGCTCGCCGTCCCCTACAGCAAGTCCCGTGCCCGGCCCGGGCGGAGCCCCGCCGGGACCGGCGTGGAACCCGTTACCCCTTGAAATCCTGAATGTTGCACGGCGAGGGAGACGGCGACGGGCCCGGGGAGGGGCGGCCGGGAACCGCGGGAGTGCTTGCATCCCGGCAGATCGTGCCGTCTTCCCGTCGGTCCGTTGACACACGCCCGGA
>CAZOTT010000031.1:0-12783 GCA_964582785.1 uncultured Acidobacteriota bacterium | reverse complement strand
GGGTGCGGACCGAGATGCCCAGCATCGCGGACGCCTTCGTCCGGTTTCCGCCGGCGGCCTCGAGGGTGCGCTGGATCAGGCGCCGTTCCGCCTCGGCGATGGTCATGCCGGGGGCGAGCTCGGCGTCCCGCGTGCCGGCGTCCCACGGATCGAGGAAAAGATCCCCGGCCTCGATCCGTCCCCGGCGGTCGAGGATCACCGCCCGCTCCAGCACGTTCCGCAGTTCCCGCACGTTTCCCGGCCACGGGTGGCGGCCGAGGCGCCACAACGCCTCCCGGGTCAGGCGGGGTGCGGGCCGGTCGAGCCGCCGGGCGATCTCCGCGACCAGGTGACGGGCCAGGACCGGGATGTCCTTCGGGCGCTCCCGCAGCGGCGGCAGCACCAGCGGGATGACCCGCAGCCGGAAGTAGAGGTCCTGCCGGAAGCGCCCCTCCCGGGCGAGGCGCGCCAGGTCCCGGTGGGTGGCGGCGATGATCCGCAGGTCGACCCGGCGCGGTTCGCCGGCGCCGAGGGGCACCACCTGCCGCTCCTCGAGGGCGCGGAGCAGCTTGGCCTGGAGGGGCAGGGGCAGCTCCCCGATCTCGTCCAGGAGGAGGGTGCCCCCCTCGGCCCGGACGAAGAGGCCCTCCCGGTCCCGGTCCGCCCCGGTGTACGCCCCGCGCCGCACGCCGAACAGCTCCGCCTCCAGCAGGTCCGCGGGGAGCGCCGCGCAGTTGACCGCCACGAACGGACCCCCGGCCCGGCGGCTCCGGGAATGGATATACCGGGCGAGGACTTCCTTGCCGGTCCCGCTCTCCCCGACCAGGAGCACGGTGGAGTCCGTGCGGGCGGCCCGGTCGGCCTCGTCCATCAGCGCCAGGAAGCGGGGGTCCTCTCCGACCATCGGGGGGCCGTCCCCGGCGGGCCCGGGCCGTTCCTCCTGCCCCAGTGCCCGGCGGACGGCGGCGACCAGGGCCTCGGGAGCGAACGGCTTGAGCAGGTAGTCCGCGGCTCCCCGCCGGACCGCCGCAACGGCATCCTCGACCGTCCCGAATGCCGTGACCATCACGACGGCCAGGCCCGGGCGGACGGCAAGGGCACGGGCGAGCAGTTCCCTGCCGTCCATTCCCGGCATCCGCACGTCGGTCACCATCCCGTCCCACGGGCGGCGGCCGAGGGCGCCGAGGGCCTCGCGGCCGCCCCGGCACCGGGTCACCTCGAAACCGCCCCGTTCCAGGACGCGGCCCATCGCGAGGCGCATCGTGTCGTCGTCGTCCACCACGAGGATCGAGGGCCTCCGCTTCATCCGCCTGCAACCTCCCCTGCCCCCGGTTCTCCCGCGGGCAGCTCCACCCGGAACCGGGCCCCGCCCAGGGGACTCTCCCCCACCCGGACGAGGCCCCCGTGGGCGAGGGTCACCTGCTCCACCACCGCCAGCCCGAGTCCCGTTCCGTCGGTCCGGGTGCTGAAGAACGGCTCGAAGATCCGCTCCCGCAGTTCCCGGGGGATGCCCGGTCCGCTGTCGTCGACGAGGAACACGACCCGGTCCTCCTCCCGGAGCACCGTGACCCGCACTTCCCCTCCCGCCGGCGTCGCCTCGAGCCCGTTGCCGACCAGGTTGAGCAGCGCCCGGCGGACGCCCTCCGCGTCGAGCCGCGCCCGGTTCCCGGCCCCGGGTTCCGCGCGCACCCGCAGGCCGACCTCCCGCGCGCAGGCCACCGGCTCGAGGGCTTCGACGACCTCCCGGGCGAGGGCCACCGGATCGACCGGCGCCCGCCGCGCCCTGCGGCCCCGTACCGCGGCGAGCAGCCGGGTCACGGTCCCGGAAAGGCGCCGCACCTCGAGCAGGATCCGCTCGGCCATCTCCCGCGCGGGCGCATCGTCCTCCAGGTCGTCCAGGAGCAGGGACGCGAGCAGCTCCAGGCTCCCCAGCGGGTTCCGGACCTCGTGGGCCACCTCCGCCGCCATCCGGCCGAGGGCCTCGAGGCGGGTCCGGCGGCGGGTCTCCTCCTCCAGCTCGACGACCCGGGTCACCTCCTCGGCGACGAGCAGCCGCCCGTCGCGTCCCCCCGGCAGGGACATCGCCCGGGACCGGACGAGAAAGTGCCGCCGGCCCGCCGGCCCCTCCAGCACGACCCGGCCGTCCCCCTCGTCACCGAGGAAGCGGTCGAAGGGAGGCGCCACCCGTCCCCCCGCCCCCACGACACCGTGTTCCCGGGCCGCCCGGTTCGTCGCGATCACGGTCCCGTCCCCGGCGGCCAGGGCGACCCCCGCCCCCAGCGTCTCCAGGACTCCGTCGAGAATGCGCGCCAGCCGTTCCTTCTCGGCGAGGGCCCGGGCCAGGTGACGGCCGGCGTCCGCCAGCCGGTCGGCCAGCAGGAAGGCCTCCCGGGAGACCCGTTCCCGCTCCGCCCGGCCCGCGCTCCTCACGACTTCGCCCCCCGGCCCGGACCGGCGGTCGCCTGCTTCGCGGCGGGCGCGGGCCGGATGCCGAGGAGCCGCTCCACGGCGAACCGCACCGGCTCCGGCGGATTCTCGGCGAGGATCGCGCGGAGCCGCTGCTCCGCCCGCGCGCGGTTTCCCTCGCGGAGTTCGCACGCGGCCACGCGCACCCGTGCCCAGTCCGCCCCGGCCTGGTTGCGCGGCAGCGACCGGGCGGCCGCCCGGAAGTCCCGGCAGGCTTCCTCCCAGGCGCCCGCCAGGGCCCGGGCATCTCCCCGGAGCAGGGCGGCTTCTCCCGTCACCTCCCCCAGCGGCTCCAGCGCGGCGCGGGCGGCCGGGACGTCTCCCCCGGCCCACGCCGCCCGGGCCAGGAGCAGGCGCTTCGCGGCGGCGTCCCTCCCCTCCAGCCGTTTCCCCCGCAGGACCTGCCGGATCACCTTCCAGTGCTCCTCCCGGGCCAGCGCCGCGAGCCGTGCCGGGTCGTCCGGGGCGATCCCCTCGGGCAGCTTGTCCGGGGTGCAGCGGGCGATGCCGAGCCGCGCCCGGCGGGCGACCGGTTCGTACCAGTACTTCTCCAGCACACGGTAGAGGGAAGCCGCGCGCCCGTACGCCCCCACCCGTTCGCGGAGCCGGGCCGCGGCGAGGCGGATGCCCGGCGTGATCTCGTCCACCTGCCCGAGGCGTTCCGCGAGGCGGAGCACGAACGCGGCCTCCAGGTCGTTCTTTTCGAGTTCCGGCGCCATCAGCCGGACGATGCGGTCGAAGTGGGAGCGGGCGAAGGTCCGCGAGAGGCGGTCGCCCGACTCGATGATTCCCGCGAGCATCAGGAGCGCCGCCCGCTTCCCCTCCCGGCGCACCTTCATGTCGACGAGGCGGCGGATCGCCTTCGCCACGAGAAGGGGATCGGTCGCGGACTCCAGCACGTCCCGGTAGGCCACCCAGGCATCCTGCTCGTCCCGCTGCCTGTCGAGTTCCCGGGCGGCGAAGAAGCGGGCGGCCGCGACCTTGTTCGGGTCGTCGCAGGTTTCCACGACCTCCCGCGCGAGGGCAAGGGCCGTCTTCTCCTTCCCCGCCTTCTGCAGCGCCCGGGCCGCCCGGAGCAGCGCTTCCGGGCGCCGGGGGTCCCGGGGATAGACGTTGGCGAACCGGAGCATCGCCCGGGCCCCCTGGAGCGGCGGGGCCAGGCGGGCTTCCGCGTCGGCCGACAGCCAGAGCAGGTCCGGGTTGCGGACGATGCGGCCCGGATCGAGGGCCTCCAGCCGGGCCAGGGTCTCCCGGACCCGGCGAACCTTTCCGATCAGCGCCCAGGTCCGCGCCAGCCTCGCGAGGACCGCCACCGGGTCGGCCAGGTGCTCCCGGAGCAACCGCTCGTCGGCCCGGGCGGCCCTGGCCCGTTCCCCGAGCTGGAGGTAGAGGGCCGGGAGCGCCCGGAGGGCCCGGACACCCCACGGGCTGTCCGGCGCCACCCGAACCAGCCGCTCGAGGTCGATCAGCGCCCCCCGGGCATCCCCCTTGCGCCGCCGGGCCATGGCGCGGCGCCAGAGGAGGAGCGGGTTGTCCGGGTGGGCCTCGAGGAGATGGTCGATGAGCCAGATCGCCTCGGAAGAGTTCGCCTGGCCCCGCCGGTCGAGTTCCACCAGGAGCTCGAAGGCGGCGGCATCCCAGGCCCGCCGGTCCTCGGCCTGCTCGAGCCGTTGCCGCAGTTCGCGGATCCGCTGGTCGGCGCCGCGGGGCGGCGCGGCCCACCCGGGCGGCAGGCACAGGGCCAGCACGGCGAGCACCCCGACTGTCCAGGTTCGAGACATTCCTCGGGCTCGTCCTTTCGGGGCGGTCGTTCAGCAAGGGGCATGCCGGGCCCCCCGGCGCCCGTGCGCCGGAAGTCCATCAGCCACGTTTCCAAGGGGTTGCGCTGGCATGGCACGCCACGCTTCCGGGAACCCCGGGTGCCGGTCCATCGACGGCAGCCGGCAGGAGATGCCGGCGGATGGACGAACTCTTGACACCCCGTCCCCGGGGCCTATGTATTGGCACCGGGCACCGCGCGCCGGCCCCGGCGGCGCGAGACGACCGAAGGAGAGAGGGAGCATGAGCCACGACCAGGAAAGGGAGCGCTGGAACATCGTCGTCGCCGAGGACGAGCCCGGCCTGCTGCGGACCATCGTCGACTACCTCGCCGAGCTCGGGCACGACGTGCGGGGCGCCTCCACCGGCGACCGGGCCTGGGAACTCCTCGTGGAGGAGCCGGCCGACATTCTCCTGACCGACCTGAAGATCCCGGGCCTGGGTGGCCTCGAGCTGCTGGCGCGGGCCCGGGAACACTACCCGGACATGGTCGTCGTCATCATGACCGGCTTCGCCACGGTCCACTCCGCCGTCGAGGCGATGCGGGAGGGCGCCGCCGACTACCTAGCCAAGCCGTTCGCCATGGCCCAGCTCCGGCTCGCCCTCGAACGCGCGGTGGAGACCAAGCGCCTGCGGGACGAGAACACCCGCCTGCGCACCGAGCTGATGGAACGCACCAGCTTCGACCAGATCATCGGCAAGAGCCCGGTGATGCAGCGGGTCTTCTCTCTCCTGGAGAAGGTCAGCCAGGTGGACAGCACGGTGCTGATCACCGGGGAGAGCGGCGTCGGCAAGGAGCTGATCGTCCAGGCTCTCCATTACCGGCACCCGGTGCGCAAGGACGGCAGGCTGGTCGCGGTCCACTGCGGGGCGATCCCGGACAACCTGATCGAGTCGGAGCTCTTCGGCCACGTCAAGGGGGCGTTCACGGGGGCGGACCGGGACCGCCCGGGCCGCTTCGAACTGGCGGACGGCGGCACCCTGTTCCTGGACGAGATCGGGACGATGAAACCGGACCTGCAGGTCAAGCTGCTCCGGGTTCTCCAGTCCCGCCAGGTGACCCGGGTCGGCGGAACGCGGTCGATCCCGGTGGACGTGCGGGTCGTCGCCGCCAGCAACGAGGACCTGCGGGCCAAGGTCGAGCGCGGCGAGTTCCGGGAAGACCTCTACTACCGCCTGAACGTGATCCCGATCCACGTCCCCGCCCTCCGGGAGCGGCGGTCCGACATCCCGCTTCTCGCCGCCCACTTCGTCGCCAAGTACGCGCACCGCAACAACCTGCCGGCCAAGGAGATCTCCCAGGAGACGATGCGCCTGCTGGTCCGGTACGACTGGCCGGGCAACGTGCGCCAGCTCGAGAACGCCATCGAGTACGCCACGGTGATGTCCGGGGGGCGGACCCGGATCGAGCCCGAGGACCTGCCGGTGGAACTCCGGGACGTCCCGCCCACGCCGGTCGTGCCCCTCCAGGTGACGGAAGAGGGGATCAACTTCCGCAGCGTCGTCTCCGAGATCGAGAAGAACCTGATTCTCCAGAGCCTGGAGCTGACGGGGGGCAACAAGGCGCGCGCCGCCCAGCTCCTGGACCTCAAGCGGACGACGTTCGTCGAGAAGCTGAAGCGGATCCAGCGCGGGCAGCCGACCCTCTGACCACCCCGCTTCCCCCCGGCTACCCGCCCCGTTCCGGCGAGCCGCGCGGGACCCGGCAGTCGCGGGGTCCGGAGCGCCGCAACCGAGCGGCGAAGCGCCGGGACCAGGCACGGGAGGCCGCCGGGGGCGGCCGACTCCGCCGAGCCGTGCGGGACCCGGCAGTCGCGGGGTCCGGAGCGCCGGAACGAGCCGCGCAGCGGCGGGGCGCGGAGCGCCGCGGCGAGCCGGCCGCCGCGGCGTCCGGTCACGCGCCCGGTCGGCGGCCTGCGAGCCGCAAGGCGCGGAGGACCCCGCGACCGCCGCCGGTCGAGCCGGCGAGACGGCCGGAGGCCGCGCCCCGGCGGCTTCCGTGACCCTGCCCCTGGCGTTGCAGCTTTCCGGTCCGGCCGGCGACCCGCGAGACGGCCGGAGGCCGCGCCCCGGCGGCCCCCGCGACCCTGCCCCTGGCGCTGCAGCTTTCCGATCCGGCCGGCGAGACGGCCGGAGGCAGGGGGGCCCGGGATAGTGCGAGGGGGTGGGCCGCACGCGGCCCACCCCCTCGGTCCGCCCGGGCTCACCCCTTCCCCGTCGAGGATTCCCCCCGGGCCCGCGGTTCAGTACCCGCGGCTTGCCTCGTACCCCGCCGCCGCCCGCTGGAGCGTCTCCTGCTCGGCGAGTCGCCGGGCCAGCTCGTTGCGCAGGCCGGAAAGCAGCTGGAGGTTGGTGCGCACCGCCATGCGGGCCTGTTCGAGCAGCTCGGCGGCACGCCCCTCCACCGGGGTCCCCGGCGGAAGGTGAATGTCCAGCTCGGCCAGCAGCAGCCCCCGGCGCGTCGAGATGTCCGGCAGCCGGTCCAGCCGGCCGGTTTCCACGGCCTGGCGCTCCTCGTGGCAGGCGGCCACCAGCTCTTCCAGCACCCGAACCGCCTGGCTTCCCGGGAGAGGCGCCATGGTCAGTCCTGCCCTGCCAGCTGCTTTTCCCGGGCCTCTGCCCAGGCGTCCCGCAGCGGCGCCATCAGGTCCGCGATCTCCCGCAACCCCGCGGGATCCCGGTGCAGGTGCGATTCCATGATGCGGCGCCGGCAGTAGGTGTACAGGCGGTCGAGGTTGGCCGCGATCTCGCCCCCCCGCTCCAGGTCGAGCACCGCCTGCAGTTCCCCGACGATGTCGGCCGCCCGCCGGATCGGGTCGGCGGCCTCGGCGTACTTCCCCTCGCCGACCAGGTCCGCCCCGCGCCGGAGGAACCCGATCATGCCGTCGTACAGCCGCACGACGAGCCCCATCGGGTCGTCCATCTGGACCTGGTTCGCCTGGTACGCCATCCGCGCCTGCTGGGCAACCACTGCCTGGCTCATCGATACCTTTCCCCCGTTCGCTTCGTGCGTTCCTCTCACCGCTGGCTCAGCGAAGCCATCGCCTGGTTCAACTGGCTGATCGCCGCCTCCGCCATGGAGAACTGCTTCGTCAGGAGCTCCCGCCGCCGCGCCAGGCGGGCCTGGATCCGCTCGATCCGCTCCTGGGCGGCCTCGATGGAGTCGTCGTAGCCGTCCGTGATCGACTTGATCGTCCCGTCGTAGTCGTCGACCATGTCCTCGATCACCGAGATGAACGAGTCGGCCGCGCCGCTGCTGTAGCCGACCTGCCCGAAGTTCCCGCCCTTCGCGGTGACCGAGTCGGGGGTGGCGTAGATCCGGACCACGAGCCCGTCCATGTCGGTGCCGTCCGCGCCGACCAGCTCGTTGCCGATCCCCTCGGCCGCCTCGCCCCCGATCGTGCCCACGACGTCGACCCCGGTGTCCGACTGCTGGGTCGTCCCGATCCCCGTGCTCGTCCCATCGCCGGCGTCAGCAACGTTGCTCACCGCCGTGACCGTGTACGCCGAGCCATAGTCGGCGGCGCGGATCTTCAGCACGCCGCTATCGGAGTACGCCACCGCCTCGAGTCCCGCGGCGTCCAGCGCGCTGTTGACCTTCTGCACGATCGTGTCGATCGTGTCCCCGGCGGCCAGGTCCACGGTGGTCGTGGACCCGTTCACCCCGATGGTCAGCGTCTCGTCCTGGGCGATCCCGGAGGACTGGATGGCCGTGGAACCACCGACCTCGGCCCGCTCCGGGGCGGTGGTGACCGTGATGTCGTACGTGCCGGACTTCGTCTTCGTCCCGGCCGACACGAAGACCACCGAGCTGTCCGTCGTCGAGCCCGAGGAACGGAGCACCGCCTTGACCTCGTCGAAGCGGCCCTGCTCCACCAGGTCGTCGAAGTAGGACGACCTGAACTCCAGGCGGCCGGTCGAGTCGGCGACGACGATGCCCAGTTCCGCCAGGGTGTTCACCTGCCCGTCCGGGATTCCCGCGATCTCCTGCGTGAACAGGCTCTGGAGCTGCCACTGGATGTTGCGGACCGAGTTCCCCGCGGTGACCGCCGAGTACTTCTGGAAGTCCGGCGTGCCGAACTGCCGGTCGAAGTAATCGTTGACCTTGTTGTAGGCGTCGACGAACGTCTCGATCGCGTCCTTCGTCGCGTCGGTGTCCTCCTCGATCGTGAGGGTCACCTCGGAGTCCGTCGTATCCGTCAGGCTGAGCGTGACACCGGCGATCGCGCCGGTCACCGTGTTGGTCGACGAGGTGATCGAGATGCCGTCGACGACGAGCTGGGCGTCCTGCGCCGCCTGGAGCTCGTTGGAGGACTCGTCGAGGTCCAGGTTGGTCGTATCGGTGATCGTCAGCGCGTGTTCCGTCCCGGTCTCTTCCGCGCGCACCACGAGGATCTCGTTCGTCCCGTCGTTGATGATACTGGCAACGACACCCTGGTCGGCGGCATTGATCGCGTCCGCGATCCCCTGCAGGGAGTTGTTGCCGTTGGCCGCGCTGACATCGATCGTGATCTTCTCGTAGCCCCCGGCCTGGATCTCGATCGTCCCGTCGCTCACGAGGGGGCTGTAGCGGTCGGAAAGACCGTTCGACCGCACGCTGTGCGCCTTCGCCAGCTGGCTCACGCTGATCGTGTGAATGCCGGGGGAGGCGGAACTGGTCGCCGTGGCGGTCAGGGCGGTCTCGCTGCTCAGGGTCGCCCGGTAGCCGCCCAGGCTGTCGTCGTCCTTCAGGTCCTCGAGGGCGGACTGGAAGTCCTCGAGCAGCCCCTTCAGCTCCTTGAACGAATCCTTCGCCTTCTCGAAGGTGTCGATCCGGTCCTGGAGCTGCTGGATCGGGTAACTCTCGGCCTGGATGATGGCATCGACGATCTGGCTCCAGTTGATCCCGGAGGCGAGACCCGAGCCGAACTGGATCTGTCCGAGAGGCATGGTTCACTCCCTCGCCCGTGCACCGCGGGCGGCGGCGCCTCCCGGGGCCGGACGTCAGGCCCGGTGGTCGAAGAGCAGCCCGAGGAACATCTCCATCTTGCGGGCGAACTCGACCTGCTCCTTCGGAGGCACCGTCCTGATCACCTTATCGGTCCGGGCGTCGATGATCTTGACCATCACCAGGCCGAGATCGTGCTCCACCTCGACGTCCATCCTCAGCTCGCGGAGGTACCCCTTCTCGTGGATCTCCCGCAGGCGCTGGCGGATCCGCTCGGCGGCCTTCTTCGGGTCCGGGGGCAGGTCCCCCTCCCCCGATCGGGGAAGGGTCGCGGGCCGCGGTTCTGGGTCTTCCCGCGGCCCCTGTTCGACCGCATGCGGTTCCCGGGTTCTGTCCGCCGGCGCGGGGCGGGGAGCGGACGGGAGGTCGGCGCCCGGCGCACCCGCGGGGGAAAGGGGTGCCACGTCACCTGCCATCCTTCACCTCCCTTTCGCCGCGATCCGGGCGGGGCGGGGAGGCGGGCGAGAGCCCGCCTCCCCCCGCCGTGGTTACCGCAGCAGGGCCAGGACGCTCTGGGACGTCATGTTGGCCTGGGCCAACGCCGACAGCCCCGTCTGGTTGAGCACCTGGAACTTGGTCAGGTTGACCACCTCCTGGGCCACGTTCGCGTCGCGGATCTGGCTCTCGGCCGCCTTCAGGTTCTCGGCCTGGACCGTGATCACCGCGATCGTGTGCTCGAGGCGGTTGTAGTAGGCGCCGAGGTCGCCCCGGTTGCTGGAGATCGTGTCGATCGCCGACTGGAGGTTCACCAGCTCCGTCCGGGCCCCGGACGCGGTCAGCAGGGTCCCGCTGCTCAGGCCCAGGCCGCTGGCGCTGACAGAGCTCGTCTCGATGGTGATCCGGTCGTCGGACGAGTTGCCGGTTCCCACCTGGACGTCGATCGAGGCGCCGTTCCCGTCGAGGAGGGACACGCCGTTGAACTCGACGGTGGCCGCGATCCGGTCGATCTCCGAGAGGATCTGGTTGTACTCGTCGTTGATCGCCGTCTTCGAGGTGCTGCTGTCCTCTCCGGACGTCTCGGAGGCGGCCTGCTCGGCCAGGGTCACCGCCCGCTGGAGCAGGTTGCCGATCTCGCCGAGAGCGGAGTCGGCGACGTTGATCACGCCGATGCCGTCGTTGGCGTTCCGGACCCCCTGGTTCAGGGCGGCGACGTCGGCGCGCAGGGTCTCGGCGATCGTCAGGCCCGCCGCGTCATCCTTGGCGCCGTTGATCCGCAGGCCGGACGACAGGCGGTTGATGGTCACGCTGAGACCGCGCTGGCTCTTGATCAGCTGGTTCTGGGCGTTCAGGGCGCCGATGTTGGTGACAACCGAGAAATCGGCCATGGATGCTTCCTCCTTGAAGTTGGCGGGCGGCTTCCGTGCCGCCCCGACCGGTGGTTCCCTCCGCCGGCCGGTTGACGCTGGAACTGCTGGTTGTCCTGCCTGTCTTCGTCTTTCCCCTTCCCGTCGGACGCGACTCCGTCAGATGTGCTTCACCTCCTTCCCCGGAGAGGTTTCGCCCCGACGCTTCCACCGGACTCATCGGCCGCTGCAGGGGGATCTTGAGGGGAAAAGAGCCGGGGGCCCGGTGGCGGGGGACGGGACCCGTTCAGGGAAAACCGCCGGGAACCGCCCGGGCTCCCGGCGTCGTGACGCGGGTACACGCCGCCCGGGAGGGAGGATCCCCCCGGGCGGCGTCCTGGAGGTCCACGGTTGGCCGCGGACGATTTCGTCGGTCAGCGGAGCAGGTTCAACACGCTCTGCGACGTCGAGTTCGCCTGGGCGAGGGCGGCGAGGCCGGTCTGGTTGAGGACCTGGTACTTGGTCATGTTGACCACTTCCTGGGCGATGTTCGCGTCCCGGATCTGGCTCTCGGCCGCCTTCAGGTTCTCGGCCTGGACCGTGATCACCGCGATCGTGTGCTCGAGGCGGTTGTAGTAGGCGCCGAGGTCGCCCCGGTCCGACGAGACCGTGTCGATCGCCGACTGGATGTTCACCAGCTCCGTCCGGGCGCCCGAGGCGGTCAGCAGGGCGCCGGAGGACAACCCCAGGGAGCTGGCGGCGATGCCGGAGGTCTCGATCGTGATCCGGTCGCTGGAACCGGACCCCAGGCCGACCTGGACGTCGATGCTGGTCCCGGAACCGCTCAGGAGGTGCAGCCCGTTGAACTCCACCGTCCCGGCGATCCGGTCGATCTCCGACAGGATCTGGGTGTACTCGTCGTTGATCGCCGACTTCGACGTGCTGCTGTCCTCGCCGGACGTGTCGGAGGCCGCCTGCTCGGCCAGGGTCATCGCCCGGTGGAGCAGGTTGGCGATCTCCTGCAGGGCGGAGTCCGCGACGTTGATCACGCTGATGCCGTCATTGGCGTTGCGGACGCCCTGGTTCAGGCCCTGGACGTCGGCCCGCAGGTTCTCCGCGATCGCCAGGCCGGCGGCGTCGTCCTTGGCCCCGTTGATCCGCAGGCCGGACGAGAGGCGGTTGATCGTCTGCTGCAGGCGCCGCTCCGTCTTGATCAGCTGGTTGTGCGCGTTGAGTGCTCCGATGTTGGTCACCACCGAGAACGAGGCCATTCCGTCACCTCCAGTACACGTCCGGCCCTCGCCCGATCGCTCCCATCCGGGTCTTGTCCGGCGTGTTTCGCCCCTCTTCTCGGCCGTCCCTGTCCAGACTTTAGACCCCGGACTCATTCTTTTCTTGCCTCGCGGGCCCGGGAGAACCACGTTTGGGATGGATGCATCATCTTTAGAAGGCAGCGCTCCGCCATGGCAGGAAAACGAACAGCCCGTACCCTGACGACCCGCTCCCGGGCCCGCCTGAACGGCCTGCCGGCCCGCCCGGAGGACCGGGGAGAACTGTTCCGGCGGTTCGCCCGCTGTCTCGAGCCGGAGGAACTGGAAACCGCCATCCTCGAGGCCCTCGCCGCCCGGCTGCCGGGGCCCCGGGCGATGGTCTCCCTGGACCCGTCCTCCCGGGAGCCGACCCGGGTCCTCGCGGGCCGTGGCACCCGGCCCTGGCCCCGCGGCGAGCCGGTCCCCCCCCTCCTGGCAGTCCCCATCGAGGACGGGGGCGAGCCCCAGGGGTGGGTGGCCTGGGAGGACGGCCCCGCCGTGGCGGGCCCGGCCCGCTCCGTGGCCCGGGACATCCTGCTCGAGGTCGCCGCCGCCGCCGGCCTCCCGGCCCGCAACGCCCGGAGGTTCCGGCGGGCCCTGGAACTGGCCCTCCGCGACCCGCTGACCGGCCTGTTCAACCGGCGGGCCTTCGAGACCTTCCTCGCCCGCGAGCGGGAGTGGGCGGTCCGCTCCGGCCGGCCCCTCTCCCTGGTGCTCGCGGACCTGGACCGGTTCAAGGAAATCAACGACGTTCACGGCCACCCGGCAGGGGACCGGGCGCTCGTCCACTTCGGCCGGCTGCTGGCCGGCACCGCGCGACGGTCCGACATCGCGGCCCGGGTGGGCGGGGACGAGTTCGCCCTGCTCCTGCCGGAGACGTCACCGGTGGACGCCGCCCGGCTGGCGGAACGGGTCCGGCACCGCCTGGCCCTCTCCCCCC
>CAZOTT010000030.1:0-27794 GCA_964582785.1 uncultured Acidobacteriota bacterium | reverse complement strand
CGGTTCCCACGACCAGACGTTGACCCACTCGACCCGGGACCGGACCACCCAGGTACCCGGCGCCGGCGGCTCGGGGGAGATGGGGACGACGGTCATCCGCAGCCCCTGGCCGGGGGACTGGGAGGGAACCCGCAGGGGGCCGAAGCCGAGGTCGCCGCCGGCCGCGGGAAGAGCGAGTGATCCCCAGCAGAGCAGGCAGGCGAGGACGCGGGAACGGGGCATCGGCGGCTCCGGGGCGGGAGGCGCATTCTCCCACGGTCGACGCGGCGGGGGGAGAGGCTATGATCGGTCCCCGTTCCGGAGGAAGCGCCCGTGAAGGAACTCGACGTGCGCCACCTGCCCTGTCCCGGGCCCGTCCTCGAGCTGCGGGCCGCCCTCGAGGAGGGAGAGACCGAGATCGTGCTGCACGTGGCCGACGACCTGGCCCGCTCGAACGTGACCCGGTTCGCCGCGTCCCGGGGAGCCGCCTGCGAGGTGGAGCCGGAAGGGACCGGGTTCCGGGTGCGCGTCCTGGCCGGCCCGGGGGCGGCCGCTCCCGGCCCCGGGGGAGACCCGGAGATCACCTGTTCCCTGCCGAGCCCGGGGGAGGGAAGCGCCCCCGGCCCCGGGCGGCCCCTCGTCGTCCAGGTGACCGGCCGCACGATGGGTCGCGGGGACGACGAACTCGGCACGCTGCTCCTGCGGTCGTTCCTGAAGACCCTCGGCCAGCTCGAGGAGAAGCCGGACGCGGTGATCTTCTACAACGAGGGGGTGAAACTCTGCTGCGAGGGGTCCGACCTGCTCGAGACCCTGCGGGGGCTGGAGGAACAGGGAATCGAGATCATCGCCTGCGGGACCTGTCTCAACTGGTTCGAGCTGGCTCCCCGCCTCGCCGTCGGGCGCGGCACCGACATGCTCGAGATCGCCGAGCGGCTGGCCGGGGCCGCCCGCCTGGTCCGGCCCTGACCCCATGCGCCGGGTCTACCTGGACCACGGGGCGACCTCCCTGCCCAAGGCTCCCGGCGTCGCCGCGGCCATGGCGGCGTTCCTCGACGAGGCCGCCGGCAGCCCGGGGCGGGGAGGTCACCGTTTTTCCATCGCGGCGACGCGGGCCCTCGAGGACGCCCGGGAACGGGTGGCGGGGGTCCTCGGGGGCGACCCCGAGCGGACGATCCTCGGGCCGGGGGCCACCTTCTTCCTCAACGCCGTGCTGGCCGGCGTGCTGCGGGAGGGAGACCGGGTCGTCGTCTCGGCCCTCGAGCACAACTCCGTGATGCGGCCCCTCCGGCACCTGGAGCGCACGCGGAACGTCCGGGTCCGCGTCGTGGCCGCCCGGGACCCCTGGGGAGTCCCCGATCCGGGAGAGGTTGCCGCGGCGGTCGCCGAGGAGCCGACGCGCCTCGTCGTCGTGACCCACGCCTCGAACGTGACGGGGGAAGTGCTGCCGGTGGAGGCGATCGCCCGGGCGGTGCACCCGGTGCCGGTCCTCGTGGACGGGGCCCAGGGGGCGGGCAGCGTGCCGTTCGACTTCGCGGCGAGCGGGGCCGCCGCCTACGTCGCCTCGGGGCACAAGGGACTGCTCGGTCCCCCCGGGACCGGCGTGCTGCTCCTGGGCCCGGCGCTGGCCCGGGACCTGCCTCCCCTGGTGCGGGGCGGGACCGGTTCCCGGTCGGAGAGCGAGGAGATGCCGGTGTTCCTGCCGGACCGGCTCGAGGCGGGGACGCCGAACACGGTGGGGGCCGTCGGCCTGGGGGCCGCGTGCGCCTGGCTCGCCGCGCGGACCGTCGGGGAGATCGCCGCCCGGGAACGGGCCCTCGCGGCCCGGGCCGCGGAGCGGCTGGCGGACCTGCCCGGGGTGCGCCTCCACGGGTACCGGGAAGACCGTCCCCGCACCGGCATCCTCTCGTTCACCGTGGAGGGCCGTGACCCCGGCGAACTGGCCGCCCGGCTCGATCGCGCCCACGGCCTCGCGCTGCGGGTCGGCCTCCACTGCGCTCCGGCGGCGCACCGGCGGATCGGGACCTTCCCCGGCGGTACCATCCGGGCGGGGTTCGGGCCGTTCAACGTCCCGGCGGACGCGGACCTGCTGGCCGACGCCCTGGCGGAGGAGCTGCGATGACGGACACCCGGGACCTGCTCGTCGTCTTCGAGACCGCGCGGCAGGTCACGCGGGCGGAGCGGGCTGCCCGCGCGGCCGGCCTTTCCGTGGACGTGATCCCGGCGCCGCGGGTCGTCTCCGCGGAGTGCGGCGTCGTCCTCGAGGCCCGTCGCGCCGACGCGCCCCGGCTCCGGGAACTGTTCGCCGCGGAGGGACTCGCGCCCCTGGCCGCCTGGAAGCGGGAGGGGAACGGTTGGCTTCCGACCGGTCTCGACGCGGCGGAAACGGGTGGCGTCGCCCTGGCCCGGGAGACCGCGTACGGCGGGTGCGGGGCGAAGCTGGCCCGGGGGCTCCTGGCGACGATCCTCTGCGGCCTGCCGCGCCTCGAATCCGAGGACCTGGTCGTCGGGATCGAGTATGCCGACGACGCGGGGGTGGTCCGGGTGGCCCCGGGGCTGGGAATCATCCACACCGCGGACTTCTTCCCGCCGATGGTCGACGACCCCTGGGCGTTCGGGCGGATCGCCGCCGCCAACGCGCTCTCGGACGTCTACGCGATGGGAGGAACACCTCTCGCCGGAATGAACCTGGTGAGTTTCCCCCTCGGGACCCATGGAAAGGACGTCCTTAAGGAGATCCTGCGCGGCGGCCTCTCCGCCCTCGAGGAAGCGGGGGCGGTGTTGGCCGGCGGGCACACCATCGAGGGGCAGGAGCTCCTCTACGGGATGGCGGTCACGGGGAAGGTTCACCCGGACCGGGTCTGGCGGAACGGCGGCGCCCGCCCGGGAGACGCCCTGGTCCTGACGAAACCCCTGGGCACGGGCGTTCTCACGACCGCCGGCAAGGCGGGCCTGGCCGCTCCCGATCACCTGGCGACCGCGATCCGGGTGATGGGAACGCTGAACCGGCGTGCCGCGGAAGCGGCGGCGGAACTCGCGCCCCACGCCGTCACCGACATCACCGGGTTCGGGCTGGCGGGTCACGCCGCGGAGATGGCCGAGGCTTCCGGTCTCACGATCGAGATCGACCTCCCTTCCCTTCCGCTCCTCCCGGGTGCGCGGGAGGCGGCCGCCACCGGGTTCGTTCCCGCCGGGGCGGGAAAGAACCGGGACTCCCTGGCCGGCGTGCTCGAGGTCGACGAGGGAGCCGATCCGCTCCTGGTCGACCTGGCGCTGGACCCCCAGACGTCGGGAGGTCTCCTCGTCGCCTGCCCTCCCCGCGCGGCCGCGGACCTGGCCCGGCGGGTGCCGGGCGCCGCGGTGGTCGGCCGGGCGGTAGCGGGCAAACCGCCCCGCGTGCGCCTGCGGACGGGGGGTGGGCGGTCTCCCGCCCGGCCCGGGCGCTGAGAATCCCGGCGGTCCCGGGCGTCACTCCGTGGAAAAATTCAACGGAGAAAAGGTGCTAACATAGCAGTAAGTTAGCAGGTGCAGGCTCGGGCGCGCCGGGCCGGCCCGTTGAAAGTTACCACGCCCCCGGCGGCCCGCGCCGGGGGCGTTTGCTGTAACTGCAACGAAACATGGGTCTTGGTAAGGGGGACCGGGATGGCCCGATTCGTGCAAAGAGATGGCTCCGGGACCGCCGGCCCGGAATCCCGGGACCTGTCATCCGGGGCCGGCGGGCCGGAGGAGAACCCGGGAATGCCGGTTCGGCGCTCGATCGCGGGGAAGCTGACCCTGCTGCTCACCCTCTCCCTCGCCGCCGTCTTCGGGGCGACGGCGGCGCTGAACGTGTGGATCCAGGGGCTGGCGACCACCCGGATCCTCCGGCACAGCGGCCTCCAGGTCGCCGACCTGGTCGCGGGAGCGACCCGGGAAGCGATGCTGCGGAACGACCGGGAACGCATCCAGGCGACCGTGGGCACGCTCGCCCGCCAGCGGAACATCGCCGCGATCCGGATCCTCCGCAAGGATGGCCGGATCGCCTACTCCTCGAACCGGGCGGAGATCGGCCGGGTGGTCGGTATCGAGCGGCCCCAGTGCAGGGCGTGTCACCGGCAGGACCCGCCGCCAAGGCGCCTGCCGCCGGGCCAGGAGGCGCGGGTCATCGGGGGGGACGACCACCCGGTGCTGGCGATCACGCGGGTCATCGGGAACGAGCCGGAGTGTGCCGGGGCCCCCTGCCACGTCCACCCGGCAGACACCCCGATTCTCGGCGTGCTGGACGTGCACATGGATCTCCGCCCCTACGAGCAGGCCCGGCTCCAGTCGGCCACGGAGCTGATCGTCTCGAGCCTGGTCGGGATCCTGCTCGTCGTGGGGCTCGTCGTGGTGGCGATCCAGCGGATGGTCGACCGGCCGGTGCGCGCCCTGATCGAGGGGGTCGAACGGCTGGCGGCCGGCGACCTGGCGGTCCGCGTGCCCGAGGTGTCGGACGACGAACTCGGACTGCTGGCCCGGGCCTTCAACCGGATGGCCCGGGACCTGGCGGCGGCGCGCGAGGAACTGATCGAATGGGGCCGGACGCTCCAGCGGCGGGTCGAGGAGAAGACCCGGGAACTGCGACAGGCCCAGGAACACATCGTCCGCGTGGAGAAGATGGCGTCCCTGGGGAAACTGGCCGCGGTCGTCGCCCACGAGATCAACAACCCGCTCTCCAGCGTCGTCACCTACGCGAAGACCCTGGTCCGGCGGATCCGCAAGCACGACATGACGGACGAATGCCGGGAGAACCTGGAATACCTGGAAGCGATCGCCGGGGAAGCGAAGCGGTGCGGCGCGATCGTCTCCCAGCTCCTCGCGTTCGCCCGCCAGAAGACGGGAGAGTTCGAACCCACCGACGTCAACCAGGTCGTCGAGAAGGCGCTCTTCCTGGTGGATCACAAGCTCGAGCTGGCGGGCGTCGAGGTCGTTCGCGACTTCGACCCGGACCTTCCCCGGGTCGTCGTCGATCCCTCCCAGGTCCAGCAGGCCCTGATCGCCCTGCTGATCAACGCCGCCCAGGCGATGGAGGGAGGCGGCGAGGTGCGGGTGACCACCCGCGCGGTCGAGGAGGGAGTCGAGGTCGTGGTCGCGGATACCGGGCCGGGAATGACACCGGACGTCGCCGCCCACGCCTTCGAGCCGTTCTTCACCACCAAGGAAGACGGGGGAGTCGGACTCGGCCTTTCCGTCGTCTACGGAATCGTCGAGCGGCACGGCGGGAAGATCGATCTCGACACGGCGCCCGGCCGGGGTTGCCGGTTCACGCTGTTCTTCCCCGCCCGGCCGCCGGGGCCCGGTGGCCCCGGGGAGGAACCATGAAGCGGCGCGCCCCCCACGTGCTGATCGTCGACGACGAGCGGCACGTCCGGGAGTCCCTCTCGAACTGGTTCGTCGAGGACGGCTACGAGGTGACCACGGCGGGCAGCGCCCGGGAAGCCCTGCAGGTCCTGGCCACCCGGGACGTCGACGTCGTCGTCACCGACATCCGGATGCCGGGCATGGACGGCCTGGAGCTCCAGCACCGCATCCGGGAGGTCCGGCCCGACGTCGCCGTCATCCTGATCACCGCCTACGCCTCCGTGGCGACGGCGGTCCAGGCCCTCAAGGAAGGGGCCTGGGACTACCTGGTCAAGCCGTTCGACCCGGAGGACCTGTCCCGGGTCGTGGCCCGGGCCTGCGAGAAGCTGCGCCTCCAGGAGGAGAACGCGGCCCTGCGCCAGCGGATCGCGGCCAGCGTCCCGGAATTCGTCGCCGGGGAGAGCCCGGCGATGCAGCGGGTCCTCGAGCTGGTGGACGCCGTCGCTCCGACGGATGCCACCGTGCTGATCCGGGGGGAGTCGGGGACGGGCAAGGAACTGATCGCACGCCTGATCCACGCCCGCAGCTCCCGGGCGTTCGGCCCCCTCGTCGCGGTGAACTGCGGGGCCCTGCCGGAAGGAGTGCTGGAGTCGGAGCTGTTCGGACACGAGAAGGGAGCGTTCACCGGTGCCGCCGGGCGGAGGAAGGGGAAGCTGGAACTGGCCGACGGCGGGACGCTCTTCCTCGACGAGATCGGGGAGATCTCGCCGAAGGTGCAGGTGGAGCTGCTGCGGGCCCTCGAGGAGCACCGCATCACGCGGGTGGGCGGGACCCGGGAGGTGCCGGTCGACTTCCGCGTGATCTGCGCGACGAACCGTGACCTCGAGGAGGCGGTGCGGGCGGGGACGTTCCGCGAGGACCTGTACTACCGGATCAACGTGTTCCGCATCGATCTCCCACCCCTCCGGGAGCGGCGGGAGGACATCCTCCCGATCGCGGAACACTTCGTGGAGAAGTTCGCCCGGGCGATGGGACGGAAGGTCTCGGGATTCTCGCCGGGGGCGCGGGAACTCCTGCTCTCCCACGACTGGCCGGGAAACGTGCGCGAGCTGGCGAACGCCGTGGAGCGGGCGCTGGTGGTCTGCCGGGAAGGGGAGATCCGCCGGGAGCACCTGCCGATCGTCCGGGGCGGGGCCGCGGGCGGCGAGGAGGAAGCGGCCGACCTTTCCCTGCGCACGGTGGAGAGGCGACACATCCGGAAGGTACTCGAGATCTGCGAGTGGAACATCACCCGGGCGGCAAGGGAACTCGGGATCGACCGGGTCACCCTCTACAACAAGATGAAGCGGTACGGCATCGAACGCCCGGGCCAGGCGGGGAACTGAGGGAGATGGGCGGTGATCGCCTGGCGGGTGGAACTCGTGCGCATCGGCACCGTCGCCCCCGGGGTGCTGCGGCGCCTGGCGGCGGAGCTGGCGCCGTGCCTGGGCCGCCCGGTCTCGATCGCGACGGCGACCGTCGATCCCGCCCCCGCGTTCGATCCGTCCCGGCGCCAGTACCGGGCGGACCGCCTGCTCGCGTCCCTGCTCGCGGAGACGTCCCCCGACGGGGCGAGGCGGATCGGGGTGACGAACCTCGACGTGTTTCTCCCGGTCTTCACCCACGTCCTGGGGCTCGCCCAGCACGGCGGGCGGGTGGCGGTGGTCTCGTTGCACCGGCTGCGGCCGGACGAACCGGGGCACCCGGATCCCGCTGGAGTGCTGCGGGCGCGGCTCCTCCGGGAGGCGCTCCACGAGCTGGGACACCTGCTGGGCCTGGTGCACTGCGAAGTTCCATGGTGCGCGATGAGGGCATCCCGGGTGGCCGAGGAGGTCGACCTGAAGGATGCCGCCTTCTGTCCATCGTGCGCGGGAGCGATCGGACTGCCCGCCGACCGCCCCCGTGCCGGACGTGACCCGGGAGCCGGGAGCCTCCCGGGCCGGAAAGGAGCATGAGGGATGAACGGAAGCCGCGGTACGCGCCTCGGGAGAGGCGTGGCGGCAGTGGCCGGGATGGCCCTCCTGCCGCTGGTCCTTGCGGCATCCCCTCCCGGGGAGGTCCGCTGGCCGTCCCACGTGGGAGAGGTGGTTTTCCCGCACCGGGCCCACGTGGAGGAACTCGGGCTCGAGTGCACCGAGTGCCACCATCCGACACGGGCGCCCCGCCTCGTCACCCCGCACCCCGAGGTCTTCTCCGGGGAGCTGCGGCGGTGTGCGCTGTGTCACCGGGAACCGGTGACCGCCGGTGGAAGCCCGGCTCCCGCGGGGAGGCAGGTGGGGCGCTGCGACTCCTGCCACGGACCCCGGACGACCCGTGCCGGGGACTTCCCGGGGCTCCGGGTCGCCCTCCACGCCACCTGCGGAAAGTGCCACGAGATCGGCACCGGGGCGGCGGCCAGCGCGAGCTGCGCCACCTGCCACGCGGGGCCGGCGACCCCCTGGCGCATGCCGGCCGGTGCGCCGGAAGGGAGGGACTGATGGAACGGAGAAGGTTCCTCGAACTCGCGGGAGTCGCCGGGGCGGCGGCCGCGGGAGCCGGGCTGGCGAAGGCGGCGACCAGGGCGGCCCGGTCCGCGGGCGAGGCCGGAGGAAAAGACGAGGAGTTCGTCGCGGTCCTGGTCGACACGACCCGCTGCATCGGCTGCCGCCGCTGCGAGGTTGCCTGCGCCCAGGTCAACGGCCTGCCGGTGCCGGATCCGGTACACGACGGGGCCCTCGAGCACGAGCGGAAGACGACCCTGGACCAGTGGACCGTGGTCAACCGGCGGGAAACGGAAAAGGGTGACGTGTTCGTCAAGACCCAGTGCATGCACTGCGAGCAGCCGGCGTGCGCCGCCGCCTGCCCGACGAACGCGATGGAGAAGACCCGTCTCGGGCCGGTGATCTGGCACCCGGACCGCTGCATGGGGTGCCGCTACTGCATGATGGCCTGTCCCTTCGAGATTCCCCGGTTCGAGTACGACAGTTGGAACCCGCGGATCCGCAAGTGCATCCAGTGCTACGAACGGCTCCGGGACGGGGAACAGCCGGCCTGCGTCGAGGCCTGCCCCCGGGAGGCGCTGCTGTTCGGGAAGAAGGGCGACCTCCTGCAGGAGGCGCGGAGCCGGATCTACCGGCACCCGGACCGGTACGTCCACCACATCTACGGGGAGCACGAGGCCGGGGGCACCGGGTGGATCTACCTGTCTGCCGTCCCGTTCGAGGAACTGGGCCTCCCGACGGACGTGGGCACCACGCCCTACCCGGACACGACCCGCGAGTTTCTCTACGGCGTGCCCGTCGTCTTCATGGTGGTTCCCCCGCTTCTCTACGGGCTACACGAGCTGACGGAGCGCCGGGACCGGGTGCGAGAGGAGGAGGGGGCATGAGCACGGCGGTGACGGCGGGAGCGCCTCCCCGGCGCGCGTGGCGGGAGTTCGTGCGGGACCAGCTTCGCCCGCGCGGACCGATCTTCACCCCGTTCAACCTCGTTTCGGCGCCGATCATCCTCGCCGGGATGGTCCTGGTCGTGATCCGCTTCTGGAAGGGCCTCGGCGCGGTGACGAACCTGAACCAGAGCTACCCGTGGGGACTCTGGATCGGCTTCGACGTGATGACGGGCGTGGCCTTCGCGGGCGGCGCCTACGTGCTGACGGCCGCCGTCTACATCCTGCACGCGGAAAAGTACCACCCGATCATCCGGGCGACGGTGCTGAACGGCCTGCTCAGCTACATGTTCTACGCGGGCGCCCTGGTGCTCGACCTCGGGCGCCCGTGGCACATCATCAACCCGATCATCGGGAACAGGTTCGGCTACAACTCGATCCTCTTTCTCGTGGCCTGGCATTTCCTGCTCTACATGACCTCCGAGTTCCTCGAGTTCTCCCCCGCGATCGCCGAGTGGCTCTGGCTGCCCCGCCTGCGGCGGTTTCTCGGGATGCTGACCCTGCCGACGGTGATCTTCGGGGTGACCCTTTCCAGCCTGCACCAGTCGGGTCTCGGGGCCCTCTTCCTCTTCAACAGGAACAAGCTTCATCCCCTGTGGTACACCGAGTTTCTCCCGGTGCTGTTCCTCGTCTCGAGTGTCTTTGCCGGGCTCTCGATGGTCATCTTCGAGGGATCGATCACCCACCGGGTGTTCCGCGCCCAGCTCGATCCCGCGAAGCGCCACGACTTCGACGACATCATCTTCGGGCTCGCGCGCGGCGCCGCCGCCACGATGTACGTCTACCTCTTCTTCAAGCTGCTCGTGTTCGTCCACGGCAAGCACTGGAACTACCTCGGCACGAAGTGGGGCGCCTGGTGGCTGGTCGAAATCGTCGGCTTCGTGGCGATTCCCCTGGCGATCTACACCCACGGGTACCAGGCCCGGCGGCCGGGCGCGATCCGGCTGGCGGCCGTCCTGACGCTCGTCGGCATCATCCTGAACCGCCTCAACGTGTGCATGATCGCGTTCAACTGGAAGTCCCCGGTAACCTACGTGCCGGCGGTGTCGGAGGTGGTCATCACGCTGATGGTCGTCTTCCTCGAGATCTGGGCGTTCCGCTGGATCGTCCACCGGCTGCCGGTCCTGCGGGAGCCTCCCGCGTGGGCGCAGGAGGGTTGAGCGATGGAGGTTCACCACTACGTCAACATCTTCGAGACCAAGGGCGTCGAGTACATCCTGGTCATCCTCTTCCTGCTGACCTTCGTCTTCTTCATGCGGCATCTCAAGCGCCACGCTCCACCGCACCGGCCGGCGGCGGACCCGCCCCCCGCCCTCGAGGAAGCGATCGTCGTGCCGCCGAAGGATTCACCGGGAGGACGTTGAGCCTTTCAACGGGGTCAAGTGCAGGGGCCTCATGGACTTCACGCCCCGCCGGGAAAACGGGTCCCGGCGGGGCGTGGTGTTTTTCCATCACGTCGCCGGCAGGGGAGGAGCTCGGGGATTGCAAGACGCAGTAAATCAGGCTGTTGCGACGACCGAGGCCGCGGTGCAGGCGGTGGCACGGTTCATGCTTTGGGAAGGGGTGACCACCCGGGCAACAGGGAAATCGGAAAACGCAACGAACGCGGGTCCGGGCAGCGGGTCCCGCCGGAGGAAGGAACCATGGTCGTCGCCCTCGTCGTCTTCACCTTTGCCCTCTTCTTCCTCGTCGAAGGGATCATCTGGCTGCTGAACCGCGGCGCCGCCTCCCGCCCGCAGGAGACGCCGCGGCCCGTGCTGCGGCCCTTCGAGAGCGTGCACCTGCCGCGCGGCCTCTTCCTCGCGGACAATCACTCCTGGGTGCGGCTCGCCGAGTCCGGGGAGTTCCGGGTCGGGGCGGACGAATTCCTGGCCGAGGCCCTGGGGGGCGCCGACCGGATCGAGTTGCCGGAGCCGGGAACCCGGGTCCGGAAGGGGGAGCCCCTGGCGAAGGTGTGGCGGCGGGGCCGGGTGCTGGTGCTGCCCGCCCCGGTGGACGGCACCGTGATGCAGGTGAACCCGCGGGTGGCGGAGCACCCGGAAGAACTCGCCGAGGATCCGTACGGGAACGGCTGGCTGGCGGCGGTCGTCCCGGTGGAACCGACCGAGGCGCTGAAGGAGCTGCGGCTCGGGGAGCGGGCCCGCCAGTGGCTCTCCCGCGAGGTGCAGCGGTTCGTCGAGTTCCTCGCCCGGCGGAGCTCGCCCCGGCTGGTCGGGGCGACGATTCCCGACGGAGCCCGCCCGGTCATCGGCGCGGCGCTGGCCCTCGACGACGACGGCTGGAAGGAGTTCCGGCGGGAGTTCGTGGAGCGCTGAACCCGACAACGGCGCGGTCCCGGTTCTCCTCCGGCCCGCGTTTCCGGGGAGGTCCCGCGGGACCTCCCCCTTTTCGCCCGGGTCAGGTCCGCGCGGACGGGCAGAGGTCCAGGAGAGCGCATTGCCCGCAGCGGGGTTTCCGCGCGGAGCAGACCCGGCGGCCGTGCCAGATCAGCGCGTGGCTGGCGAACGACCAGTCCTCCTCCGGCAGCAGCGCGGCCAGGTCGCGCTCGATCTTGACCGGGTCCCGTTCCCGGGAAAGATCGAGCAGGCGGGAGAGGCGGGCGACGTGGGTGTCCACCGGGATCGCGGGCTCGTGGAACGCGGACGCGAGCACGACGTTGGCCGTCTTGCGGCCGACCCCGGGGAGGGTCACCAGGTCCTCGCGACGGCGCGGCACCTCCCCGGCAAAGCGGGCGACGATCTCCCGGGCGGCGCCGACGATCGCCTTCGCCTTGTTCCGGTAGAGGCCGATCGAGGAGATGACCGGCTCCACGTCGGCGGGTTCCGCGGCCGCCAGGGCGGCGGGAGTGGGCCAGCGGCGGAACAGTTCCGGGGTCACCCGGTTGACGCTCCGGTCGGTGGCCTGGGCGGAAAGGATCGTCGCCACCAGGAGCTGCCACGGGTCCCGGTGGACGAGTTCGCAGTCCGCCTCCGGGTAGAGTTCCCGGAGGCGCGCGACGATCTCCCGCGCCCGGGCCCGCCGGGCCGGGGTGGGGCGGGGCGTCCGGGACGCCCCGGGGGCCTTCTTCCGCACCGCTTTCCGTGCCATCGTCGCCTCCCGCCGGTGAACCGGTAGTCTAGGGGCATGTCGATCCGGGTTCACCTGGTCCTCGCCCTCCTCGCCGCGGCCCTCGTGCCCCTGGCGGTCGCCGCGGGTCTCGGCGGTCCCCTTCTCCGGGAGGCCGCGGCGCGGATCGACGACCGGGCGCGGACCGCCCTCCGCGAACGGCTGGCCGCTGCCGCGCGGGAACCGGGCCGCCGCCTCCTCGAACGGGCCTGGGCGCTGCGCTCCGCCGCGGCGGCAGAGGGAGACCTGGCCCTGCTGGCCTCCATCCCGGCGGGCCGGCGGGACCGCCGCACCCGGGCCGCCGCCCGCCGGCGATTTCTCGCCCTCGCCCGGGGGGCCCGGCTCGGGAGGGGCCTGCTTCTCCGCGGGGGGGCGGGCGGCAGGGCCGCTCCCGTCCTCGCCTGGCCCGCCGGGGCGGCCCCGGACCCGGCGGCGGGACTCCCCGGCCCCGACCGGGTGGCCTGGATCCCGGTGGGCCGGGGGCTGCTGGGAGAGCAGGCGACGCTTCGCCTCCGGGCCGCCACCCGGTGGCCCCCGGCCGCCGGTCCCGCCTCCCTGCTGCTGGTCGTCGAGGAAGCGCTTCCCGCCGGGGAACTGGCCGGACGGCTCGCCGAACGGGCCGGGACGGCGGTGCGCCTCGTGGCGGGCCCTCCCCCGGCCGGCGACGCCGTGGTCGTCACGTTCCCCGGGGGAAGCCTGCGGGCGGTCGCCGCCCCGCCCCGTCCCGCCCGGGAGCTCCTCGCCCGGGCGCGCGGGGCTCTCGCCTGGACGGCCCTCGCCGCCCTTCTCGCCGCGCTGGCGCCGGCCCTCGTCCTGGGCCATCTCCTGGCGAAACCGGTGCGGGACCTGGCCCGGGCGGTGGACCGGGTGGCGGACGCGGGGAGCCCGGTGGAGCCGATGCCGTCCGGGCCGGGGGAGCTCGGACGCCTGGGGGCGCGGATCGAGCGGATGGTCGCCGCCCTGCGGGACGAGCACGCCCGCCGGGCCCGGGCCGAGCGCCTGGCGGCCTGGCGGGATGCGGCCCGCCGGATCGCCCACGAGGTGAGGAACCCGCTGACACCGATCCGGCTCGCCGTCGACAACCTGGAGCGGCTCGCCGCCCGCGATCCCCGGCGGCTGCGGGAATCCCTGCCGGAGGAAACGGCGGCGATCCGCGAGGAGGTCCTCCGGCTCGAGCGGCTGGTACGGGAGTTCCACGAGTTCGCCCGCATGCCCTCCCCCCGGCCGTCGCCCGTCGACCTTCCCCGGCTGGTCGGGGAAACCCTGCGCGCGCGGCTCGGGGAGACCGGTCCGCCACGGTGGGAGGTGCGCGTCGCGGGGTCCGTCCCGGCGGTCCGCGCCGACGCCGACCTGCTGCGGACCCTGGTCGGCAACCTGGCGGCGAACGCCGCCGCCGCGGGGGCGGGTCGGCTCGCGGTCCGCATCGGTCCCTGCGCGGAGCCCGGGCGGGTGGAACTGCTCTTCGAGGACGACGGGCCGGGCGTCCCGGCCGAACTGGGGGAGCGGGTCTTCGAGCCGTACGTGACCGGCCGGGGAGAGGGGGGCACCGGGCTCGGGCTCGCGATCTGCCGGCGGATCGCCGAGGACCACGGGGGGAAGATCGAGTGGCTGCCCTCCGGGACGGGGGCCCGTTTCCGGGTCGAACTCCCGGTGGCCGGCCCGGGGAGCTGAACGGGATGCCGAGGATCCTGCTGGCGGACGACGAGCCCAACCTGCGGGCGACCCTGGGACGCACCCTCCGGTCGGAGGGGTACGACGTGGTCGAGGCGCGGGACGGGGTGGAGGCGATCTCCCGCCTGCGCCGGGGCGGTATCGACGCGGTGCTGCTCGACCTGGCGATGCCCCGGCTCGACGGTTTCGGGGTCCTCGACCACCTGGCCGGGGAGGAAGGGGCCCCCCCGGTGGTCGTGCTGACCGCCCACGCCTCCCTCGAGAACGCGGTGCGGGCCGTCCGGGCGGGAGCGTTCGACTTTCTCGAGAAGCCTCCCTCGGCGGAGGCCGTGCTGCTGCGGCTCGCCCGCGCCCTCGAGGCGGGCCGGGCCCGGGCCGAGCGGCTCGCCGGAACGGGCGAAGAGGAACCCGTGCTCCTGGGCGAGTCTCCCCCGATGCGGGAACTCCGGGCCGCCATCGCGCGGATCGCCCCGACCGATGCCCGGGTCCTGCTCCTGGGGGAGTCGGGGACCGGGAAGGAGCTGGTCGCCCGGGAACTCCACCGGAGGTCCCGCCGGGCGGGGGGAGCCCTGGTCCGGGTCAACTGCGCGGCGGTCCCGGAAGACCTCTTCGAGGCGGAACTGTTCGGCCACGTGAGGGGCGCGTTCACCGGGGCGGTGCGGGACAGGAGGGGACGCTTCGAGCTCGCCTCCGGGGGCACCCTGTTTCTCGACGAGATCGGGGAAATGCCCCCGGGCGTCCAGCCGAAGCTGCTCCGCGCCCTCGAGGAGGGAGAGATCGAGCGGGTCGGTGCGGAGGGCGCGACCCGGGTCGACGTGCGGGTCGTGGCGGCGACGAACCGGGACCTGGCGGCGCTGGTCGCGGCGGGCCGGTTCCGGGAGGACCTCTACTACCGGCTCGAGGGGATCGCCCTGCGGGTGCCGCCCCTCCGGGAACGCCCCGGGGACGTGCCCCTCCTCGCCCGGCACTTCCTCGCGCGGGCCTGCCGGGAGATGGCCCGGCAACTGGAGTTCTCCCCCGGCGCCCTCGACCGGCTCGCCACGCTGGACTGGCCGGGGAACGTCCGGCAACTGCGGAACCTCGTCGAGCGGCTCGCGATCCTGGTTCCCGGCGAGACGATCACCGCCGCCGACGTGGAGCGGCACCTGGGGGAACGGGCGCCCTCCGTCCCGGCCGCCGGCCTCCCGGGGGTGCCCGCCCGGGGGCCGCTGGCGACCGCGGTCGCCGCCTTCGAGCGGGGGTTCATCGAGGCGGCGTTGGCCCGCCACGGGGGCAACGTGTCCGCGGCGGCCCGGGAACTGGGCCTCGAGCGGACCAGCCTCCACCGGAAGATGCGGGCCCTCGGCATCCGTCGGCCCGGCCCGGCCCGGGGCTGAGTGCGGGCCGCGGTCCTGCCGCCGGCTCCGGGAGGGCCCGCCGGGGCCCCGGGGGTTCCCGCCGTCAGGGGAGGGCCGCGGCAGGTTCCGGGAGCGCTCCCGCGGGAGCGAGCCCGCGGGCGATCCCGAGGAGCACGCGCCGGAGTTCGCCGACCCGTTCCCCGTCCAGGTCGGGGCCCTCGCAGAGCAGCGCCGGTTCCCGGTCGGCGAGGAGCGACAGGACCTCCTGCTCCCGGGGGCCGAGGCGGGCCGGCCCCGAGAGGGGCAGCCGCTCGAGGAGCCAGCGTGCCGCCTCGTGGTCGTGTTCCCGCAGTTCCTGGCGGTTGTTGACCAGCAGCAGCATTTCGAAGAGGCCCTTCAGGTCCTGCCAGGTCCGCCGGCCCTCCGGGCCCACCGGGCCGGGCTCCTGCAACAGGAGGAGGAGCCGCCGGTGCATCCGGGCGAGGGCGATCCGGTCGGCGATCCGGAGGTGCGGGGTCAGGGGGCACGCCAGCAGTTCCCCGAGGGCCGCGGCCTCCCGGGCCAGGCATTCCCGGGAGGGCGGGATCCGGTCGTCCGGGTGCTCCGCGCAGAGGGTGCGGGCCACGCGGGCGTAGGCGGCCCGGATCGCGAGCGCCCGGTGGAGGTCCTGGGGGGAAGCCAGGCGGGGCCGCAGGCCTTCCGCCGCGCAGACCAGCTTTTCGAGGGCGATCGCCGCCCGGAGGAAGGCGCCGCGGGCGTGGCTCGCGTGGGCGAGGGCCTCGAGGGGGTCCTCCCCGGGATCGAGGCCGGCGAGGTCGTCGAGGCGCTCCCCCAGCTCGAGGGTCGCGATCCGCGCGAGGGACCCGATCCGGGTCTCTTCCGCGTCCACCGGCGGTTGCCGGGGGCCTGCCGGGGGGGGACCCCCGTCCCCGGGATCGCCTGCCGGCGGGTCCGGTTCCATGCCCGCGAGGAAACCGTCCTCCCCGTCCGCGGAGAACATCTCCCGCAGGGCTCCCTCGAGATCATCGCCGTCCGTTCCGGCGTCCTCCCCGTAGAGGGACCCGATCCGGCCGACCAGGTGCAACCCCACCTCCAGCAGCCTGCGGGTCGCCGCGAGGTTCAGGTCGGCGGGCGCCTCCGCGAACCGCTCCGCCACCCGGTTCTCGATCTCCCGGGCCAGGCGGGCCAGGTCGCGCAGGCTCCACAGCAGGGTGATCGTCCGCCGCGGTTCCGTTGTTCCCGTCGCGTCCACCACGCCCCCCCTCCCGGACCCGGGCTCAGCCGAGGTGTTCCCGGGACGAAAGCCCGGGGGAGCCGGGGAGGAACCCCGCGGCCCGGCGCACCACCACCCGCGGTTCCCCGGGCGGCGGCCGGAACAGGCGCACCCGGACCCCGAGGCCGGCCGCCTCCAGCAGGGCGTTCAGCCGCCGTTCCAGGTCGCCCGGCGCCCGGGGGGGCGGGTCCGGGGTCCGCCCGGGGGCCGGGCCCGGTTTCGCCGGGGGCGGGGCGGGCCGCCCGGGAAGGTCCCGCACCGGGACCGGGGCGGCAGCCGGGGCCGGGCCGGGAACGGGTCCCGGGGTCGTCGCGGAGTCCAGGGCCGGGATCCACATCGCTGCACCCTCCTCGGGGACCGGCAGGGGTCCCCCGGTGGACGCATCGGCCCGGCACGGGAAACCTTGACCGCCCGCGGGCAGGTTCGAACGGACCGCGTATATTCGGCCCCATGACCGACCAGCGGAAGGAACGGCCCCGGGTCCTGGCCTGCCTGGCGGCGGGGCCGGACGGGAAGATCGCCTCGGTGCGGGGGGAAGCCAACCCGGGGAGCCGGGAGGACCGCCGCCGTCTCGCCCGGTTGCGCCGGGAAGTGGACGCGATCGTCGTCGGGGCGGCGACGATCCGCCGGGAGGATCCGCCGTACCCGCCGGACGCCCTGGTGGCCGTGCTCTCCCGGAGCGGCCGGCTCCCGGTCTCGTGCCGCCTGCTGGCGGGCGGGGGCACCCGTCCCCGGATCCTCGCCGTGCCGGAGGACCTTTCCCTGGGGCTTCTCGGCCCGCTGGCCGGGGCCCGGGCGGAGGGACGCCTCGACGTCCTGCGGACCGGGAGGGGCGGGGTGGACGTGGCCGAACTTCTCGCGGAACTCGGCCGGCGGGGCGCTCGCCGGGTCCTGGTCGAGGGGGGCGGCGAGACCCTCGCCGGGTTCCTCGCCGCGGGCGCGGTGGACGAGCTGCGGGTGACCGTCCTCCCCCGCCTGCTCGGGGGGCGGGGGGCGCCGGGGCTGGTCGGCGGCCCGGGCTGGCCCGTGGCCGAGTCTCCGCGCCTGGAGCTGCTGCGGGTGGACCGGGTGGGCGACGAGCTGTTCCTCCGTTACGCGGTGCGGCCTCCCTCCCCGGGAACCCCGCCGGAGGGGGGAGGGGAAATCGCGCGCTAGAATGCGGCCCATGGATCCCCGGGTCGGTGGGAGCGTGGGGCTCGCTCCGTGGGCCCAGCACGAGCGGGACACCCGCGGGCGGCGCTGGCCGGAGAAGGAACATCCCTACCGCCCGGTCTACGCCCGGGACCGGGACCGGATCATCCACTGCCGGGCCTTCCGGCGCCTCGAGTACAAGACCCAGGTGTTCGTCAACCACGAGGGGGACCACTACCGCACCCGGCTCACCCACAGCATCGAGGTCGCCCAGATCGCCCGCACGGTTGCCCGGGCCCTCGGCCTGAACGCGGACCTGGCGGAGTCCCTCGCCCTTTCCCACGACATGGGACACGCGCCCTTCGGCCACCTGGGCGAGGAGGTCCTCGACCCGCTCCTGGCGGAGGACGGCGGTTTCGATCACAACCGGCAGACCCTCCGGATCGTGGAGCGGCTCGAGGACCGCTACCCGGAGTTCCCCGGCCTCAACCTGACGTTCGAGACGCGGGAGGGGATCGCCAAGCACTCGGGTCCGCCGGACCCGGGGCGGGTTCCGGAAGCCGCGGAGTACCTGCCGGAGATCCCGCCTCCCCTGGAGGCGCAGCTGATCGACCTCGTCGACGAGATCGCCTACGACCACCACGACCTGGACGATGGCCTGGAGTCCGGCCTGCTCGAACTGGACCGGCTGGTGGAAGAGGTTCCCCTCTTCGGCCGCCCCTTCCGGGAGGCGCGGAAGCGGTGGCCGGCCCGGGACCCGTGGATGTGGACGAAGATCGCCCTGCGCCGGGTGATCGACCGGATGGTGGGGGACCTCGTGGCGACGGTGCGGGAGGAGATCGCGCGCCGCCGCCTGCGCTCGGTGGAGGACGTCCGGGAGCAGGGGGAATGGATCGTGCGGCTCTCGCCCGGGATCGACCGGGAAGCCCGGGACCTCAAGGAGTGGCTGGGGGCGAACCTCTACCGGCACCCCCGGATCGCGGCGACCCGGGACGTCTTCTCGCGGGTGCTCCGCGAGCTGTTCGAGGTCTACGTCGAGCGTCCCCGGGAGATGCCGGAGCGTTTCCGCCGGCGGATCGAGACCGACGGGCTGCGCCGCGTGGTCGGGGACTACATCGCCGGCATGACCGACCGCTACGCCCTCGAGGAACACCACCGGCTGTGCGGCGGGCCGGGCCCCGCCGGGGTTCCCTTCGCCACCCGCTGAGGTGTGCCGGGAAGACCCCTCCCGCCGCGGACCGGCGCCGGGAGAGCGGGCCGCGTGCCGCCGGCCCTCCCGTGGTCGCGTCCCGGGCCCGCCGGGAACTCAGAACAGGACGACCACCTTGCCCCGGGCCTTCCGCTCCTCGAGGTGCCGGTGCGCGGCGGGAAGTTCCTCGAAGCGGAACCGGGCGGGGTCGACGACCGCCCGCAGGCGGCCGGCGGCGATCAGCCCGGCGACCCGCAGCAGGTCGGCGCGGCGACCCATCGTCGAGCCGAGGATCTCGAAGTTGCGGAAGAACACGAGCCGGAGGTCGGTCTCGAGGCGCGGCCCGGTGGTCGCCCCGCAGAAGACGTAACGGCCCCCCCGGCCCAGCACCCGGAGCGAGGGTCCGAACGTCTCCTCCCCGACGTGGTCGAAGACGACGTCGATCCCGCCCGGGCCCGCCCAGGCCTTCACCCGGGAGACCCAGTCCTCCTCCCGGTAGTTCACCGCCTCCTCGGCGCCGAGTTCCCGAGCCAGGGCGAGCTTCTCCGGGCTGCCCGCCGTGGCGATCACCCGCGCCCCGTGGAGCCGCGCCACCTGGATCCCCGCCGACGAGACGCCGGACGCGGCGGCGTGCACGAGGACCCGCTCTCCCGCCCGGACCCGCGCCTTGTGGACCAGCATGTGCCACGCGGTCAGGTACACGAGCCCGAAGCTCGCCGCTTCCTCGAGGGAGATGCCCGCCGGGACCGGGGCGACGTTGGCCGCGGGCAGGACGACCGCCTCGGCCGCCGTGCCGTCCCGGGACTCGCCGAGGATCCCGTACTCCCGGCAGTAGTTGTCCCGCCCGGCGAGACACGCGGCGCAGCGGCCGCAGGAGACGCCCGGAAGGACGAAGACCCGGGTGCCGGGCTCGATGCCGGTCACCCCGTCTCCCACCGCGTCGACCCGCCCCGCCCCGTCGGACCCGGGCACCAGCGGGAGCGGAAACCGGACGCCGGCGATCCCCCGCCGGACCCAGAGGTCCAGGTGGTTCAGCGCCATCGCCTCCATCCGCACCCGGACCTCTCCCGGGCCGGGCTCGGGAAGGGGCAGCTCCTCGAGGCGCAGGACGTCGGGGGCGCCGTGCTCGTGAACGCGGAAGGCGCGGATCGTTTCGCTCATCGCCGGGTCTCCTCGCGGGAACCCGGGGCCGGAGAACGGTCCCCGGGGCCAGCCGGACGAGTATAGCCACCCGCGGGACCGGGTCCTATATTCGCCCGGGGAGGGAGGTGAGGACCGCCATGACCCGGACCAGCCGCGCTCTCTTCGTGCTTCTGGCGTTCGTCGCCGCCGGGGCCGTCCCGGCCCGGGGGGGAGACGAGCCGCCCCTGCCGGAGAAGGACGTCTCGGGGGTGCCGGGGAACATGGCCCTCGTCGACCTGCGTGCCTTCGAGATCCGGACGCCGGGGGCGGACCCGCGGCTCCTGGTCCAGGTGCTGGTGGAGAACCGGACGCCCCGGCACTACGTCGGCCGGTGGCGGGCCGTCGTCCGCCGGGGCCGGAAGCGGGCGACGATCGGCGAATGCGAGGGGGCGGCCCTCCCGCGGGGCCAGGTGGCGGCCTGCGACGTCTGGATCCCCTGGAGCGCGGTGAAGGAGGGGGAGACCCTGGAAGCGGCCCTCGACCGGGAGGTGCCGGAGTTCGCCCGCTGGGACTCCGATCCCTCGGACGACACCCGCACGGTCACGGTGCGGACCGTTCCCGAGGACGGGACGATGCTCCGCATCGCCCGCTTCGAGGTGTCACCCCGGATCCTCCAGGGGATGGGGGAGGTGCGCGTCAGGTTCAGCGTGGAGGGGGCCCACCTCGTCTGGCTGATCGGGGCGGGGAAGACGCCCCGGCTGCTCGGCGGTCACCCGGCGGACGGCCTGCTCGAGGGGAAGACCACGGTCCGGGTCCGCCGGTCGGGCCCCCTGACGCTGGTGGCCCGGAATTCCCTCGGGGCGTTCATCTACCAGACGGTCCCGGTGCTGAACACCTACAGCCCCCCGCGGAAGCCGGGCTGGGTGAAGAAGAGCGCGCAGGAGCTGGACGGCACGGCCCGGGCAAGGATCCTCGACGCGGGGGTCTACGACGTGGATTCCGACCACGTGATCCTCGAGAACCTGCGGGAGTACCTGGCGGCGAAGGACTGGGCGCGGGAATACGAGATGCTCCGCCGCCAGCACGACCGCGGCCGGCCGGTTCCCGCCAGCGTCCTCAACCCCGCCGCCCTGGAGCATCGCCGCTGACGTTCGTTTCCCGGGGGCTCAGGCCAGGCCGTGCCGGGCGAGCTTCCGGTACAGGGTCGCCCGGCTGATCCCGAGGAGCGCCGCGGCGTCCTTCTTCCGGCCCCCGGTCGCCTCGAGGGCCCGTCGCAGGCGTTCCTTCTCGTCGGTGATCTCCGTGAGCCGCCCGGCGGCCGCGGGGGCGCGGGGCGCCGCGGCCGCCGGTGCGGGGCCGGTGCGGGCGGCGCCGTCGAGGGCCGCCGCCAGCTCCGGGATGGCGGCCAGCGAGCGGGACTCGATCCGGTCCCCGTCGGAGAACAGGAGCAGGCGGCGGACGACGTTCTCCAGTTCCCGCACGTTCCCCGGCCAGTCGTGGAGGACGAGGGCCCGGAGCACGGCGGCGTCCACGTCCGGAACCGGGCGGTTCTCCTCGGCGGCACGCCGTTCGAGGAAGTGGCGGAAGAGGAGCGGGATGTCCTCCTTCCGTTCCCGCAGGGCCGGCAACCGGACGGTCACGCCGTTGAGCCGGTAGTACAGGTCCTGGCGGAAGGTTCCCTCCCGGACCATCGCCTCCAGGTCCCGGTGGGTCGCGGCGACGACCCGCACGTCGACCCGGATCGTCCGCTCCGCCCCGACCGGGCGGACCTCTCCCTCCTGGAGGACCCGGAGCAGCTTCGCCTGGAGGGAAGCGCTCATGTCGCCGATCTCGTCGAGGAACAGGGTGCCGCCGTTCGCCCGCTCGAACAGGCCCCGGTGGTCGGTGTCCGCGCCGGTGAAGGCTCCCCGGGCGTGCCCGAACAGGAGGCTCTCCAGCAGGGTTTCCGGGATCGCGGCGCAGTTCTCGGAGAGGAACGGACGCTCCCGCCGGCGGGAGTTGAAGTGGATCGCCCGGGCGGCCAGCTCCTTCCCCGTTCCGGACTCCCCGAGGATCAGCACGGGAAGGTCGGCCCCGGCCACCCGCTCGAGGAGGGCGAAGACCTGCCGCATCGGGCGGGAGCGCCCGACCAGCTTGCCGAAGCTGTGGGCCTCCTCGGCCACCTGCCGGTAGGCGTCGCGCTCGGCGGAGAGCTGCTCCACCAGCCGGGCGTGCTCGAGGGCGAGGGCCGCCTGGTGGGCGAGGGCCTCGAGGAGTCGCCGGTCCGCCTCCGAGAAGAGGGCCTGGTGGGTCCGGGTGTCCACGTAGAGGGCGCCCAGGATCCGGCCCCGGAGGCGCAGCGGTGCGGCCAGCACGGACCGGATCCCGAGCACCGGCGCCGAGGAGGACCGGGACAGGGAGGGGTGGTTGGGGGCGTCGACGGCGAGCACCGAGCGTCCCTGCCTCACCTCGTCGAGGAGGGTCCGGGAGATGGCGCGCAGGGCGACGCCGGGATCCCCGGTGCCGTCCCCGGCGGGAAAACCGCGGGAGGCGATCGGGTGGAACTCCCCGTCCTCTCCCTCGGCGACGAGGAGCCCGCGTTCCGCCCCGGTCCGCTCGACGGCGAGCTCGACGAGGCGCCGCCAGAGGGGCGCCGGATCCCCCTCGGCGGCCGCCCGTTCCGAGGCCGCGTGGATCTCGGCCAGGGTGTCCGTGACCCGGGCGACCTCCTCCGCCCCCCGGCCCTCCGCCGCCCGCCGCCGGGCGGCGTCGAGGAGGCGCGCCACGTCCGGCCGGCCGAGGAAACGGGCCCGCAGACCCGGGTCCTCGTAGCGGGCGGCGGCGGCCCGGAGCAGCCGGGAGGCGTCCGCCAGGGGAACGGCGGCCAGGTCCTCGTGCCCCATCGCGTCGTGGAGGGCCGTCCAGAGGCCGAGAACCTCGAGCTGGACTTCCAGGGCGTCGGCGAAGCGGGCGTACCCGTAGGCCAGGTTCGCCCCCGCCACCGCCAGGTCGAGCCGGCCCTCGAGCTGCCAGGCCCGGGCCCGGAGGAGATGGAGCTCGGCGAGATGGGCGACCCCGTCCTCCCGGGGGACCCGGAGGGACCGTTCCGCCTCCGCCAGCAGCAGGTGGACCCGTTCCGCCTCCCCCGCCTCGAGGCCGACCCGCGCCAGTCCGAGGAGCGCCAGGGCCCGGGTGCGGAGGTTCCCGATCCGCCGGCTCTCCTCGAGGACCTCCCGGAAGAGTTCCTCGGCCGCGGCGGGCCGGCGGGCCTCGAGCTCGTCCCGCCCCCGGGCCAGCAGCGCGAACCTCCGCTGGGCCTCCTCCCGGACCGCCTCGGCCAGGGCGAGGGCCAGCTCGTGGTGCTCCCGGGCGGCGTCCGCGTCGTCCAGGCGGGCCCAGGCGTCCCCGAGGCAGAGGAGGCCGGAGATCCGGTAGGACGGCAGCCCGTGGCGGGTCGCTTCCTCGACGAGGTCCCGGGCGCAGACGAGGGCTTCCTCGTAGCGGCCCCGCCGGAGAAGCAGGAGGGCCAGGTTCTCGAGGGGCAGGACCAGGGGCACCGCCGCGCCCAGCTCCCGGACCCGCTCCACCATCCGGCGCCAGGAGGCGGTCGCCCCGTCGTGGTCCCCGAGAAAGGTGAGCACCAGCCCGCGGTTCGACAGGGTCATCGCCTCCCAGACCGGGTCCCGGAGCCGGCGAAAGATCCTGGCGGCGCGTTCGAACGACGCCAGCGCCTCGCCCGCGCTTCCCTCGAGCACCTGGACGAGGGCGAAGTCCTGGAGGCAGATCGCTTCCCCCCGGGCATCGCCGGTGCGCCGGAACGCCACCAGCGCCCGGTCGAGGTGTTCCCGGGCCCGGCCGTGATCCCAGGAGACCAGGGCCAGCCCGCCGACCAGCTTCTCGGCGAGGGCGATCGCCCGGTCGTCCCCCGCCCGCCGCGCGAGGTCGAGGGCCCGGGTGGCCACGTCCCGGGCCTCGTCCAGGGCGTGCCGCTGGCGCAGGCGGGCGGCGAGCTGGGAGAGGGCCCGGGCCTCGGAGGCGGGCTCCTCCAGCCGGGCGGCGAGAGCGGCCCAGTCCCGGCAGATCCCCTCGGCGGCCCGCCAGTCCTGGGCCCGGTGCCACGCCCGCTCGAGCAGGGGATAGATCCGCAGTCGTTCGGGCGCCGCGGGTGGCAGCCGGTCCAGCGCCGCCTGGTAGAAGCGGGTCGCTTCCCGGTACCGCCACCGGGAGACGAGTTCCTCCGCCGTCTCGAGGAAGACGGCCCGGGCGTCCTCCCCGGCGCCGGCCTCGAGCAGGTGGGCCGCCCTTTCCATGCGGGCGGTGACCTCTTCCCGGCCGGCGAGCCGCCGGGCCCAGGCCCCGTGAAGTTCCCGGCGGCGCTCCTCCTCGAGCCCCCGCAGCAGGGATTCCCGCAGGGGTCCCCCGGGAAGATCGAGGATCCCCCCGGCCTCCTCCCGGACCCACTCGCCCTGGCGGAGCACTTCCAGGTCCGCCGCTTCCGGTGACCCGGCGACGGCGGCCAGGTCCTCCAGGGCCGTGGGCCGGCCCCGGACCGCCAGCGCCTCGAGGAGCCGCCGGGCTCCCGGCGGGAGCCGCCGCAGGCGTTCCTCGAGGGCCGCCTCGAGGCTCCCCGGGAGCAGCAGGTCGCCGGGCAGGTCGTCCCCGGGGGATTCCGCGAGCGACCGCAGCACCTCCAGCAGGAAGCGGGGATTCCCCCCGGTGGTCCGGCGCAGGGTCTCGCCGAGGACCGCCGCCCGGGCCTCCCCGAGAACGTGACCGGCCAGCTCCCGGATCGCGTCGGGGCCGAGGGGCGGAAGGGGCATCTCCTCGGCCAGCCGCTCGGCGGCCAGTCCCTTGAGCCACGCCTGGACCTCGGGGCGCCGTACCGGGGTGCGGACGGTCACCACGAGGCGCAGCGGCAGCCGCCGGGCCCGCCGGGCGAGGTTCCAGGCCAGGTCGAGGGCGATCGGGTCCGCCCGGTGGAGGTCGTCGAGGAGGATCGCCAGCGGACGGTGGGCGGCGAGGTCCGCCAGGATGGTCGCCAGGAGGTCGATCACCTGGGCCGGTCCCGTGACCGCGTCGGAGGAGGCGAGGGCCCGCGCCCCCGGACCGAAGAGAAAGCCCGCCAGGTCCCGGGAGAACCCCGGCAGGTACCGCCGCAGGATCTCGTCGCCGTGACTCTCCCCGGTCCCGTCGGCGCCCTCGAGGGCTTCCCGCAGGATCGGGCGGAAGGGGGCGAGGGGATGCTCGTCCCCGGGCCGGCACGATCCCACGGCGGGCCGCCCGCCCCGGCCGCGCAGCTCGTCGGTGACCGCCTCGAGGAATCGTGACCGGCCGATCCCTTCCGGGCCCGCCACGAGGACGAGGGGAGCGTCTCCCTCTCCCTCCAGCAGCCAGGCGACGACCCGGTCCAGTTCTTCCCGGCGGCCGGCGAAGGGGACTCTGCGGGTCCTCCCGGGCCGGGAGGACCCGGGGGTCTCCAGCAGGGGGGCCAGGCGGGAAAGGGCGGCCGCCGCCCCGGGGAGCCGCCGGGAGGGGTCCTCCGCGAGCATCCCGAGCACGAGGGCGTCGAGGGCCAGGGGGACCGCCGGGTTCCACCGGGAAGGGGGAGACGGTTCTTCCCGGCGCCGGGCCGCGAGCAGGTCCCGGGCCGTGTCCGCGTCCCAGGGCAGCCGCCCGGCCAGGGCCAGGTAGAACACGACCCCGAGGGACCACAGGTCGCTGCGGGGCGTGGCCTCCCGGCCGGCGAAGATCTCCGGGGCGAGGAAGTGCAGGGTGCCGGCGGGGGCGGCGCCGGCGGTTCCCCGCCGGAGGGAGAGCCCGAGGTCCATGACGACCACCCGGCCCGGCTGCCCGGCGTCGTCCGCCTCCTCCACCAGGATGTTGTCCGGTTTCAGGTCCCGGTGGACGAGCCCCTGGCGGTGCAGGTGGTCGACCGCTTCGAGGACCTGGCGGAAGGCGTCGAGGACCAGGGGAAGGGGCCGGTTCCGCAGCGCGTCCGGGAGGGGGCGCCCCCGGACCCGTTCCATCACGAGGTAGGGACGGCCCGTCCGATCGTCCACGGCGAAGTCGAACACCCGGACGAGGCCGGGGTGTTCCAGGAGCGCGAGCCGGCGGAACTCCTGGAGGAGCCGCTCCCGGGCCGCGGGGTCGTCGGGGTTCGGCCGCAGCATCTTGAGGGCGCGCAGGGCTCCGTCCCGGGCCCGGTCCCGCACGAGGAACACGATCCCCTGGTCCCCCTCCCCGAGAAGGTCCACCACGTCGTACCGGTCGCCGACCCGGCGGAAGATCTGCTCGTCGATGCCGTGGGCCCGCATCCACCGGTAGAGGGTCGCCCGGCTCACCCCGAGGGAGCGGGCGGCCGCGGACCGGCTGCCCCCCGCCCGGGCCAGGGCCTCGAGGAGCCGGTCGCGGTCGAGGTTCGGTGTCCCCATGTCCTGCCTCCCGCCCCCCGGATACCGTGGAGCCGGGGGCAAGTCAAGGGGGAATGTCTCACGATCTGTCTCATGAGACGTGAGACATGAGACATGAGACACGGCAACCTGTTGATCAAAAGGGTCTTGTGCTTCTTGCGCCGCGAGACACGAGACATACTTGAGACATTCCGGGGGCACTGTTTCATACTTCGTAAGCTCTTTCACTGCAACAAGTTGGCGATTTTTCGAGAGTTGGCACGTTCCCTGCTCTACAGGGGGGCGAACGCAGCGCCCGGACAGGACATCCGAGGCGGCGAAACAGGAAGGGAGGTTCCGATGCTCAGCACGAAGATGAACGACATCGCTCGCAGGTTCGTGGTTGCCCTGGCTCTCCTGGTGGTGGCGGGGCTGTCCTTCGCGGGGCCGCAGGTTTCCCTCAAGGCCTTCGCGCCGGATCTCCAGCAGCTCTTCGACAAGGTGCCCGCCGGGGAGCGGGTGCCGGTCATCGTTCAGTACAGGGACGGCCGGACGGCGGAGGTCCGGATGGACCGTCTTTCCGCCCGGGCCCTCGCCGAGAAGCCCGAGGTGCTGTCGGTCAACCCGGACCGGCTCGTCGTCGCCACCCTGGACGTGGCCCGGTCCGCATCGAACGCCGACATCGCGTACTCCCGGTTCGGCCAGACCGGCCGCGGCGTCACCGTCGCGATGATCGACTCGGGCCTGGCCCGGGACATCGCCGTCCCGGAAGACCGCGTCCTTGCCCGGGTCGACTTCGTGGACGAGAACGGCGAGGCCCTCGACGAGCACGGCCACGGCACCCACATCGCGGGGATCATCGCCGGTGAGAACGGGATCGCGCCGGAGGCCGACCTGGTGGTCCTGCGGGTCCTCGACCGGGAGGGGAAGGGCAAGCTCTCCAGCGTGCTGAAGGCGATCGACTGGGTGATCCGCCACAAGGACGAGTACGGGATCCGCGTCGTCAACATGAGCCTGGGGTACCCGCCGGTGATGTCCTTCCGGATGGACCCGGTGAACATCGCGGTGCGCCGGGCCTGGGCCGCGGGGCTGGTCGTGGTGACCACCGCCGGCAACCGGGGACGGGACGGCCGGCTGACGATCAACGCCCCGGGGAACGATCCCGCCGTGATCACCGTCGGCGCGATGAACGACTTCAACACCATCGAGCGGGCCGACGACCAGGTGACGACCTACTCCGGCCGCGGCCCCTCCTACGGCGACCTCGTGGTGAAGCCGGACCTGGTGGCCCCGGGCAACCGGATCGTCGGGCCCGCCGTGCCGGGGTCCTGGCTGGCCACCGAGCACTCCGAGAAGCTGGTCGAGGGCGGAATCGAGCTCTCCGGGACCTCGATGGCCGCCGGGTTCGTCAGCGGCGCCGCCGCCCTGATGATCGAGCGCCGGCCCTCGATGACGAACGACGACGTCAAGTCGATCCTGATGCGGAGCGCGGAGAAGCTCGAGGGCGTGGACGTGTTCGCCCGCGGCGCCGGGTACCTGGACATCGATGCCGCCCTCGAGATGACCGACGAGCTGGCGACCGGGCGCCGTTTCAACTCCTCCTCCCCGCTGGTCGGCCGGACCCCCCAGGGAGTCTTCCTCTACGCCCTCCAGCAGCCGACGGCCCGCCCCGTGATCCTCGCCGGGTTCGCGGACGTCTACGGCGACAACGCGGTGTGGGGCGACGGGATCCTCTGGGCCGACGAGACGATCTGGGGTGACGGGATCCTCTGGGCCGACGGCATCCTCTGGGCGGACGCCGCCCCCTCCGACGACGCGGTGGAACTCGCCGACGGCGTCC
>CAZOTT010000029.1:0-27824 GCA_964582785.1 uncultured Acidobacteriota bacterium | reverse complement strand
TCCCGGGAAATTCCTTCTTTTGCAGGTTGCCGGTGAACCGGCCGCGGGGAGGGTGCGCCCGCGGGAGCGGCGCCGGCCCCTGGGAGCGGGTCCTGAACGGTCCACGGGACGGTCCGGCCGGGCGGCGGGGAGGGCGCCCCGGGAGCGGCCGCGCCCTCGGATCACCGGCGGGCCGCGCCTCCCGCCCGGCGCGCCGCGCGGGCGCCGTGAACGGCCCCCCTTCTCGGCGCACCTCCGGCGGGTTGACAGTACTGGCGCGCGCGGCGACGATGATCCCCCACTCGCGGCGGGGTTCCCGTCCGGCCCCCGCGCGGTTCCCCCGAGGAGACCGCTCTTGCTGCGGATCGGCATCGTCCTGACCGGCTGCGGTTCCCTGGACGGCACCGACGCCCGGGAGGCCGTGCTGTGCGCCCTCGCGGCCCGCCGGAGGGCGATGAAGGTCGCCTGGTTCGCGCCCCCGGGCGCCCAGGCGAGGGTCGTCGACCACGCCACCGCGGCGACCGTCGAGGAGGCGTCCCCGCGGGAACGGCTTTCGGAAGCCGCCCGACTGGCGGGGGGGGCTGTCCTGCCCTTCGATTCGCTGCACGCGGGAGACGTGGGCGCCCTCCTGGTTCCCGGAGGGGTCGGCGTCCTGGATACGTTCTTCCGGGATGTCCTCGTTCCCGGCCGGGCGCCCGAGCTCCGGGCGGAGCACCTGCAGATCTTCTCCGCGCTGCTGGCACGGGGGGTGCCCCTCGGGCTGGTCGGAACCGCCCACGCCCTCATCGGTCCCCTCTTCGGTGGCGGATCGTTCGATCCGTTTGCCGTCCCGGCGGGGGAGGTACGGTCAGCGCGGGCGGCCGGGTGGGCCTGGACCCCCGGAACGATGGGGGCGGGAGGAGACCTGGAGCGGGCGAGCGGGGGCATCGAGCGCCTGCTGGAGGAGATCGCGGCGATGGCCGGGGACGGCGGTTCGCCGCGGAAACGGTCGGCCGTCCCCCCGGGGCGGCCGGAGGGAGAGACCGGATGAGCCGGAGGAACCGGGCCCTCGTCACCATCCTGACCAGGATCCCCCGTCCCCTCGTGTGGGTCTTCGCGAAGAACTACATCGCGGGGCCCACCCTGGACGACGGCCTCCGCGTCGTGCGCCGCCTGAACGGGAAGGGTTGCCGGGCCACGATGGACGTCCTGGGGGAGGACGTGTTCCACGAGTCCGAGGTTCGGGCGTACGTGGACGCGTACCGCGAGATGGTGCGCCGGATCGTGGCGGAAGGCCTCGACGCCAACATCTCCGTCAAGCCGACGGCGATGGGCCTCCGGATCTCCCGGGAACTCGCCCTCGAGGCGGTGGGGGAGGTGCTGGACGAGGCGGCGCGCCACGGGATGTTCGTCCGCCTCGACATGGAAGACTCGTCCGTCACCGCGGAGACCCTGCAGCTGTGGCGCGACCTCCGGGCGCGAGGGTACGAGCGGGTGGGGGTCGTGCTCCAGTCCTACCTGCGCCGGACCCTGGCCGACGTGCGGGACCTGGCGGCGGAAGGGGCCTCGGTGCGCCTGTGCAAGGGGATCTACATCGAGCCCCGGGCGGTCGCCTACGACGACCCCTGGACCATCCGCCATTCCTTCCTCGACGCCCTCGAGGTCCTGCTGCGCGCGCCGGGCTGCCACGTGGGGATCGCCACCCACGACGACTGGCTCATCTTCCACGGGCGGCGGCTGGTGCGGGAACTCGCGGCCGGGAAGGACCGGTACGAGTTCCAGATGCTCCTCGGCGTCGACGAGTTCCTGCGCGACCTGGTGGTTGCCGAGGGGCACCCGATGCGGATCTACGTGCCGTTCGGCGAGGGGTGGCACGGCTACTCGATCCGTCGCCTCGTCGAGAACCCGCGCCTCGCGGCCCACATCACCCGGGCCGTCCTCGGCCTGGGCCCCCGGCAGAAGTAGGTGATCGACCGGGATGAGGCTCTGGGCGCTCGGGGATCCCCACCTGTCCTTCGGCAACCCGAAGCCGATGGACATCTTCGGCGAGGCGTGGCGGGACCACCCGGCCCGGCTGGCGGACGCGTGGGACCGCCGGGTCGCTCCCGGGGACGTGGTCCTCGTGCTGGGGGACATTTCGTGGGCCTGGAACCTGGACGATGCGCTGCCCGACCTCGCCTGGCTGGCCGAGCGCCCGGGCCGGCTGAAGATCCTCCTCCGGGGAAACCACGATTCGTGGTGGACCTCCCGCCGGAAGGTCGAGGCGGTCCTCCCCCCGGGCCTGGCCCTCCTCCAGAACGACGCGATCCGGCTCCCGGAAGGGGTCGTGGTCTGCGGGGCGCGTGGGTGGAACCTCCCCTCGATGCCCTGGAGCGACCCGGACCGGGACCCGCCGGTCTTCCGGCGCGAACTCGGGCGGCTCGAGCTGTCGCTGGCGGCCGCCCGCCGGCTGGCCCGGCCGGGAGACCTGCTCGTCGCGGGCCTCCACTACCCCCCGCTGGGGCCGGGAGACGCGGACTCTCCCGTCCTGGAGCGCCTGGCAGCCGCCGGGGTCACCCTGGCGGCCTACGGCCACCTGCACGGAGAGGACCACGACTGGGCGCCGCGCGGGCGCCACCGGGGGGTCGACCTGCGGTTCTGCGCGGTGGACTTCACCGCCTTCGCCCCGGTTCCGCTTCTCGCGGCGGGGGAGGGGATTCTGGCGGACCCCCTCCCGTGAGAATGCCGTCCGGGGGGGACAGGGAACGGTCCACCGCGGCCAGGGCCGGGTCCTCCGCCGCCCGGACGATCCGCCGGACGACGGTCTCCACGTGGCGCTCCTCGGCGGACCGGGCACCGGGGTCGGCCCCCTCGAACGAGGCCAGGCCGGTGGCGAAACGCACCAGGTGGACGAGTTCGTGGAGGAGGGTCCAGGCGAGGAGCGGGGCCAGGCCGTGGCGCCGTGAGAGCCGGTGGAGGGCGTCGTCCCGGAGGACGATTCGCCAGCGTCCCGGCGTGTCCCCTGAGGGATCCTCCAGCCGCACCAGCTGGGCGAGGGCGGGGCCGGGAAAGGCGAGTTCCGGGTGGTCGAGGCTGGAAGCCAGGTCGTAGCGGAAGCGGGAAGCCCACTCCCGGGGACGGATCCCGTACCAGTCGGCGACCAGCCGCTCCGCCTGCTCCAGGGCGCCGTCGAGGACCCGGTCCCAGGGGGGAGCGGTGAGACGGGCCGGCGTGGCGCGGGGAAACCCTCCTTCCTCCATCGGGCCTGCTTCCTCCGGCGGCTTTGACAGCCGCGGGGAGCCATCTTAGCGTAGGGACGCTGGGGTCTCCGCCCCGCGGGAGGAAAGCGATGCCGATCTACGAGTACCGGTGCCTCGATTGCGGCGAGGAGTTCGAGGTCATCCAGAAGGTTTCCGCCCGGCCCCTCCGGAAGTGCCGCAGGTGCGGCGGCCGGCTGGAGAAACTGGTCTCGCGCACGTCCTTCGTGCTCAAGGGCGGGGGCTGGTACGCGGACGGCTACGCGAAGGGACGGTCGTCGTCGGCGACCGGCGGAGGAACCGGGAACGGTTCCTCCGGGTCCGGGAAGAAGGCGCCGGGAGGCGGTTCCGGGGACTGAAGGGGGACGGACCGGGGGGAGGGAAGCGGCCGCCCGGCGGGGCGGCCGCCGTCGTTCCGGGGCGCGCAAGCGCCGCAACCCGCTGGAGATCCGCGCCGGCGGGGGAGACGGCGCGCCGGCGAGGCGGTATGATGGCCCCCGGGGCGCCCGGCCGGGTGGCCCCGGATGGAAGGCAGCGAATGGCTCGAGGACCCAGGAACGAGTGCCTTGGCGGTCCCGCGCCGGTTTTCCGGGCGCGGGCAACGGTCCGCCCGGGGCGCCGTTCGGCGACGGGCCCTTTCCGTGGCGATGGCGGGTCCCTCCCGGGGGATCCTTCGATCTTCTCTTTCCGGGGCCGTTCCCGCGGCGGCGGGGCGGCCCGCGGGCCGGTGGCGATTTTCTGGCCGGGCCGAGCGGCCCGGGAGGGAGCGGCCGGCGGGGGGCGCTGACGGCCGGGTTCCCGGCCGCCGTCACGGTTTCCCGGTCCTCGTGTCCGATCCGACGCCTTCCGGGCGGCCCCGCGGGCCGCGGGAGGGACGGTTCATGTGGACACTCCTGCACGGGGGACCGGGTTCCCTCGTGATGACCATCCTGCCGCTGCTGATCGGGCTCGGGTTGGGATCGGTGCTCGGGTGGTGGCTGGCGGCCCGGAAGGGTCGCGGGGTCCTCTGGCAGGCGCGGGACGAGGCCGATCGGATCCGGCGGGGGGCCCGCCAGAAGGCGGAGCGGGAGGCGCGCAAGCTGGTCGCCCGCGCCGAGAAGGAGATCGAGCGCCGCAAGGCCGCCCTGGAAGAGGAGGAACGGCGGCGGCTGGCCCAGGTCGAGGAGGCGGAACGGGAGGCGGAGCGGCGCCACCGGCGGCTCGTGGACCGGGACCGGGCGCTGGCCCGGCGGGACCAGCTGCTCGGGGAGCGCGAGCAGGAGATCGAGCGACGGCGCGTGGAACTGCAGGAGGCCCGGGAGGGCGTGCGCCGCCTCGAGGAGCAGGTGATGGTGCGCCTCGAGGAGGTGTCCGGCCTCTCGCGGGACGAGGCGCGGCGCCAGATCGTCGCCGCCCTGCGGGCCGAGGCGCGGCAGAGCGCGGCGGCGGAAGTCCGGGAAATCAAGGAGGAAGCCCAGCGGACCGCGGACGACCAGGCGCGGAAGATCATCGCCCTGGCGATCGAGCGCCTCGCCTCGGACTACGCCGCGGAACGGCCGGTCTCCACCGTGCCCCTGCCGTCCCCCGTCTTCCGCGGGCGGATCATCGGCACCGAGGGGCGGAACATCAAGGCGTTCGAGAAGCTGACCGGGATGCAGCTTCTCCTGGAGGAAGAGCCCCCCCAGGTGGTGATCTCCGGGTTCAATCCCGTCCGCCGGGAGATCGCCCGGCGGGCCCTCGAGAGGCTGATCGAAGGGGGGGTGATCCACCCGCGGAAGATCCAGCAGGCGGTCGCCTGGGCGCGGAGAAAGGTCGACCAGGAGATCGAGCGGGCGGGACGGGACGCGGTCCGGGAGTTCGGGCTGGCGAAGAAGATCCACCCGGAACTGGTCACCCTGCTCGGGCGGCTGAAGTTCCGCACCAGCTACGGCCAGAACGTGCTGGAGCACGTCCGGGAGGCCGCCCACATCTGCGGGATCATGGCGGCGGAGCTGGGGCTCGACCAGAAGCTCGCCCAGCGGGCCGCCCTGCTCCACGACATCGGCAAGGCGGTCGACTTCGAGCGGGAGGGCACCCACCCGGAGATCGGCGCGCAGCTGGCGCGGAAGCACGGTGAGCCGGAGGTGGTGGTCAACGCGATCGAGTCCCACCACGACGACTGCGAGGTGATCTCCCCGATCGCCGTGCTCGTGGCGGCGGCGGACGCCCTCTCCGGCGCCCGTCCGGGGGCGCGGCGGCAGACGACGGTCGACTACATCCGGCGGGTGAACAAGCTCGAGGAACTGGCCGGCAGCTTCGCCGGCGTGGAGACCTGCTACGCCCTCCAGGCGGGGCGGGAAATCCGGGTGATCGTCGTCCCGGAGAAGATCGGGGACGACCAGGCGGCCCTCCTCGCCCACGACCTCAGCCAGCGGATCCAGGCCGAGATGGACTACCCGGGCCGGATCAAGGTCACCGTCATCCGGCAGCTGCGGGCGCAGGCGGTCGCCTCGTAGCGCGCCCGTCAGGGGCGGCGGACGACGACCACGGTCTGGTCGTCCGCCCGCGGGCCCGGCGAGAATTCCTCGAGGTCGTGGAAGAGCCGCTCGACGATCCCCGCGGCGGGAAGGTGGTGGTACTCGCGGAGGATCCGCTCGATCCGCCCCGGGCCGAAGGGGCGCCGCGTCCGCGGGGAAAGGGCCTCGGTGATGCCGTCGGTGTAGACGAGAAGGACCGCGCCCCGGGGGAACGTCTCGAAGCCCCGGTCGAAGGTGGCGTCCGGGTCGGGCCCGAGGACCATGCCGCCCCGCCGCAGGCGGGTGATGCGGCCGGCACGCCACAGCAGGGCGGGGGGGTGGCCGGCGTTGCAGTACACGAGGTTCCCGGAAGGTTCGAACTCGGCGTAGAAGAGGGAGATGAAGCGGCTGGCCAGGGCCGAGCGCGAGATCACCCGGTTCACCCGCTCGATCGCGTGGGACATCCGGATCTGGATATCGAGGACGACCCGGAGGCCGGTGATCGCGTCCCGGGCGAGGAGGGCGGCCGGCAGGCCGTGCCCGCACGAGTCCATCACCGCGAGACCCAGGTTCCGGTCGCCGAGCAGGAGGAAGTCGTACAGGTCACCGCCGACCTGCTCCGCGGGGACGGACCGGCCGGCGATGTCGAAGTCGAGGTACCGGGGAGGCGTCCGGGGCAGCAGGGAGAGCTGGATCTCGCGGGCCTCGGCGATGTCGCGGAGGACCGGCCCCTGCAGCAGTCGCAGGTTGATCAGGTGGCGGAGGGTGACGAGCAGGTAGACCGCCTTCTGGGGATCGATGCCGGGTTCGAGGGTGAAGGCGATCAGGTGGCCGGCCTTGTCCCCGCAGGTGATCGCCGCGAAGCGCCGCACGCCGACCTTCTGCTCGATCCGCGGGTCGAAGTCCGGGTCGCCCTCCTCCATCAGCAGGAAGCCCTCCTCGACGAGTCGCCGGAGCGGCGGGTAGTCCTCGGGAATGGCGAACCCGGGGTGGGCGGGCCCGCTGTCTCCCACCGCGGCTTCCAGGACCCAGGCGCGGCGCCGCGGATCGTGCCGGTAGAGGCGTCCCCCCGTGATGCCGAGCAGGGGACCGGCCCCGTGAACGATCGCCTCGAGGGCCCCGGACAGGGTGGCCGTGAACTCGGCGCTCCGCTCGATCCCGGCGATCGTGCGCTCGAGGGTGCGGTAGATGTGATGCCAGTCGCTCATCGGCGCCTCCACCCGTGTCCCGCGGGACCGGTAGAATACCGGCCGATGGCGCCCGAACCCAGCCGCCCCGGGGACGAGGCCCCGGCCCGGCGCGAGGCTCTCGCCTCGCTGACCCGGGAAGCCCTCCGGTCCGTCCGCCGGGGGGCCGTCACCGTTTCCCCCGCCACCTGCTCGATGTGGCCCTTCCTCCGGGGCGGGGACCGGATCCACTGGCGGCGCGATCGGGTCCCCCGGCGGGGCGACCTGCTCCTCTTCCTGGGGCGGCCCGGACCGGTGGTTCACCGGGTGATCGGGTCGCGGAAGGGGCTGCTGGTGACCCAGGGGGACAACCGGCCCGCGCCGGACGTGGAACCGCTCGCCCCCGCCGACGTGGTCGGGGTCGTCGTCGGCCTGGAGCGGGACGGCCGGCGGTGGGACCTGTCCGGCCGGGGGGCGCGGTTCTACGGGGGAGCCGCCGCGCTATTCTCCCTCGCCGGGAGGAGGGTCTACCGGGTGGCGGCCGTCCTCGACGCGGGCCTGCGGCGGCTGGTGCCGGGGATCGCCGACGTCCGGTTCGCCCGGCCGGCGGCATGGTTCGCCCTGCGCGGCCTGCGGGCCGCGCTTCACCTGCTGCTGTTTCGTGCCTGCCACGGACGCGGCCGACGCGTCGAGGAGGACGGGGAGCGATGAGAGCGAACGCGGGACCCCGGTTCACCTGGTACTCGGTGGACGTGGAGGCCTCGGGCCCGGTGCCCGGGATCTACAACCTGCTCAGCATCGGCGTCACGGTCGTCGTGGCGGACGAGGAGGGGAACCATCGCCTCGGGGAGGACCTGTACCTGGAGCTGCAGCCGGTCTTCCCCGGGCACGTGGAGAGCGCCAACGCGGTCCACGGGCTCGACCTGGACCGCCTCCGCCGGGAAGGCCTGCCTCCCTGCCGGGCGATGGAACGCCTGGTCGAGTTCGTCGAGCGGACGAGGGTCCCGGGGACGGAGGCGGTCTTCGTCGGTCACGTGGCGGTCTTCGACTGGATGCACGTGGCGTGGTACCTCGCCTGGTGCGGCCGGGAGAACCCTTTCGGTTACAAGGGGATCGACACGAAGTCCCTGGCGATGGGGGTGCTCGGCGTGCCCTGGGACGGCACCGGCCGCGAGGAGATCGAGGCCCGCCTGGGGATCCCCCACCAGGACCCCGCCACGGTTCACCGGGCCGACGCCGATGCCCGCCAGCAGGCCCTCGTCTTCCTCGGGCTCCTCCGGGAGATCGAGCGGAGAGACTGAGCCGGCCGGGAAGGAAGGACGCCGCCCCGGGGGGGCGGCGTCCGCGTTCCGTCACCTGCCGGTCACATGCTGATCGGCGGCGGCGCGGGCTCGTTCGGGTCGCCGGCCTTCGAGAGGGGCCGGAAGACGAGGTAGCCGGCGAGGCCGAGCATGAACAGGACCGCCAGCACCTTCGCGATGCCCGTACCGAGGGCCGTGCTTTCCACGAGGTGGTTCCATCCCTCCTGGCGGAAGAACACGACGATCGCGATCAGGAGCCCCATCAGGGCCTCGCCGGCGATCAGGCCGGAGGCGGCCAGCAGGCCCGCGTTCTCCACCCGGGCGACCTGCCCCTCGTTGTAGCCCCGCTTCGCGACCATCCGGTCGACGACCCAGCGGATGATCCCGCCGACGAAGATGGCGAAGGTCGTTTCCAGCGGCAGGTACATCCCGACGGAGAAGAGCATCGGGCTCTTTACCCGGATCATGATCAGGGCGATCCCCATCACGATCCCGACGATGACCAGCGGCCAGGCCATCTCGCCGCCGACGATCCCCTGGGAGAGGGTGGCCATCAGGCCCGCCTGGGGGGCCGGGAGCTTCGGGTCGCCGAAGCCGATCCCGCCCTGCGCGATGTTCGCGAAGTGCAGCATCATCAGCGGGAAGAACATCACCGCGCCCGCCATGACGACGCCGATCAGGTCCCCGACCTCCATCTTCCACGGGGTTCCGCCGAGGATGTGCCCGACCTTGAGGTCCTGGAGCATCTCGCCCGCCACGGCCGAGGAGACGCAGACGACGCTCGCCACCCCGAGGACCGCCGCGACCCCCTTCGCCCCGCTGACGCCGATGATCACCATCACCAGGGCGGCGACGATCAGCGTGGCCAGGGTGAGGCCGGAGACCGGGTTGTTCGAGGAGCCGATCAGGCCGACCAGGTTGCCGGAGACCGCGGCGAAGAAGAACCCCGCCACGAGCATCACCAGGGCGGCCACCACCGCGGCCACGAGCTGCCCGGTGAAGACGAAGTAGATGCCGGCCATCAGGCAGAAGGTGACGAGGATGCCGAGGACGACCAGCTTGAAGGGGATGTCCTTCTCGGTCCTCTCCGTCGTGTCCTCGGCGGTGGCCGACTTCTGCAGGTCCTGGATCCCGCGCCTGATCCCGACCCAGAGGTTCTCCCGCATCTTGTAGAGGGTGTAGACGGCGCCGACCAGCATCCCGCCGACGGCGATCGGGCGCACGATGAACTTCCAAAGCTGGAGCGAGAGCTTGAACCAGGTCTCGTCCGCGGCCGGGTCCATCCCGACCGAGGCGGCGAAGCTGTCGATCATGTGGGGACCGAGAAAGTAGACGAGGAGCGGGACGAACAGGCCCCAGGCGAGGAGACCGCCGGCGAAGTTCAACGCGGCCAGCTCGGGCCCGATGATGTACCCGACGCCCAGGTAGGCCGGGCTGACGGCGGGGAAGGAGATCGTCGAGGTGCCCCCGGCAGCGATCCGGTAGGCGTCCTTCCTGTAGCCGAGCCGGACGACGCTCCGGCCGATCTCCCCGATCCGCAGGACGAGGTCGTTGCTGGCGGCGAAGATCTTGAGCTGCCCCAGGAGGTTGACGAGGGCCCCGACCCCCATCGCCTGGAAGAGCTGGACCGCCGCGTCGGCGCCCCGCTGTCCGGCCTTGTGGATCTCGGACGCCGCCACCGACTCGGGGAACGGCAGTTCCGGGTCCTCCACCATCACGCGGCGGAGGATGGTGACGAACAGGATCCCCAGGATCCCGCCGACGATCATCAGGGCGCTGGCCTGGAGGTAGTCGCTGACGGTCCGGAACTCCCAGAGGTGGAGGATCGCGAAGGCGGGGATGGTGAAGATGGCGCCGGCCGCGATCGACTCGCCGATCGACCCGACCGTCCGGGCGAAGTTCTCCTCGAGCAGCGAGCCCCTGAACAGCCGCAGGACGGCCATCCCGATCACCGCCGCCGGGTAGGTGGCGGCGATCGTCATGCCGGCCTTCAGGCCGAGGTAGGCGTTGGCCGCGCCGAGGACGACGCACATCACGAGACCGATCAGGAGCGCGCGGACGGTGAACTCGCTCATCACGGTCTTCGACGAGACGACCGGCTGGTGCTGGCTCATCGAGCAACCTCCTTCGTGGTTGGGATGTCGGGACCCCGCGCCGGCCCTGCGGCGGCCCGGACCCGGGGCCGCGGCATTGTACCGGGTCGGCTCCCCCGGAGGAAGCCCGTCACTCCCCGGCGGCAGGGAAAATCGGGCGAATGTCGACCGGGATCCCGTCCAGCGAGCCGAGCAGGTCCCCCATCGGTCCCTCCACCCGCCCGCGGTTGGCGAGGAGCTGCCCCGCGGCCTCCCGGTCGCCCAGCGCCTCGATCATCAGCAGGCGGTGGCCGACACCGCGCAGGGCCTCCGGCATCCGGTCGAAGACGATGCGCACCCGGCCGGTCGGCGGATCGAAGGTGATCGCCCCGGCATCCAGCAGCAGGTTGAACTCGATCGCCGCCGCCGCCCCGTGGGCCTGGGAGGTTCCGAAGCGGGCCGAGCGGAACAGCCCGGCGACGTAGGTGGCGAAGAGGGAGTTCCTGCCCGCGGGATCCCGGCGTCCCCGGTCCATCATGAACAGCAGGTTCAGCATCCCGACCACGTCCGCCTTCGCCTCCTCGATCGGCGGGTAGTGGTCGAGGAGGAACTCCCGGACCTCGGCCGTCCGCCCGTCCCGGGTGATCCGGCCGGGCCCGAGGCCGTGGGACAGCTCGTGGAACAGGACCTCGTCGATGAACCGGTCCCGGTCCACCAGGGCGGCCTGGGAGGGGACGAGGACGCGGGACGCGATCGGCCGGAGGATGGCGTCGAACTTCGCCGCCATCATGTTCCGCAGCAGCACCTTCTTCGAACCCTTCTTCTCCCGGACGTACTCGTCGTTGGGCAGGTTGAAGGCGATCGTCTGGATGCCGGCGCGGGCGTCGCCGGCGCTGAAGACCAGGTCGGCCACGCGGATCGGGGAGGAGGTGCCCCGGTGGAGGTTCTTGTGCTCGTCGGGGATCGGCAGGTGGCGCTCCATCTCCGGGAGGAGCGCCTTGATCTCGGCCAGCCGCCTCGAACGGGCCGGGTCCACCACGGTGACGAACGATTCGAACGAGGCCTTGTACCCGAAGAGGGTGTCCTCGTAGACCTCGTAGGGACCGAGGGTCAGCTCCACCCGGCCCGACAGGTCCATCCAGGCCGTGTCGGCGTCCCGGTACCGGTCCTCCCGGAGGGCCCGGGACAGTTCCCCCAGGTACGCGGCCAGCGAACGGTCCCGGGTCAGGGCGGCCGCCTCCTCCAGTTTCGCCGTCATCCGGGCGACCTGGTCGGCGAACGCCCGGGAGTAGGGAACACCGCGGAGACCGCCGTCCCCGGTCCGCCGGACGATGGTGAACTGGCCGACCAGCTCCGCTTCCCGGTCCGGGTGTTTCGCCACGAAGTCCCGGAACTCGTCCCGCGTCAGGTCGGGCGGGTAGAAGCCGGCCCCGGCGGGACGCGGCGGCGCTCCGACGATAAACGGGCGCCAGTCCTCCTGGCGCTCGTAGATGCCGTACTGCACCCGGAAGTAGGCGAGGGCCTGCTCGCCCGCCTTCCCCGGGATCTTCTCCAGCCGTTCCCTCCAGCGGGGGTTCTCCCGGTTCGCCTGGAGCAGGAAGATCTCGTCCACCGGGCGCGAGGCGTCGACGAGCAGGTCCAGGACCCGCCGATCGTTCGCGTCGAGGGACGAGAGGTCGGCCTCGATGCGGACCGGGGCGAACGCGGCCAGCCGCTCCCCGATGTCGGGCACCGGCCGGATGGCGGTTCCCGGGGCGGGGGACCGTTCCCCGCCCCCGTTCCGGGAGGGCCCGGCACAGGCGGCGAGGAGGGGAAGGAGCAGGAGGACGGGCAGGATCGAACGCATCGGGACCTCCGCGGGCGGGATCGGCAAGTGAAGGTTCGACCGGAGGATAGCGGGCGGGGGCGGGGACGCCAACCGCCTGCGGGGAAGTCCCCGCGAGGGGTGCCGGGCGGGGTTGCAGCGGCCGGTACGGGTCCCCAGACTGGAGCGGGCCTGGGCGGGAGAGGACATGCTCGCGAGAGGGGAAAGCGGCCTCGCGCTGCGCGTTGCCGGGGTGCTCGTGCTGGTCACCGCGCTCTTCGCGGGGGCGGTCTGGCTGACGCTGCTCGATGCGCGGTCGATGATCGGACAGGTGCAGCACGACCTGGATGTCCAGGTGATGCTTTTCCGGCGCGAGCTGTCGCGGTGGTACGAGTCCGTCGTGTCCGAGCACGCCCGGCAGATCGCCGCGCCTTTCCTCTGGGACCTGGACGATCTCGACGGGCTGCGGGAGGGAACGCCGGCCTTCCGGCGGCTCCAGCGCCGCATGTGGCAGTTCGTCTACGGCAGGAGTTCCCCCCCGCGCTGGGAGGACGCCCCCGTCGGTCCCCTGGAATCGGTGATCATCGTCGACCGGAACCACCGCATCGTCGCCGCCTCGGACCCGCTGGCCGTGGACCGCCGGTTCACCGACCCCGAGGAGATCGCGCGCCTGGACGCGGCCCTGTACGAGCCCCAGATCCGCCGGATCGAGGGGCAGCGCGCGGACGGGCGTTCCGTCGTGGAGCTCTCGGTGGGGGTTCCGAACGCCAGGGGCGAGCCGATGGGGGTCGTCCGGCTGCGCTACGTGGGGGGGGAGATCGCCCGGGCGCCGGAGGTTCCCCGGTTTCGCGTGACGACCCGCCCGCGCCTGTGGGGGCCGCTGGTGGCCGGCCTGGTCGCGGTGCTGGGGGTCGGGTTCGGGATCTGGTCCACGGTCCAGATCTTCCGGCTGACGCGCCGGATCGAGGCGATGGCGGAAGGGGAGGAGGTGGCGCCCGGCCCCCTGGGAGGACCGGCCGGCCACGCCCTGTCACTGATCGAGGAGAAGCTCGACCGGCTGTCCAGCGCCGTCCGCCGCGATGACCTCCTGGTGGCGTCGCTGACCGAGGCGTTGCGGGAGGGGGTGATCCTCGTGGACCCGGACGGCCGGCCGGTGATCGCGAACCGCCAGGCCCGCGGGATCCTCGGCCTGGCGCCGGGACGGACGGAGGAGGACTTCCGCGAACTGCTCGAGCGCAACCCGGAACTGGCGGCCCTGGTGCGGGAGGGGTTTTCCCGGCACCGGGCGGTCCGGGAACACTCCCTGGCCCTCCGCGCCGGGGACCGGGAACGGGAAGTGCAGGTGACGTCCTACGTCCTCCACGACGGCCACGCGCCGACCGGGATCCTGCTGGTCCTCAAGGACCGCGCGTCGATCGGTGCCCTCGAGCGGAATCTCCGGGAGGCCTGCCGCCTCCAGACGATCGTGGACCTGACGGGGTCCGTCGCGCACGAGGTGAAGAATCCGCTCGGGGCGATCGGGATCCACCTGGAGACGCTGCGGCGGCGCCTGGCGCGGCTGGAGGGGGAGGGACCGGGACTCGTGGAAAAGGTCCGGGTCCTGCGCGAGGAGATCGACCGGTTGCAGGAGATCCTCGAGGAGTGGCTCGGGCTGACGAGCCCGGAGGAAAGGGCCCCGTCCCCGGCCCCCGTGGCCGACGTCATCGCCTCGGTGGCCCGGCTGCTGCACGTGGAAGCCCGGCACCGCAACGTCGAGCTGGTGGCGGACGTGGTGGGAGACCCGGGCCGGGTGAGCCTCGGCGAGGCGCGCCTGCGGCAGGTCCTGCTGAACCTGGCCCTCAACGCCCTCCAGGCGATGCCGCGGGGGGGGCGGCTGGTCCTGCGCGCGGAACGGACCGCGATGGGGGCCGTGATCGAGGTGTCGGACACCGGGGAGGGGATTCCGCCGGAGCACCGGGACAGCGTCTTCGAGTTCCACTTCACCACCCGGGAAGGGGGGTCGGGCCTCGGGCTGCCGATCTGCCGCCAGCTCGTGGAGGAGGCCGGGGGGCGGGTCGTCTTCACCTCGGTGGTGGGGCGGGGAACGACCTTCCGTGTCTTCCTGCCGGCGGCGGGCGCCGGGATGCGCCCCGGCGGCCGGCGCGTTCCCGCCTGATGGCGGTCAGGGCAGGAAGCGGGAGACCTGCCGCAGCTTGCGGGGCAGGTACTCCTCCAGGACGTAGTTCAGCCCCCACTTGGCCAGCGCCTGCTGCTCGGCGCGCACCCCCATCTTCAGCAGCTGTCGGAGCGCCTTCACCCACGCGGGATGCGCCTGGAAGAACGGGTCGTTGCGCAGCGCGTCCTTGGCCCGCTTGATGTCGACCTCCTTCAGGGGATGGGTCGGCAGGTCGTAGTCCACGATGTCCTGCGGTGTCACACCGAGGAACCGTGCCCGGGGCACGCAGAAGAACCGCGAGATGTGGGCGGCGTTCCCCGAGCCCACCTTCAGGGTCCGGTAGATGTTGGAGATCCCGTACGGGTCACAGTCGACGAAGGCGTAGACCGGCAGGCGGCACTCGTCCGAGAGCTTGCGGATGAAGCGGCGCGTCGCCCGGGTGGGAACCCCCGCCATCGAGACGAGGATGCAGTTCGCCTTCTCCCAGAAGCGGTGGCTCTGGAGCCGCTGGAACATGCCGCCGGTCTCGATGGCGAGGATGAACTCGGCGTCGGTTTCGAAGCTGAGGTGCTCGACGAGGGACGGGATCGAGTAGGCCCCGGAGCCGAACTGGGTGCAGTCGATCCGGTGGACCTGCCCGGTCTCGTAGTCCGGGTCGTAGACGACCAGGCGGCCCGCGACCGCCCCCCCGTGCTCGTCGGGGATGAACCGGAGCTGTTCCCGCGAGATCCCGTCGACGGAGAAGAGGGCCTCGATGTCGTCCATCACCGTGTCGGACTCGGACTGCTCGGCGAAGGCCGCCTCGCCCCAGTTCTTCGACTGGTAGTACGCGTCCCGCTTGGTGGCGAAGTCGTCGGTCTCCACCAGCTCCTTCGAGAGGGCCATCATCCGCAGGGTCTGGGCGAACGTCCGCACGGTCGAGACGGTCAGCGTCCGGCTCTTCCGGGAACGCCCGATCTCGAAGTAGCCCTTCTTCCGGTCGTACCGGACGTTCCCCAGGCTGCGCACCGGGAACGACATCTCCGGTTTCTGGCCGGCGAGGATCTTCCGGTGGACCCGCTCCGCGGTGCCGGTGATGGCCGCCAGCGTCTTCCGATCCAGGGTTTCCTTGTCGGCCCGCGCTCCCTCGCCCCGCTCGGCGGCGGACCGCGTGCCGGCCGTCCGCGTCCGTTTCTTCGCCATCGCCGTTCCTCTCGCCGCTCGCCGGCGGCGCGGGTCAGGATAACGGTGGAACCTCGTAGAGGCCCGTCCGGCCCTCCCGGTGGATTCCGACGATGAAGCCGGAATGGAGCGCCGCGGCACCGACCCGGCCGTCCGCCCGGACCGCGACGATCGCCAGCTGGGCGGAAAACCCGGGCCGGATCCGGCGGTGGCGCACCAGGACGTGCCGGACCGCCGCGGTCGGGTCGAGGCCGGCCCGCATCCCCTCGACGACGGCATGGCAGGCGGACAGGCGGATCGCCTCCTCCCCGACCCCCGTCGCCGCGGCGGCGCCCGCGGCCGCATCGGCGTAGCCGCCCGCTCCGACGATCGGGCTGTCGCCCACCCGCCCGTGAATCTTGAAGGCGAGGCCCGAGGTGGAGACGGCGCAGGCGGCCTCCCCCCGGCCGTCCAGGCCGACCGCCCCCACCGTGTCGTGGTCCTCCCCGGGGGAGACCCAGTTGTCCCGCGGGGACAGGGAGCTGCGCCAGGCGAGCCAGCGGGCCCGGCCCGCCTCGGTGAGCAGCTCCCGCGGGTGAAAGCCGCAGCGCAGGGCGAAGGTCCGCGCCCCCTCCCCGACGAGCAGGACGTGGCGGGTCCGCTCCATCACCTGCCGCGCCACCGAGACCGCCACCGGCACCTCCTCGAGGGCGGCGACCGCCCCGGTGGCGAGGTCCGAGCCGCGCATGATCATCGCATCCAGCGTGACGCGGCCGTCCTCGTCGGGGAGGCCGCCCAGGCCGACCGAGGTGACGGCCGGGTCCAGCTCGACGGCATTGATCCCCTGCTCGAGGGCGTCGAGCAGGTCTCCCCCGGCGGCGAGGACCCGGGCCCCGATCTCGCAGACGGTCGGGCCCCAGCTCCAGGTGGCCGCGAGGACGGGCCCCCGGGCGGGTCCCCGCGGAGCTTCCGACCAGGGGCGCGGCCGCGTGGTCCAGGCCGTGGGGGCGCCGGGCGGGCGGCGCTGCGCCGGCCGGCCGGATGCCCCGGCCGGTGGCGGTTGCTCCCCCGCCGCCGCGGCCGGGGAGAGGATCCCCGCGGCGGCGAGGAAGGCGAGGAAGGAACGGCGATCGGGCAGGGGATGACGGTTCATCGGGCACGGTCTCCTCCGGTTCCAGCATACCGGGACCGGCGGCCCGGGGGAACGCGCCGCTCGCCGGGGAGGGGAGCCCCGCGGACCGGGTCCTGGTGTACCCTCCCTCCGCCATGACCGTCGCGGCCCGTCCGTCCGTCCCCGCCCGCGCCCCGGGGTTCCTCGCCCGGGTCCTGGGGGCCGCGGTGCTGGGAGCGGCCGTCGCGGGGGCCGTCGGGGTGATCGTGGCGACCGGGACCGGGGAACCGTTCGACCCGTGGTTCGTCGGCCAGGGGGTGCTCTTCGCCGAGATCGTCGGCCTGACCGCCCTGGTCGGCGCCCGCTGGGCATTCCCCCTGCTCGCGGATTTCCATCCCCTGGCGCGGACGGCGTTCCAGGTGCTGACGTTCGTCGGCGCCGCCTTCGCCGCCAGCGCCCTCGCGGTGATCCTGCGGCCGGGGGTCGTCTTCGCCCGGCCGGTCCAGTTCGTCGCCCTGGTGGCGGCGAACGTCGTGCTGGCCCTGGTCGTGGGTGGTGGCCTCGCCGCGTGGGACACCATGCGGCGATCGCTGGAACGGGCCTTCGCGGAACTGCGGGAAAAGGAGGTGCTGGAGCGGGAGATGGCGCTGGCGCGGGAGGTCCAGCAGGGGCTGCTTCCGGGCGAGCCCCCCCGCCTGCCGGGGTTCGAGATCGCCTTCTCCTTCGTTCCGGCCCGCTCGGTGGGGGGTGACTTCGTCGGCTTCGTTCCCCTGCCGGGGGGAACGCTCGGGATCGCGGTGGCGGACGTGACCGGCAAGGGGATCGCGGCCGCCCTGCTCGGGGCCAACTTCCAGGCGATGCTCGAGGCGCTGGCGCCCCGGGTCGATCGCCCGGCGGAACTGCTGGCGGAACTGTCCCGGATGGTCGATGCCCGGACGGCTCCCTCCCGGTTCGTGACCCTCGCCTGGATCGTCCTCGACCCGGCCACGGGCCGGGTCCGCTGGGCGCTGGCGGGGCACCCTCCGCCCCTCCTGGACGGCGCCGCGGGCTCCCGGTGGCTCGGGGAGGGTGGCCTCCCCCTCGGCGTCATGCCGGGCCTCCCCTACGGGGAAGGGGAGGGGGCCATCGAGCCGGGCGAAGTCCTCGTCGTGTACACGGACGGGGTGATGGAGGCCCCGGGGCGGGAGGACCCGGACGACCAGTTCGGCCGCGAACGCCTCGCCCGCGTCGTCGCCGCCTGCCGGGGCCGGGGTGCGGAGGAGATCCTCGGGCGGATCCTGGCGGCGCTGGACGAGCACGCGGGGGAGGGCCCCCCCGCGGACGACACGACGGTGGTCGTCCTGCAGCGTTCGCCGGCGGGAGGCGGCGAAGGATGATCGAGGCCCGGGAACTGGTGCGCCGCCGGCCGGTCCGCCTCGCCGTCGAGCTGGTGGTCGCGGGCGGGCTCGGGGGAGGACTCGGCGCCCTGGTCGGCCTCGTCGCCGGCCTGCTGGAAGGCGCCCTGGCGGCGCCCCTCATCGTGATCGGGATGGTCACCGGGGTCGTGGCCGGCCTGCTCGCCACCCTGGTCGGGCGGGAAATCCTGCCGCGGCTCCAGGTCTTCGCCTTTCCCCTCCGGGCGACGGTCGCGGTGCTGGCCCTGGCCGGCGGGGCCTTCGCTACGACGGCCCTCGGGTTCTGGGTCTATCCCCGCTTCACCCTCCACCAGGTGCGCCTCGTGCTCCTCGTCGGTTCCCTGAACGGCCTGCTCGCGGTCGTGGCGGGCTCCCTCGTCTTCCTGTACGAGGACCTCGCGGCAAGGCTGCACCGGGCGCGCGAGCAGCTCACCGCGGAGCGGCTGGCCCAGGCCGAGGCGCGGGAGCGGGCGGCCCGGGCGGAGCTGCGGGCGCTCCAGGCCCGGATCCATCCCCATTTCTTCTTCAACGCGCTGAACACGGTGGCGGCCCTGGTGGGCGAGGACCCCGCGGCGGCCGAGCGCCTGCTGCAGCGCTTCGCGGGCCTGTTCCGCTACGCGTTCCGCCGGGGGCGGGAGCGGGACGTTCCCCTCGGCGAGGAACTGGACTTCATCGCCGCCTACCTGGAGATCGAGCAGGCCCGGTTCGGCGAGAAGCTCCGCTGGGAAGTGCGGGCGGACGACTCCCTGGCGGATCGGCGCGTTCCGCCCCTGGTCCTCCAGCCGCTGGTGGAAAACGCCGTGGCCCACGGGCGGGACCCGGAAACGGGCGAGGGGTGGATCCTGGTCCGGGCGACGCTGGAGGAGGACGGGCTGGTGCTGCGGGTCGTCGACCGGGGACCCGGCCCGGGATGCGCCGGGCGGGAGCCCCCCCGGGGGCACGCCCTCGAGAACGTGGCGGCCCGGGTGGCGGCGGCGGGGGGAGGCACGCTCACCGTCGGGCCGGGCCCGGGCGGGGTCGGGACCGAGGCACGGATCGTCTTCCCCGGCGCGGGGAAGCGGGAGGAAAAACGGTGACGAACGGGAAGATGGGGAAGGCCGGGAAGTGGACGGCGGTTCTCGTCGAGGACGAACCCCCCGCCCGGCGGCGGCTCCGGCGGCTGCTGGAAGCGGACGGACGGGTGGCCGTGGTCGGGGAGGCCGACACGGTCCGGGACGCGGTGGCCAAGATCCGGCACCACCGGCCGGACGTGGTCTTCCTGGACATCCGGTTGCCGGGAGGGGACGGGTTCGACGTGCTCCACCGGCTCGAGGAGGTCCCGGGGGTCATCTTCGTCACCGCCTACGACGACTACGCCGTGCGCGCCTTCGAGGCGGACGCGGTGGACTACCTGGTCAAGCCGGTCGACGAGGACCGCCTCGCCGTGGCCCTGGACCGGCTGGAGCGGCGGCGAGAGAAGGAAGGGGTCCAGCCGGGCCTGCAGCGCCTGCTGGCCCGGCCGGGCGAACGTCCCTTCCGGATCGTCGCGCGCAAGCGGAACCGGATCGTGCTCCTGGACCCGGCGCGGGTGACCCACCTGTCGGCCGACCACACGCTGGTCTTCGCCTGGAGCGGGGGAGCCTCCTTCCTGGTGCCGCGGACGCTGCAGGAAATGGAGGAGGAGCTGGCCCCCCACGGCTTCCGCCGCACCCACCGCTCGGCCCTGGTGAACCTCGCCCACGTGCGGGCGGTGCACCCGGGAGCGTCGGGGAACTTCGTGCTGGAGATGGACGACCCGGAGGGCACCCGGGTGCCCCTTTCCCGCCGGCGGGCGAGGCTCGTCCGGCGGGACCTGGGGTTCTGAACCGGTGGGCGGGCGGGAGACCGCTCGGGCCGGGAAGAGGACCCTCCGGCAGGAATCGCTTCCCGTGTCGCGCGGGAAGCAGCAGGATGTCCGTGCAGGATCCCTCCCCGCCGAGGGATCCGGGAGACGACGATGACCGGGAAACTGACGATCGCCGCGCTGCTTGCCGTCCTCGCCGGCCTGCCGGCGGCGGCCTCCGGGGCCCGGCCGGCCGGGCACCCGGGGGAGGAGGTCTTCGACCTGGGGACGATCCACGCGGCGAGCGGCGAGGCGGTGGTGGTCGGGGCGGGGGAAACCGTCCCCGGGGACCTGTACGCCTTCGCCGGCAGCGTGCGGGTCGACGGGACGGTCTCGGGAGACGCCTGGGCGGCCGCCCGGGAGGTCCGGGTGACGGGCCGGGTCGGGGGGGACCTGGGGGCGGGAGGGGCCCAGGTGGTCGTCGCCGGGACCGTCGACGGTGACCTGCGGGCGAGCGGGGCCAACGTCGTCGTGCGGGGCGAGGTGGGGAGGAACGCCCTCCTGATGGGCGCGCGCGTCGTCCTCGGGCAGGGGGCGCGGATCGGGGGCACGCTGTACGCCAGCGGGGGGCACGTGCAGGTCGGCGGGAACGTGGCCGGCCCGATCCGGGTGACCGCCGGGAAGGTCGTCCTCGCCGGGCGGATCGGGGGGACGGTGCGGGTCGACTGCGACGAGCTCGAGATCCGGCCGGGCTGCCGCGTGGCGGGGGACCTCGAGTACGACACCCGCTCGGATCCGCGGGTCCCGGCGGGGACCGTGGCGGGGAAGGTGACCCGGGTCGACCTCGGGCGGGCGCGGGAAGCGGAGAAGACCGGGGGGAGATCGGCGATCTCGATCCGCTCCCTCCTTTCCCCGGGGCTCGGGTTCGCCTGGCGCGTCCTCTTCCACGGGTACCTGGCGTTCGTCAGCCTGGTCACGGGGGTCCTGCTCTACCTCCTGTCGCGGCGGTTCCTCGCCGGGGCCGTGCAACGGTGCGTGGAACGCGGAGGGCTCGGGGCCAGCTTCGGGACGGGGCTCGTGGCGCTCCTGCTCCTCCTGGTGCTCGGGGTGATCTGCATCTTCCCGTTCCTCATGCTGCCGCTGGGGTTCGGGATCTGGTGCCTGCTGGGGGCCCTCCTGTTCTTCGGGGGAGTGGTCGGCAAGGCGATCGCGGGCGGGCTCCTGCTGCGGCCCCTGCTGCACCGGACCGCCCATCCCGTCCTGGCGCTCCTCGCCGGGGTGCTGGCGACCTGGGCCGTCGGACTCGTCCCGTGGCTCGGGGGCCTGGTGGGGCTCCTCGTCACGGTGGTCGGGATGGGGGCCACCCTGCTCCGCCTGTACGAGGCCGGGGCGGGAGCGGGCGCCGCCGCCTGACAATCGCGAGCCCCGTGGTACCTTGGAGAGCGTCGCCGCCCGCGGGGCGGCCCGGAAGGTGCCATGTGCGGAATCGCCGGGGTTGCCGGCGGGAACCCGGGCCGGGAGGCCGGCCGGGAACTCGTCCGGCGGATGATCGGGACGATCCCCCACCGGGGGCCCGACGGGGTGGCGTTCGCCGCGGCACCGGGCTGCGCCCTCGGTTTCTGCCGGCTGGCGATCGTCGACCCGCGGCGGCCGGCCCGCGTCCTCGCGAACGAGGACGGGACCGTCCGGGCGGTGGTCAACGGGGAGATCTACGACGCGGACGAGACGCGGCGGGGGCTCCTCGCCCGCGGGCACCGGCTCGAAGGCCGGCTGGACACCGGGGTCGTTCCCCATCTCTGGGAGGAACACGGGCCGGACCTTCCCCGGTACCTGGACGGGATGTTCGCCCTCGCCGTCCACGACGCCCGCCGCCGGGTGCTCCTCCTGGCCCGGGACCGGGCCGGGGAGAAGCCCCTCTTCTTCGCCCTCCTGGGCCGGCGGCTGCTTTTCGCCTCGGAGCTGCGGGCCCTTCTGGCGGTCCCGGGCCTCGACCGCTCCCTCGACCCGGTGGGCCTGCGGCGGTTCCTCCTCCACGGCTTCTTCCCCGCTCCGTACACCCCGGTGGCGGCGATCCGGAAGCTGCCCCCGGGCCACCGCCTGCTCTGGGACGGCCGCCGCCTGCGGATCGAGCCATGGTGGGACCTGGCGGCCTTCCTGGACGGCCGCCGTCTCCCGGACCGCCCCCGCGACCTCGGCGAGGCGGCGCGGCGGGTGGACGCCGCCCTCGGGGAGGCGGTCCGCCGGCGGAAGCGGTCCGACGTTCCGGTCGGGGTCTTCCTCTCGGGGGGGATCGATTCCGGGGCGGTCCTCGCCCACCTGGCGGAGCAGGAGGGCGCCGGGGTCCCGGCGTTCACCCTCGGCCACGAGGACCGGGACTTCGACGAATCGTCCCTGGCCGCGCGCACCGCCCGCCACTTCGGGGCGGACCTCCACGTGCTGCGGCTCGGCCGGGAAGGGCTCGCCGAGGGACTGCGCCTCGTCCTCGACGGGTTCGACGAGCCCCTGGCCGACGCGTCCATCGTGCCCACCCGGATGCTGGCCGGGTTCGCCCGGCAGCGGGTCAAGGTCGTGCTGTCGGGGGAGGGGAGCGACGAGCTGTTCGGCGGGTACCCGACCTACCCCGGCCACCTGCTCGCGCGGCGTTTCCTCGCCCTGCCCCCCGCGGTCCGCCGGGGGATCCTCGGGGCCCTGCGGCGGGTGACCCCCGTCACGATGGGGAACGTCGGGGCGGACTACCTGCTGGAGCGCTTCACCGAGGGCCTGGTCGCCGACCCGCTGGAGCGCCACCACCGCTGGTTCGGGGTGCTCCCTCCCGGGCGGATCGACCGGCTCCTCGCACCCCGGCTCCGGGAGGCGCTCGCGGGCGACGACCCGTTCGCCAGCGCCCGCGCCCTCGAGCGGGGCCGGGAGTTCCCGGACCTGCTGGCGCGGCTCCTCTACCAGGACGTGCGCCTCTACCTGGGAGAGGGGCTCCTGACGAAGGTCGACCGGGCGACGATGATGGCCTCCTTGGAGGCCCGGGCCCCGTTTCTCGACCACCGGCTGGCCGAGCTGGCGGCGGGCCTGCCTTCCCACTGGAAGGTGCGGTTCCCCGCGACGAAGGTGGTGCTGCGACGGGCCCTGGCCGGGCGGTTGCCCGCGGAGGTCCTCCGGCGGCGGAAGCGGGGTTTCAACATTCCCTTCTCGCGGTGGCTGCTCGAGGGGCTCGGGGGACGGTTCCGGGAGAGGTTCGCGCGGGAGCGGGTCCTGGCCCGGGGCCTCCTGGAGCCGGGGGCGGTCATCGCGCTTCTCGAGGAGCACCTCGCCCGCCGGGCGGATCACCGCCGGCCGCTCTTCGCCCTCCTCGTGCTGGACGCCTGGTGTGACCGGGTCTACGGGGAGGCGGCCCCGGTGCCCTTGGCCGACGTCCCGGGAAACCCGCCGGGCGAGGCGATCCTGCCCGGGTGCCGCGGCGGCGGGACCGCGCGGGAGGAGGCCGGGTGAGGACCTCCCCCGGGTTCGGGTGGCGGCTGGCCGGGGTCCTCGCCCTGGCCGCGGTCCTGTTCGCCTGGAACGCGTGGGGCTACGGCCTGTGGGCCCCCGACGAGCCCTACTTCGGAGAAGGGGCGCGGGAGATGGTCGCGGAGGGACACTGGCTCGTCCCCCACGTCCTGCGGCGGGTGACCACCGACAAGCCGCCGCTCTTCTTCTGGCTGGTCGCCCTCGCCTTCCTCCCGGCCGGCCCGGGGCCCCTGGCCGCCCGGCTTCCCTCCATCCTGGCCGGGCTCGGGTGCGTGGCGCTGGTCGTCCACCTCGGGCGACGATTCGATTCCGAGCGAACCGGCCTGCTGGCCGGCGTCATCCTGGCCACGTCGTGGCTCTCCTGGGACAAGTTCCGCACCGCCCAGATCGACGGGGTGCTCTGCCTGCTGGTGCTGGCCACGGTGGCGGTTCTCGAGGCGTGGGGCGCGGGCCGTCTGCCCGGACGGCGGGCGGGGCTGGCGGCCTGGACCCTCGCCGCCCTGGCGACCCTGGCGAAGGGGCCGGTGGGCCTCCTTCTTCCCCTCGGGATCCTGGTGACCTGGCTGGCGGTCCGGGGAGAGCTGCGCCGGTTGCGGGAACTGGCGCCGGTGGCGGGTCCCCTGGTGTACCTGGCGATCACCCTCGGCTGGGCGGTTCCCGCGACGCTCTTCTCCGGGGGTGAGTACTCCTTCGTGGAGGCACTGCGGACCCACTTCGTGGAACGGGCCGCCCACGGGATGCACCACCCCCAGCCCGCCTGGTACTACCTCGCCGTCACTCCCGTCCAGCTCCTGCCCTGGACCGGGCTCGCCGTCGCGGGCGCGGTGCTGGCCTGGCGGGAACGGGGACGGCCCGGGCGCCTGCTCCTGCTGGCCTGGGCGGGGTTCGTGCCGCTCCTCTTCACCCTGTCCCGGGAGAAGCGGGACCTGTACGTCCTGCCGGCCTTCCCCGCCTTCGCCCTCCTCGCCGCCCTGGCCGCCGGGTCCTGCCTCGCCCGGGAGCGGGCGTGCCCCGGGGAAGGGCGGCGGCTCACCCGGTGGGCCCTCGGGATCCCCCTGGGCATCCTCGTCCTCGCCGGCCTGCTCCTCGTGCCGGCGGTGTCCCGCCGCTTTCCCGGCCTCGTGGCAGCGGCCCTCCCTCCGGCCGCCGTCCTGGTGATCGCCGGCGGCGTCGCCCTCCTTCTCGCCCTGCGCGGGCGGCCGGGCCCCGCCCTCGCGGCGACGGCGGCCACCGTGGCGCTCTTCCTCCTGGTCCTGGTCACGGTGGTCTACCCGGCGGTGGATCCGCTGAAGACCCCCCGGGTCGTCGCCCGGGCCCTCGCCCGGGCTCCCGCCGCGGCCCGGGTGGGGAGCCTGGGCCTGGGGAACCTGCCGCGGGCGATCGCGTTCGAGACGGGAGGGATCTGTCCCGAGCCCCTCCCGGGAGTCGAGGCGGCGGCCCGCTGGGTGGCCGGGCCGGGGGAAGCCTGGCTGGTGGCGGAGGCGGGGCCGGCCCGGGCCCTCCGGGAACGGGCCGGCGCCCGGCTCGAGGTGGTCGCCCGCCAGCGGCTGGCCCGGCGGGACGTGGTCCTCCTGCGGAAACGCCCGTGAAGCGGTAGGCTTCCCGCCATGCTCGTGCTCGAGAACGTCTCCCGGGTCGTTCCCGGGCGGGTGCTCTTCGAACGGGTCCACCTGGTGATTCACCCCGGGGACCGCCTCGGCCTCGTCGGGCCGAACGGCTCGGGGAAGAGCTCCCTGCTCCGGGTGATCGCGGGCCTGGACGAGCCGACGGACGGGCGGGTGATCCGCCGCCCCGGGCTCCGGGTGGCGTTCCTGCCCCAGGAGGTCGAGGGGGAGGCGGACCCGGCGACGCCTCTCCTCGAGGTGGCCCTGGCGGGCGCGGAGGACGTGCGGGAGCTGGGACGGGAGCTCGTGCGCCTCGAGGAGGAACTGGGGCGCCTGGCGGCGGACCCCGGGGCGGAAGGACGCCTCCGGGAGGTCTCCGCCCGGTACGGGGAGCTGCGGGCCCTCTTCGAGTGGTTCGGGGGGGACGCCCTCGAGGCCCGGGCCCGGCAGGTGCTGTGCGGTCTCGGCTTCGACCCGGCGGACGTGGAGCGGCCGCTGGGAACGTTTTCCGGTGGCTGGCGGATGCGCGCGCTGATGGCGCGCCTGCTCCTGTCCGGGGCCGACCTGCTGCTGCTCGACGAACCGACGAACCACCTCGACCTGGACGCCCTCGCCTGGCTCGAGGGCCACCTCGCGACCAGTCCCGCCGCGGTGCTGGTGGTCAGCCACGACCGGGTGTTCCTCGACCGGGTCGCCCGGAAGGTGGCCGACCTGGTGCGGGGGCGCCTGCGCGTCACCCCGGGGGGCTACACCGCCTGGCTCGCGGCGCGCCGCCGGGAGCGGGACGCGGTCGCGAAGAGGGACCGGCAGCTGGCGCGGGAGGAAGAGCGCCTCGCCCGGTTCGTCGCCCGCTTCGGTGCCAAGGCGACGAAGGCCGCGCAGGCGAAGGACAAGGAGCGGCTGCTCGCCCGCGTGCGGGCGGAACGGGCCTCCCTGGCCACCGATCCCGCCGGTATCGTGCGGGTGAGGATCCCGGCGCCGCCCCGCGCCCCGGACCCGCTGCTGGTCCTCGAGGGCGTGGCAAAGCGTTTCGGCGACCGGGTGGTCTTTTCCGGCGTGAACCTGGTTCTCCGGCCCGGCGACCGGCTGGCGGTGCTGGGGCCGAACGGTGCGGGCAAGACGACGCTGCTCCGGCTCCTGGCGGGGGATCTCCTGCCCGACGCGGGGCGCCGCGAAACCGCCCGCGGGGTCGTCGTCGGCCGCTTCGCCCAGCACCAGCTGGAGACGATGGACCCGTCGCGGACGGTCCTCGAGGAACTGGCCCGGGGCGCGCCCGGGAGGCGGCCGGAGGAACTGCGGGCCGCCCTGGGGGCCCTGGGCCTCGGGGCCGACCACGTGGAACGGCGGGTGGGGACCCTGTCCGGGGGCGAGCGGGCGCGGCTCGCCCTGGCGCGCCTCTTCCTGCACCCGGCCCACCTGCTGCTGCTCGACGAGCCGACGAACCACCTGGACCTCCCGCTGCGGGAGGCGCTCGAGGAGGCGCTGGCCGCCTGGCCGGGCACCCTGGTGGTCGTCAGCCACGACCGCGCGTTCCTCGCCCGCCTGGCCCGGGAAACCGTGGTGGTCGAAGGGGGGCGCGTCGAGCGGCTGCCGGGCGGGTACGCGGCGTACGTCGCCCGGCGGGCCGGCGGGCGGCAGGGACCGGCCGCCGGGGGCCGCCCCGGGTCCGCGGGAGCGCGGGAGGTGCACGGGCGCTCGCGGGAGGCCCGCCGCCGCCGGGCGCAGGCCCTCCAGGAACGCAGCCGCCGCCTGCGGCCGCTGCGCCGGGAAGTGGCCCGTCTCGAGGGGGAGATCCAGGCGGCGGAGGAGGCCCTCCGGCGGGTGGACCGGGAGCTCTCGGACCCCGCCATCCACGCGGACGGACAGCGCCTGGCCGGGCTGGCCCGGGAACGGGAACGGCTCGAGGCGGACCTGGCCCGGCTCTACGGGGAGTGGGAGGAGGCCGCGGCGCGGCTCGAGGAGGCGGAGGAGGGGGAAGGCTGAGACCCGGTCGATCGCGCGGTGGAACCGGACACGTCGGGCAGCCCGCGGGGGAGGAGGAGGAACAGGGGCGCCGGGGAGGTGGGCGGAAGGGCGCTTTCGGCGTACCTCAGAGGTGGGAGGCGGGGCCCGCCGGGAGGGGCGCCCCCGCCCGCGGACGGGTGCTGCGGGGGCAGGCGGCGTCCCGGCGGGCCGGACCGCCTTCCGGGACCGGCCCCGTGGCCGGTGGGGAGGTCATGCCGCCATGAATCTGCGCGTTTTCCTGCTGTCGCTCTGCGCCGTCCTGGTTCCCACCTTCCTGTCTCCACCGCCCGGGCAGGCGGGCGAGACGACGTTCGTCGACGCCACCGCCGAGGCGTTCCCCGGGGGGCTGCCCACGGGGTACTTCCTGTGGGGAGACTGTGACGGGGACGGGGACGAGGACCTGCTCGTCGGGGGCAAGCGGGTGTTCCTCAACTCGGGCCCTCCCGACTTCGTCTTCCACGAGGTGGAGGACACCGGCGACCTGGCGGACGGCGCCCACCAGCGGGCGATCTGGATCGACATCGACAACGACGGGGACCTGGACATCTTCGGGATCGGGAACGGTGACCGGGAGCGCCTGTTCGAGAACGACGGGACCTGCCGCTTCACCGATATCTCGGACTTCGACGGCGACGGCACGTCCGACCTCGACGACGGCAGCCCCTCCACGACGGCGAGCTGCGGCGACTACGACGGGGACGGGTTCCTCGACGTCTACGTGGGGAACTACGAGAAGCAGTGCGACAGCAACATCTGCGGCGACTGCCGCACCGACCGGCTCTGGCACAACCGCGCCGACCGCACGTTCGAGGATGTCACCGTGGCGTCCGGCATCTACGGGCAGGAGCACGGAATCGGCGTGAACGACGTCGGCACGTGCCTCGGCAGCGGGGGCGGCCAGCCCTGCGACGGGGACGACGACTGCCCGGCCGGCACCTCCTGCAAGATCGGCACCTGCGCGCGGGGGTCGAACTGGGTGGACTACGACAACGACGGGGACCTGGACATCTTCGTCAGCAACTACCGGCTCGACCCGAACCTGCTGTGGGAGAACCAGGGGGACGGGACCTTCACCAACGTGGCGTTCGAGAAGAACGTCGACG